>JBDTWJ010000190.1:0-6074 GCA_040006755.1 Ilumatobacteraceae bacterium | reverse complement strand
ACTGAGCGTGCCGAAACTGAGCGTGCCGAAACTGAGCGTGCCGAAACTGAGCGTGCCGAAACTGAGCGTGATGGCGCAACGTAAGCCACCCACCAAGCATGGGTTGGCCGTGGTCGACAAGCCGGCGGGAGTCACGAGTCACGATGTCGTCGGCATGTTGCGCCGGCGATTCGACGAGCGTCAGGTCGGCCACGCCGGCACCCTCGATCCCGATGCAACCGGTGTGCTTCTGGTCGGCGTCGGCAAGGCGACCAGGCTCCTGCGATTCCTGACGGCGCTCGGCAAGACGTATACGGCAGACATCGTGCTGGGTACGTCGACGTCGACACTTGATTCCAGTGGCGAGGTCACCGGTACGTTCGACATGTCGGGAGTCACGGCCGACATGGCGCAACGGGTCGCGACCGAACACTTGACCGGGCCTATTACGCAGATCCCGCCGATGGTCAGCGCCGTGCGCGTCGATGGCAAGCGCCTGCACGAACTTGCTCGTGAAGGCATCGAGGTCGAACGACAGCCGCGTCCGGTCACGATCTACTCGTTCGTCGTCGCCGCGACCGACGAGCCATCGATACTTCGAGTCGAGGTGCGGTGCTCGGCGGGTACCTATATCCGAACGCTGGCCGACGACCTCGGGAGGATGCTGGATGGCGGAGCGCATCTGCGCGATCTGCGTCGCACCGCGGTCGGCAGCTTCGTCGACAGCGAAGCGCGACCGCCTGATGAGTGCGAGTTGATCGCGCCGGCGGACGCGTTGCGCGACTACCCGCATGTCACCGTCGACGATGCATCCGCTGAGATGGTGCGTCACGGCCGGGTGCTCGATCGGTTCGAAGGTGATGGTCCGTGGGCGGTGGTCGATGGTCAGGGATCTCTGCTCGCGGTGTACGAGTTGTTCGGAGCCGTGGCCAAGCCCGCCGTCGTCGTCGCCTAGCACTTCGTTGACACGTCAGCAGCGGGGGTAGCGTCCCACCTCGTGCAACTCGTCACGAATCTCGACTCGCCGCCGTGGACGGGCGAGCGGACCGTGCTGACGATCGGCGCATACGACGGCGTGCACCGCGGTCATCGAGCAATCATCGAGGAGGTTCGCCGGCTCGCGTCGTCGACCGGAGCACGTTCGGCGGTGATGACATTCGATCGTCATCCGGCGTCGATCGTGCGTCCCGAGTCGGCACCGAAGTTGCTGACGGATCTCGATCAGAAGCTCGAGCTACTTGCCGCAACGGGCCTCGACGCGACGATCGTCATCCGCTTCGACGAAGTCCAGTCACGCGAAGATCCCGCCCACTTCGTTCGGCGCGCGCTGATCGACTGTCTCGACACGTCGATCGTTGTTGTCGGCGAGGACTTCCACTTCGGTCGTGGTCGCGAGGGCAACGTGGCGCTACTTCGCAAGCTCGGCGTGGAGGGCAACTTCGAGGTGCATCCACTGGAGCTGGTGCAGCGACCCGACGGGGTCGACGAGTCGATCAGTTCGACGGCAATCCGCCGTGCACTCGCGGGCGGTCAGGTCGAACTAGCGGCGGAGCTGCTGGGTCGTCCGTTCGAGGCTCGAGGGATCGTGGTCGTCGGCGACCAGCGCGGGCGACTGCTCGGGTTTCCGACCGCCAACGTCGAGGTGCCCAACGCCGTGTGCGTCCCCGCCGATGGGGTGTATGCCGGTTGGTACGAGCGACCCAACGGCGACATTCACCAATGTGCCATCAACCTCGGTCGGCGGCCGACGTTCTACGAGCACGCTGACCACTCGCTGCTCGAGGCACATCTTCTCGACTTCGAAGGCGACATCTATGGCGAACGCGCCGAGGTGCGCTTCACTCACTTCCTGCGAAGCGAGCGAAAGTTCAACGGCATCGACGCTCTGATCACGCAATTGAAGCACGACGTTGAGCACGCCCGACGCGTCCTCGACTCGTAACGATCAGGCGGCGGGCCAGATGACCTTGCCGTTGTCGTCGTACAGGCCGAGCACCACGGTGGTGTTGAGGATCGTCGTGATGTCGGGAATCTGACCGTCGAACAACCCGATCTCCACGTATGTGTCGACTTCGTTCTGCAGGAGCGCAGGATCCGGAACGCCGACGGGCAGGTCGCTGGCAGTCGAGCCGGAGATCAGTTTCGACTCGACATCCCAACGGGCAATCTCGCCGTCGGGCGACAGGTGCGCGGCGTTTCCGTTGGCGTTGATCATGGCCACGGCGACGTCTGCAGCGGCCTTCGGATCAGCCAAGGCATCGGCCAGCCCCTTCATCGTGGCGCGCATGAAGTCTTCGGCGGCGATGGGGAAGTCGGCGAGGAAGGTGGAGTTGGTGTAGATCACACCGAAACTGCCGGGTATGCCGTAGTCGGCCGGGTCGTACAGCTTGAACGGGATTCCGGCGGCGTTCAATTGCAACGGCTCGTTGCTCTTGAACCCGGGGAACCCGACGATTTCGGGGATCGCGATGTGCACCTTCGGGTCGAACCCGAGACTGCTGATGTCGACGGTGTTGTAGTCGGTGCCTTCGGTGAGGCCTGCCTTCTTCAACATCGCCGCGACCGACGGTGTGATGGCGCCCTTGACCCCGATGGTCTTGCCCTTGAGATCAGCCAACTCAGTGCTCTGCCCGTCCTTGACGATCAGCGCGTCGATGCCGGTGCGGCCTTCGACGGACAGTGCGACGAACCCGGCTTCATTGCGACCCGCATAGTCGACGACCTCGCTGAAGGATCCGCCGGACGAGAACTGGGCCTCGTTGGCAGCGATCAAGGGATAGTTCTCGACGGAGAAACTCGCCGACACCTTGACGTCGAGGCACAGGTCGTCGAAGTACCCCTTCTGCTTGGCGACCAGCACGTCGACGATCGAAGCCGACGCGGAGAAGTCGAAGCTGGACAGGTAGTTGATGGTGCCTGCGGCTTTGTTGGCCTCGCACCGATCGGCCGGAAACGCTTCACTGGATGCGACGGACGAGATCGGCGGAATCGTGTCGGGTGGAGGTGGCGTGGTGTCGAGCGCGGGCGGAGTGGTGCTGTCGACCGATGAGACGCTGTCGCCAGTGGCCGCCGTCGTCGAGGGCCGCGCCGAGTCATCGCTGCTGCAAGCGACGAGTGTCAGCGGAAGCAGGGAGAAGATTGCCGCGCGACGAAGCGCCGTACCGGTCATGTGTGTGCCGACACTACTGCGAGGTGGTTCACGGCGCCGTGGTCCGGATTGCGTCGAAGAGTGCAAGCACATTGTCGGCTCCGACCCCCACTCGGTGACCGGTGCGGGAGATGAAACCCAGTTGAATGCCGGCAGCTGGCTCGCTGGCGGCGAAGAACTGCTCGTGTCCGTCGTCGTCGACCAGCACCTCGGTCAGCAGTGGAGTGCCGGCATCGGCCAGACAGGCGCGGGCGAAGCCTGCGTTCAGCACCTCGACCGCAACGTGCTGCACACCGGGACCGTGCCGTTGGAGATACTCAGCGACGCTGGGCGATGCCTGAGGGCCGACGAGCACCAACGTCACACCACCGGCCGCAAGCGTGCAGATCCCGGGTTGCGGGGTGCCGGCCATCGGAACTTGGCGGAATCCGAAACGCGACTGCAGCGTCGTCGTCGCGAGGTCGAGATCGTCGACGGCGATCACGATGTGATCGATACGAGTTGCGACGGTGTCGAGCCCCGAGCGGGCCTCGCCGGTGGTAGCCGGCTTCTCGGGAGCAGCGTCGGGTCGATGGCCGGCCACCTCGATGCGGTGGGTTTCGGTCAACAACACCCTGAAGAGCTGCTCGGCGAAGTCGGGATCGATCCCTGCCTCGATTGCTTGTTGCCGGCGCGTCACCACGACGTCGCGCACCCGCGCCGGTTGGATGACCGGAGTATCGGAGTTCTCCTTCACCGCTGCGACCTGACGGCAGACCGCTAGACGCTCGGAGACGATCGCGATCAGCGCGGCGTCGAGGTGATCGATGCGAGATCGGAGGTCAACGAGGTCGGCCATCGGTTGCACCGTACCCGGTCACCCTTGTTGCGTGCGCTGTGACACGTGCCATCCCATCGCCGCCCGCTGCAGCATGTTGAGCAGCACCAGGGTGATGGTTCCCAGCAGCGCCATCGAGAGGATCGCGGCCCACAGCCGATCGCCCTGGTTGCCGGCGATCGCGCGGTTGCCGATCTCGCCCAAGCCGCCCGTTCCGCTCTCGGCGAGGTACGCGACGATGAGCGCGAGACCCGTGTTGTACTTCGCGGCTGTGAACAGTGATGGGAGCGCCGAAGGCAGCCGGAGATGCCACAACACCTCCCACCGCGACGCGTTGACTGAGGCGAGCAGTTCTCGGGTCGACGGATCGGCGCCGCGCATGCCGTCGGCAGAGGCGAATGCAAACGCCGGCAGCGACACCAACGCGACGATGAACACGACGGGCTTGTCGGAGAACAGCCCGAGGCCGATCTTGACCGACGCGATGTAGGCCGCGAAGGGTGTGACCGCGATCAGGGTCAACACGGGTTGGGTGGCGTGCTCGACGAAGTTCGACGCAGCCATCGCGGCACCGACGACCAGCGCAACGAGAATCGCTATCGCGAAGCCCAGCGAGGCGTGCTTCATCGTGATGAGCCCCGCCCGGAAGTAGTCGTCAGGGAACTTCGCCAGGTATTGCACGATGCGGCTGGGCCTCGCCAAGACGAACGGACGGATGCCGAAGAGGCGCACCAGCGCTTCCCACGTGCCGAAGAACAGCAGCAGGCCCACGATCGGCGCGATGTATCGATTGCGGACGTTGCTCATCAGTGCGCGCCGTCGTCCGATGCAGGTTTCGCTGCGCCGTGCAACAGCGCGTGGCGCACGTGCGTGCACAGTTCGAAGAACCGCGGATCATCGTCGATGTCGCTTCGTCGCGGACGAGCCAGATCGATTTCGATGTCGGCGACGATCCGTGCCGGGCGAGGTGAGCTCACCAACACCCGGTCGCTCAATGCCACCGCCTCGCTGATGGAGTGGGTCACAAACAGCGTCGTGACGCCGCGTCCTTCGACCAGATGGTTCAACAATCCGCGCATCTCCGCGCGAGTGATCTCGTCGAGCGCTGCGAGCGGCTCGTCCATCGCCAGCAGCGGTGCTCCCAATGCCAGGGCTCGCACCAACGCCACTCGTTGCTGCATGCCGCCTGACAGTTCGTGTGGGTGGGCGTCGAGGAACGATCCGAGGCCCACCCGCTCGAGCAGTTCGATGGGATCGCTGGTCGTCGGGCCGTTCGCCTTGGAGTTGACGTCGAGCAGCAGCCGGGCGTTGGTGCGAACGGTCCGCCACGGCAGCAGGCCAGGGTGCTGAGGCACCATCGCCACCTGCTTGTGCCGTCGGGCCGCAATGGCCGGTTCGCCGTACACCAGCGCCTGACCGGACGAAGCGTGTTCGAGCCCGGCAACGACCCGCAGCAGAGTGGATTTGCCGCATCCAGACGGTCCGATCACGCTGACGAACGAACCTTCGGCGATCTCGACGTCGATGCCGGCGATGGTCTCGAGGGCGCCGAACGACTTGCGCAGCCCCCGCAGCGACACCGCGGATGTGGTTGACCGCGCCTCCGGCATTGGCGAAGTGTAGGGGCGTCTGCAAGGGCATTCTCGGTGACGAAGTCGGCAATCAGGCCTTGTGACGGTAGTATTACCGGGTCCGCTGGGGCTCAACCTCTGGCGTGATGCGTGCCGACTCCTCCGAGCCGGGGCGCGACCTCCGACCCAAGGAAGGCTACGAGATGTCCAAACAGGACACGATCGACGCGCACAAGGTGCACGAGAGCGATACCGGTTCGCCGGAAGTGCAGATAGCACTGCTCACCGCCAGGATCAACCAGCTCACCGAGCACCTGAAGAACCACAAGAAAGACCATCACAGCCGTCGTGGTCTGCTCATGCTGGTCGGCCGTCGTCGTCGAATGCTCGACTACGCTCGCAACATCGATATCGAGCGCTATCGCCAGATCGTTCAGAAGAACGGCTTGCGCCGCTAGTCGCATCATTCTTGGGCCGGGCCACATGGCTCGGCCCTTGTCACATCGGACCACGGGTCCGCAGCAAACACGGACCACGGGTCCGCAGCAAACACGGACCA
>JBDTWJ010000189.1:0-6081 GCA_040006755.1 Ilumatobacteraceae bacterium | reverse complement strand
GACCGCGTCGGCGAGCTCTACCTCGCCGACATCTCGATACCGCCGTCGGTGTATGTCGCGATCGGCGTCGGGCCGGCACCCGACTTCACCTCGAGCAGCATCCTCCGCGTGCTCCGTGCAGACGCGTCGACCGACGCCGCCGGAGCCTCGTTATGACGACGAACGACTGGTCCGATCGTGGCGCTCGGATCGACGAAGAAACCCAACACACAGCCGTGACCGATCGCCCAACGAGGGCGGTCGAACACGCGAAAGGAAGATCCAATGGCCGAGGCTGGTCAGCACTCAGATGAGGGATCGCGGGGCGAAGACTGCGGCGGCGTCACCGCCCCGCAGCAAAGTGCGCGCGTTCAGAGCATCGATCCGAGGTCGGACGTGACGGTGGGGTAGGCGGCAGTCATCGATTTGAGTTGTCGGGTGGTGAGTTTGAGTTTGATGGCGAGTGCGCAGAAGTTGATGAGTTCGCCGTACTCGGGCCCGAACATGTGGGCGCCCACGATGGTGTCGTTCGAGGTGTCGACGAGGATTTTGACCGCTGCGGTGGTTTCGCCGATCCGGTAGTTGGAGTACCAGCCGCTGGTGTCGCGGTAGCGGACGTCGAGTTCGATGCCCCTCGCTCGGGCGTCGTCTTCGAGGAGTCCGACCCGTGCGAGTTCGGGGATCGTGAACACTGCGGTGGGCACGCCGTCGTATTCGGGGATGGTCGTGGTGTTCTTGAGCATGTTCGACGCGGCGACTTTGCCTTCGAACACAGCGACGGGGGTGAGCGGCATACCGGGGCTGTCGGCAGAGTCGCCCGCAGCATAGATACGTGGGTTGGTCGTGCTCTGGAGATGGTCGGCGACGTGCACACCCTGGTCGCCGTATGCGACGTCGGCGGCGTCGAGCCCGAGTCGGGACAACTCGGGGATACGGCCGGCACCGTGGACGATCAGGTCGGTGTCGATGGTCGTCGTTTCACCTGATCCTTCGACGGTGACCAGATAGCTGTTGCCGGTGGGTTCGATCGAGGTGACGACGGTCTTGCGGTGGAGGTCGATGCCGACGTCAGCGCTGCGGGTGATCAGCAGTTCGACGAGGTCGGCGTCGAACCCTTTGAGTGGTCGGGCGCCGCGATCGACGATCACCGGGTTGCTCCCGGCTCGCGCGACGATGTGGGCGAACTCGAAGGAGATGAACCCACCACCGATGAACAGTATCCGGGCGCGCAGCTCGTCGAGGTTCAAG
Organism: Ilumatobacteraceae bacterium; assembly: GCA_040006755.1. Lineage (GTDB taxonomy): Bacteria > Actinomycetota > Acidimicrobiia > Acidimicrobiales > Ilumatobacteraceae > JAENVT01. The sequence goes on along the minus strand of JBDTWJ010000189.1, from coordinate 4,854 downwards.
AAGTCGGTGCTGTCGATGACGTGCTCGGCGCCGGGGAAATCGAGGGGTCGGGGCCGGGCGCCGGTGGCGATCATGAAATGGCGCGCTTCGTGGCTGGTGCCATCGATGTCGAGCATGTTCGGTGCCGTGAACACCGCGGTCCCGTGGAGTGTCTCGACGCCGTTGTGGTGCAGGTCGTCTTCCATGTTCTGGGGGACGGGGTCGGTGAAGCCGTGCTTGTGCTTCATCAGGTCGGCCCAGTTGATGACAAGGCCGTTGGCGTCGATGCCTTTGCCGCTCATGAGTTGAGCGTTGTCGATGATCTCGGCTCCGCGTCGCAAGATCTTCTTCGGATCGCAACCACGCAACGCGCAGGTGCCGCCGTAGGGGAGTTCGTCGACGATCGCCACTCGCCATCCCGCCGAGGCACATTTGTTGGCCGCCGCGACTCCGGCCATGCCGGCACCGATCACGATCAGGTCATGCGGGTCGCTCATCGTTCTGGGTTCCTTTGATGGTGGGGTGAGTGGACTTCAAGGTGACATCCACTGGGTTCACCGTAAACCTTGATTCACAGGACAAGGTCAAGAGCTCATCTCTGCAAGCGTGCGAAGCGTCGCTCGACCGAGGGGGCTGACGAATTGGATTAGCCGAACGTCGACTCGGTGACGCTGTTGCTCGTGTTGAAGATGTGACAGATCTCGCCAGTGGTGCAGTCGGCCGGGTCGAGTTGTCTGCTGCGGGCGAGAAGCTGGGCGAGTTCGGATTCGAGCGCCGCGAGCTGTCGGCGACGTTGTCGAACGTCGGCGAGCTTGGTCGCGAGCAGGTCGTCAACGTGGCTGCACGGCGCAGTGCCGTCGTCGCGGACATGCAGGACGCTCGAGATCTCAGCGAGTGTGAGCCCAGCGGCCTGGGCCGTGCGGATGAACCGGAGCCGGGCAAGCGTCGTGTCGTCGTAGACGCGGTAGCCGTTCTCGGCGCGCCGGGGGTCGGGCAAGAGTCCCTTGCGTTCGTAGAGCCGAACGGTCGCGGTCGGGATCCCGAGCGTTTCAGCGAGCTGGCCGATCAACATCTTCACCACTTTATCCCTTGACCTTGTTCCGCGGGAGAAGGTTTAGCGTTGGCTTCGTGATCGCAACTCAGCGGCGAAGGCTCGACGATGAATGAGAGGGCATCGACGATCGGCCCGTTCGCGGCGGCCGCTGCCATGTTGGGATTGTGTTGCGGGCTCCCGCTGTTGGCGTCGGTTGGCGTGGTCGGCGTGGTCTCCGGAATCGGGCTCGGCAGTTGGATGATTGCCGGAGTCGCTTCTGGAGTCGTCCTCATCGGATTTGTCCGCTGGCGCCGAAGGCGGTCGACGTCGACCTGCGACGTTTCGGCGTCACAGCACGCCGACGGACGTTCCTCACGATCCCCCACGACACGGGCAAGTATTCGTCTCCGATAGCGGTCACGCAGGCCGATCGTCCATCAGCCGGACCCGGAGGAAGAACGTGAGCCAGTGCTGTACCACCGACCAATCGATCGATCCCACCGCTTGCCCCAGTTGTGGTTTCACGGGCCCAGCTGTCGGAGCGCTACCCGTCCGGTCCCACCTCGCCGAAGCCATCGAGGGATCGTGGCAACACTGCCCGACACCTGATTGTGCGGTCATCTACTACCTCGACAACCACACCATCATCGCTGACGACGTCCGCCACCACGCGCGACGGTGCCCGGGAGCGAGTTGGCTCCCGGGCACCGCGAGGGGTTTCTGGGGATCAGGCGTGAGCGTGGGGGCGCTGAGGACCTGAGGCGGCGGGAGTCGTCGTGTGTCTGCGTGCGAGGATGGTCCACCCTGCGGCGACCATTGCGAACATGAGGTGGCCGACGAATAGCACCCACGGGGTGAACAGTGACCGGGCGTCGGGATCGATCGCATTCCACGCCGCGAGCTGACCGGCCCATGCCGCCATTGGCACGCCGATCGATACGGCAACGGCTCCGGTGGTCGAGATCGACCTGCGGCTGGCGCCGATGACGATCATGACGCCGAGCATCATCGACACCATCATGTGGATGACGATTCCCAGGACGAAGGCGGCGCCGTTGAACCCGCCGTCGAGTGGCGCCCCACGCCAGAGCGAGTGTGCGATGAAGTTGACGGGGGCGAAGAACCCATCGCCGGTTGCAGCGAGTGCGATCATGGACCACATCGCCATCACCATGCCGCCCACTGCTCCGAGTAGCGCTCCTTGGATGATCTTTCGTGCGTTCATGTTGGTGTCTCCTTGTGTCGAGTTACAACAGGGAACCCGCCGAGTAGCGCTCCTCGTTCAGGAGTGTCAGGTTGCTGACAGAGTCGGTGCACGACGGTGAGCCGGTGGCTCGAAGGTCGGCGACCCGGCGCCACGGTTGATGACTCGATGCGCCAGGCCGCGTGGGTTGCTCGGTGCGTCGGTCGTGGATCAGTTCCGCACCTTTCTCCTTCTGATCTGGAGTTGCTTGCCGCCGAACTGTCGACGGTGAGGTTTTCCCGCGGCGCGGTGGTGTTCGTTGCTGGGCAGATGTCAACCGCAGTGTGGGTGGTCCGCTCCGGATCCATCGGGCTGTTCGCGGGAGCCGGCGCGGAGCGTGTGATCCTTTCGATACTTCGTCCGGGAGATCTCGACGGGGATGTCTCGATGCTGCTCAACATGCCGCAGCCCTACTCCGCTGAAACACTCGAGGACTCGATCTGCCATCGGCTCGACAATGACCTCTTCGCGAAGATGTTCGGCCAACATCCCGAGCTCGCTCGCCGCTGGCTGATCGCGGTAGCGAGTCGACTTGCAACGAGCCAGCAGCGCCTGGTCGACCTGCTCGGCGTGCCACTCTCCGAGCAGGTTGCACGGGTCATCCTCGACGAAGCCGTGGACGACGAACTTCCGTATTCGCAGGCGACGGTCGCTGCCCTCCTCGGCGCGCGGCGGCCGTCGGTGAACAAGGTGGTCAGCGACCTTCATCGTCGTGGACTCATCGACGTCGGATACCGCTCGATCAAAGTGATCGATGCGGCAGCGTTGGTCGCGCAGGCCGGCCGACAATCGTCCGCGCGAACCTGATGGGAGCCGCACGTCCGCCGTTGACCAGGTCATCGGTGGCGACTCGCCGGTGTCTTCTCGTTGTCGGTGTAGGAGTTTCAATCGCAGCCGGGATCCAGCGACGCCTCGCAGTCTCCCGACGATCCCGCGTCCACTGGGACCGACCACGGCTGCGCACGATGTCGTTACCTCTTGCCGCCCGGATAGTAGGCGAGGGCGCTCCGATCGTGCTGCTCCACGGGCTTGGGGCTTCGGGTGACTATTGGGGCTCGGCTTACGATCGGCTTGGCGATCAACATCGTCTCGTTGTTCCCGATCTCCTCGGGTTCGGCGCATCGCCACGACCGACCGTCGGCTACGGGCCGGATGAACACGTAGCGGCCATCGAAGCGTGCCTCCACGCTGTCCGCGTCGATCAGCCCGCTGTCGTGGTGGCGCACTCGGCAGGCGCCATCGTCGCGCTGCGTCTCGCAACAACCCGCCCCGACCGGGTACGTGCCGTGATCATGTTCGGGCCACCTCTCTACCCCGATGCCATCGACGCTCGACGTCATGTCAAGCGGTTGGGTCTGACGGCACGACTCTTCGCCAACGATGGCAACTTCGCTGCACTCGTGTGTCGTTGGTCGTGCGCTCACCGGCGGCTGGCAGCGTTGCTGGCCGAGCTCAGCCGCCCGGACCTTCCGGCGCGAATCGCACGTGACGGCGTCGAGCACACTTGGGCCTCGTACTCTGAGACGCTCGAAAGGCTCGTGCTCGACAGTGGCGCCGCCGGCTGGCTTTCTGACGTCACCGTGCCCGTGATGATCGTGGCCGGCCGCGACGACCCGGTCTGCAACCACCCGTTTCTCGAGGAGATCGCTTGCACCCACCCGAACGTTGCGTACCGGGCCTGGCGCGGTGACCATCAGCTGCCGCTGACCGACCCAGGACTCGCCATCGGACTCATTCTCGACGTGGCCGACTCATCGGTATGTTGAGACACGACCTCAAATGCCGACATGGCACTGTCGACACCCGCTGAACGTGAGGTCGAAGGACTCACTCGGTCGGAAGGCTCGTTGTCGTGGAGGTGGACGTGACTCTCGATGATGTTGGGAGCGTCATAGTCGTAGTCGTCGGGGGTGTTGTCGTGGTCGTTGACGTGCTGGTCGGGTTGGGGTAGTCGAACACGGGCAGCATCTGTCGCTCGCTGAGTTGCTCGGGCTCTTGCTCACCATTCCAGACCATGACCCGGTCGCCGTCTGCGACGAGGGTCTGGAAGTAGTCGGAGATGTGCATGGGAATGCGAACGCATCCGTGCGAAGCAGGGTGGAGTGGTACGTCGATCGCACCGTGGACGGCGATGCCGTAGTTGAAGTAGACGGGGTTCCACATCGACCCGAGTGCGCCGTTGCGGATGCCGGGGACCCGACGGAAGTACTCGAACACTCCGCCGGGGGTAGTGGAGGTCCCGCACACGTCTCGTTCGATCGCTTCGTCGAGCTTGAATCCTCGTTCGTCAACGTCGATGGTGACGAGGTCACACCAATCGTCACCAGTCCCACTCGACATGTGGGACACCAGCACCGGGCGGGCGGCTTGGAACACGGCGATGACCTGTTCGGGAAGGTAGATCTCGGTGTGCTGGTCACCTTGGCCTGTGCGTCGTGGCACCGTTGCAACGGCGGCGAGCATTGCGTCCCAGACAGCACCGGTGACGACGCCCGAGGCATCCTCTCGCAGGGTTGACATCGACAGCTTCTCGAATGCCCATACGGCGCGGCGGGTGGCATGGCCGAAGTAGCCGTCGACGGGGCCGGGATCGTACGCG
>JBDTWJ010000188.1:0-6083 GCA_040006755.1 Ilumatobacteraceae bacterium | reverse complement strand
TGGGCTGCAGTCACCAGCTCGTGGTCGGCGAGCTGCGTTGCGATGGCGGCGAGACTACAAGCCGACGGCCCGTTCAGGTGGCGACAAAGCTCATTTCCGAGATATCGCCGCGGTACGGATTCTTGGTGCACTCCGGCGTCTTGGCCAGTTGCTTGAACAACACGAGCACGTATCGAGTGGGCTTGTTGATCGACACGGTGACAACCTCGGGATCGGCCCCCACCGCTCGTTTCAGAGGCGATCCCCAGTCGGCGATCTGTGCCGGAATTGCACCATCTCCCGCTGTGAGGATCTGGATCTGGAACGGCGCACTGGCGACCGAGACGGCAAATGTTCCCATCCCGGCGGTGCCCAAGTCGGCCACCACTCCAACGCCGGTCTTGCCGCCGAGGGTCCGCGATCCGTAGCACAGCGTCGACCACACGGTGGCCGGATCACCGTCGATCGACAGCCCTACGAGGTTGTCGTTCTCCTGGCCGTCGTCACCCTCAGGGTCGTACGTCGTGACCTGTTGAATCTTCGAAATCGAGGCGTCGGGAGTCATTGTCGTGGTGATGGGTACGACCGTCGATGGAGCAGTGAAATCGCCGCTGGGTGGAGTGTCGTCGCGCAGCGTGGCCCAGAGCAGACCGCCGAGCACGAGTGCGGCGGTCAGCAGGCCTCCAACCACCAGCAGGGAAGGTCCGCGGCGCTGCTCGAAGGTGCGATTGGGTCGCTGACTCGGTCGAGTCGTGCTCGCAGGCGTGCGATCACCCGGATGCGCTGGTGTGCGATCACTGCGGTGGGCGGGGCCGACCGGTCGACCGGTGCGTGCCACGGGTCGGTAGTTGCCGACAGCGTCGGGTTGAAGGCCGGCGACAACCGGGTTCTCACCAGTCGCACGTCGTGCGGCGCCTGGCGCCGGGGTTCCCGCAGTCGGAGCGCCGGCAGCCGTTGGGTCGTCGGCGCGCGTGGCGATGCGTGTCAGCGCGACCCGAAGCTCGGATCCTGTCGCGAAACGGTCCATCGGCCGGCGGGCGAGAAGGCGGTGGATCAGTTCGGCAAGCCCGTACGGCAGCGTTGGTCGCAGCCGGGCGAGGTCGGTGGGGTCGCGGTTGAGCCGCGCCAAAGCGGTGTCGGTGTCGGTCTCTCCGAGGAAGGGCACGCGCCCGGCGAGGCACTCGTAGAGCACCAGACCGAGCGAGTACAGGTCCGCGCGGCCGTCGAGCTTCTTGCCGCGCACCTGTTCGGGCGACAGATACTTGGCGGTGCCCATCATCACGTTGGCGCTCGTCAGGTCGTCGCCGGTGGCGCCGAGCCCTTTGGCGATACCGAAGTCGGTCAGCAGCACGCGACCGTCGGGAGTGATCAGGATGTTGCCGGGCTTCACGTCGCGGTGCACCAGTCCGGCGCGGTGCGCTGCATCGAGGGCAGCCGCTACACACGATCCGATGTGAATGGTCAGATCGGGACTGAGGCGACGTTGTTCGTCGAGCAACTGGCGCAGGCTCTTGCCGTTGACGAGTTGCATGACGACGGCGAGTCGCCTGCTGCTTCCGCTGGTGTCTTCGATCGCGTCGTAGACCGCCACGATGTTGGGGTGGCTCAATTGCGCGACAGCAATGGCCTCGCGGCGGAAGCGTTCGGCCACCACCGGATCGGCGGCGAGCGTCGGCTTCAGGAGCTTGACCGCGACCTGGCGCGTGAGTGCCAGATCGGTCGCCAACCAGACTTCCGCCATGCCGCCTTGCGCGAGTCGTCGCTCCAGCTGGTAACGCTGGGCGAGTATCGACGCAGAGATAGGAGGGGGGCTGGCTGCCCCTGGGATCGTTGCTGACATGTCCGCCCTCGAACGCTAGTGGCGCAGGGCTTGGGATTCCGGGCAATGAGTCAGTCGCGCGAGAAGAACGCAACGCCGATGGTGCCTCGACCGGCGTGCGAACCGACCACCGGCCCGATATCGCCGACCACGATCTCGCCGTCGACGTGCGGACGCAGCATCTCGACGAACTGATCGATGTCGCGGCAGTCGGCGTGCATCACGAAGAGGCTGTCGAGACCCTCGACCGCGGCAACCTTGTCGACCAGAAAGGCGAGTGCCTTGCTGCGTGTGCGCTGCTTGCCGCCCTGCTCGACCTTGCCGTCGCGTACTTCGATGATCGGCTTGATGGCGAGGGCCGATGCCAGCAGCGCCTTGGCACCTCCGATGCGACCACCCTTCTTCAGGTTGTCGAGCGTGTCGAGCGCACCCCACACATGAGTCCGTCCTGCCAGATCGCGCGCATGTGCGACGACCTCGTCGTTGCGCGCACCGGCGGCAGCCATACGGGCGCAGGACGCCACGATGGCCCCGAGTCCCAGCGTGGCAGACCGGCTGTCGATCACCGTGACGGGAACGAGGTCGGTGACGGCGCGGGCGGCCAGTTCGGCCGACTGCATGGTGGCCGACAACGCACCGCTCAAGCAGATGGTCACGACCGCGCTCGCGCCATCTGCGGCGAGTTGTCGATAGGTCTGCTCGAACTGTCCGGGTGAGGGCGCCGCTGTCTCGGGCAGCGTTGGTGATGCGGCGCACTTCGCCCAGAACTCGGTCACGGTCAGGTCGTGCCTGTCGACGTACTCCTTGCCATCGATGCGGATTGTGAGTGGAACGATCTCGATGGCCAACTCGTCGGCAACGGACTGAGGGAGGTCGCACGCAGAGTCGGTGACGATGCGAACGCGATTGGTGATCACAAATCAGGCAGGGTAGCTGGGACAGCCCGCCGGCGCTTTCGTCGTACGGATCGCATGTGTTGCAACCACCACAGGACCACGAGCCCGAACAGCGCAATGGTGATTGCGTTGCCGACTCCGATGGCGTTGACTCGGAACTTCAGTGGCACGGTGTCGACGAGTGGAACGTCGTTCGGCGTGAACACGTCGAGTGAGACTCCGGACGTTCCGTTCGACAGCGCCCTGACATCGATGGCAACGTTGGTGGGTTCGCCAGGCGGAAGCAGAACTGGTTGAGCATCATTGGCGAAGACCAGCTTGCCGGGCGGTGACGTCAGTTGAACTTTGATCAGCAGTGGAACATCGGAGTTGTTGACGAAGCGGAGGCGTACGGTGCTTCGACTCCCCGGGAGGTTGATGGTGTATGCGGTCGGAACCTGCACTGCGGCGCGGATCTCGGCAAGCTCGGCGCGGATGGTGCTGTCCATCTTCTCGGCGCCGGCGTCGTTGAGCGCTGATGAGGGGAGCAACTCGGTGAGATCGCGCCAAGCCCGAGGACGCTCGCTGTCGTCAGGGAGCATTGACGCGACCGCGTCGATCGCCTCGTTCAACTTGGCTTTGCGGAAGATCCGCTCCGTCAAGACCCTGCCATCGACCGAGGGAAGCGCGACGGGCTTTTCCTCTCCCTCGATCAGGAGCCGATCGGTTCGAAACCCGACGTCATCGAGCGTTGCAGTGGTGAGCCCGGGCGTCTCGGCGATCAACCGCGTGATGGATCCGATGAGGCCGGCATCGGGCACGCCGAGATCGGGCGTAGCTATCACTACGGCGCGTCGTTGCAGGTTCTCGCCGGACGTCTCGATGCCCTGCCTGAGGGCGAGCAGATTCGCGACGGCGTAGATCCTCGTCAGTTCGGCGGTCGCAAGGGGATCGACGAGCAGTTTCGAAATCGTGTGATCGACGATCGCTACATCGAAGCTCCTGTTGTTCGGCAACAGTGCAGAGATCAGTTCGCCCTTGTAGTCGCTGTATTGGAAGATCGTGCCCTCGAGATTGTCGTACATCTTCGGTGTCATCACCATCAACGCGGCACCGAGTTCGAAACGCAGCGCCGCGCCGTCGCCGCTGATCGGTTGACCGGCGACGATCGTGGAGGTGGTGATGCTCGACGGACCCAGGCCCAGCAGCCCGAGACGGGCCCGCCCATCGCGCAACCACGTCGTGTACAGCGGACCCTGACCCGCTGCGGCCGCAGCCGATGGATCGATGGGCCATTCGGGTTCTGCGGTGACCTGGTGCGGTTGCAGTGATGCGATCAATCTGGCGAACAGCGGTTGGTCGAGCTGCTGCAGACCATTGAGTACTGCTGGCTCGACGCGTACGGTCGATGGAGTTCCGCTGACGTTCAGCGCGTCCAACGTGTCGGCGAGGTTCGTCATCTCCTCGACCGTTGCTGCGTCGTTGAGACCGGTTGTGCCTTTGCTATCGAGGTGCACCGCGCTCTGCGTGCCGATTGCCACTCCCACGGACAGTTGATCGTCGTCGCTGCCGTCGTCGCCGGCCGCCGGCAACCGATTGATGAACGTCAACACGGTCGACACGACCCTCCCCTCGCGCTGGACCGCGATCGTCACCGGGTAGAGCCCGGCTCGAGGAATGCTGAGCGCATCGGGCCGGACCTCAGCGATCTCGAGGGGTATCGAGAACGTGAACTCTCCCGGGCCCGGCCCGGCGCAGCAGGCTGGCGAGATTGCGACCGTGTCGTCGGGCCGCGACATCGTTCGGCTGATGATGGGGCCCAGGTCCTCACGCTTTTCGACCCGTTGCTCGACCGCGACCGCCATGACGGCGGTCGACAGATCCGTCTCGGCGAGCTTGGCCGGCATCGCGATGGTTGCTGTCAACGAACCATCGGCGGCAATGTTGAAGCTTTGAGCAATCAACCGAAGATCACCCTCGGCTGCCTCGGCGAGTGGCGGCAAGAGAGTGACCAACGAAGTGCAGATGAGGCCGACGACCGTCAGCAGCCCACGCAATCGGATCACTCGATCCGCCGTTCGAGGACATGCAGCCGATCGGCGAGCTCGGTGAAACCCAGCCGGTGATACAAAGCCAAGGCAGCCTCGTTGCCGACATGAGTGTTGACCAGCGCGCGCTGCACGCGCCATCGCGCCATCCAACGCAACGCATCCGTGACCAGGGCATGGCCGTATCCACGCTTCTGATGACTGACCGTGACCGCGAGTCGCTGGATGTATCCGTTCCTGCCGTCGCGTCCCGATATCGCATAGGCAACGATCTTCTGTTCCGATCGCACCGCGCGGGCCCGGTGACGAGGTGTTGCCGATCGAACATCGCTGATTCCGACGCGGTCGATGGACCATCCCGGCCCGAAGGCGTCGATATCGACTTGGCTCGCATCGGCGTCATCGTCGGCAGACAGCCGAAGAACATCCACAGACCTCTTGCCCGACGTTGCGGCCACCGATCCGATCTCCGTGTGCTCGAGTAGCACCAAGCTCTGGATGGGTTCGAATCCGAGTCGCTCGAATCGAGCACCGACCTGAGCACCGAGTGCACCGGTGCGGATGGTCTCGTACCCCACCTTGCGCAGACCGCTGATCCATTCGCTGATGTCAGATGGTGTCGGCAGCCTGCTCTGGTTGTACAGCACGAGATGGGCGACACTCGGTTCGAACGCCCACGGTCTGACGCGGCCGATGACGCCGCCCGCACGAAGGATCAGTGGAGCGGTCGTCAAAGTTTGCATCGCCGGCTTCACGAGTGGAACGGTAGCCCCGAGTCGGTGGCAGGGAGGTAGCGTCCAACGGCGTGACCGTGCTGTTCGCCACTCATCCGGTGTACCTCGAACATCTCGCCGGGCCACGCCACCCGGAGCGCCCCGAGCGACTGGCCGCGGTGCTCGAAGGAGTGCGGCTGGCCGACCTCGGCGACGCATTGACTCCGCTCGAACCACGGCCGGCCGAGCGAGCGGATCTCGAGCGAGTGCATCCGGCTTGGTACCTCGAGCGCATGGAAGTGATCTGCGGAGAGGGCGGGGGCCGGCTCGACCCCGATACCTATGCAAGTCCAGCCAGCTTCGATGCAGCGACGTTCGCCGCGGGTGCCGGCCTGACGGCCGTCGACGCACTGCGCCAGGGTCGCGGCGATGCGGCCTTCTGCGCCGTTCGTCCGCCGGGTCACCATGCAACAAGCGTCGAGTCGATGGGATTCTGCATGATCTCCAACGTCGCGGTTGTCGCCGCGTCGCTCGCCGACCAGAACGAGCGGGTGTTGATCCTCGACTACGACGCGCACCACGGCAACGGCACGCAGGCGGTGTTCTACGACGACCCTCGGGTGTTGTTCGTCAGCTTCCACCAGTGGCC
>JBDTWJ010000187.1:0-6112 GCA_040006755.1 Ilumatobacteraceae bacterium | reverse complement strand
CCACCGAAGAAGATGCGCTTTGGTGTGATCGTTTTTGGAGTGATAGTAGCCATCGTCTATCTCGTTCGGTGATGCCAGGAGGTTCACGAATGGGCACGGCTTTGACTCGTTGCGCATTGGCAGGGACCAGCGAGCACTCTTGCCGAGGTGAAACGTGCGCCGTATTGTGGCGAGGGCGCGGCGTTGGCGTTACCGATGGGAGTCCTGGTATGTCCGGTTCGTTAAGCGGGGAACAGGTTGCTTCCTTTGGTGAGGACGGGTTTCTGTTTCCGCTGCGCGTCGCGTCCTCTGAGCAGACTGCGGCCTGGTGCGACGAGATCGAGAGCTTCGAACGACGGTGGCGCGACGACCCGGGTCTCCCACGGCCGTTCGTCGACTACACGCGCGCGAATTTCCACATCGTGAGTGTCGTGGCGGCGCGACTCGCCCATCAAAACGCGATTCTTGACGCCGTCGAGTCACTCATCGGGCCCGACATTCTGTGCTGGATGGCAGAGCTGATCGTCAAGGAGCCACAGACATCTAAGTTGTTGTCGGTACATCAAGATCTCACGTACTGGGGCCTCAACGGTGCTGACGGACTCGTCACCGCTTGGCTCGCGCTGTCAGATGCCACCGTCGCGAACGGTGCGATGCGGTTCGTTCGTGCAAGTCATCTGCGCGGGCAGGTCGTACACCGTGACACGTTCGACGAGAACAACCTGCTGTCGCGTGGACAGGAGATCGTTGTCGATTTCGATCCGGACGATTTGGTCGATGTCGAGCTGCAGGCGGGTGAGATGTCGCTGCATCACGGTCTGATGTTTCACGGGTCAGGGGCTAATGGCACCGATGGTCGTCGCATCGCACTGGTGATGCGGTTCGTCTCGCCCGCCGTCGCACAGACCGTCGGCGCTCGAGATTTCGCGATGACCGTACGCGGCGTCAACCGTTCAAACCACCTGCTGTCGACGCCGGTCCCCTTCGCCGACTTCACGCCATCCGCCCTCGCACTGCACGCCGAAATCACCGCAGCGCAAGAGGCCCCGCTCGCGGCGAATGCCACCGATCAACTGTGCTACGGCCGCTGACATCTTCCGTCTCGGTCGCGCCGGTACCTGCAGCGACGATCGATCGGTCGGCCTAGCCGAACTGGCGCGTCGAAGTTGTTCACGACGGCTTCTTTTTCATGCGCTCGAGATCAGCGAGCATGTGTCGTTGCAGCACGCGAGCACCAGAGTGCTCGACGTCGCGGGTGGCGGTCAAGAGGGTGATGCCGTCCTGGCGAGCAATCTCGAGCAGGTTCGCAACGATGTCAGCGCATGGAGAATGGCGGAGCTCGCGACGATACCGTCGGGCGAACTTGTCGAACAGCTGCGGATCATGGCCGTACCAACGACGCAACTCGTCACTGGGGGCGACGTCCTTGGCCCATTCGTCGAGCGCGGCTTCAGTCTTGGAGACGCCTCGAGGCCAGAGGCGGTCGACCAGCACTCGGCGGCCTGTCGACGGGGGATCCCGTTCGTAGATTCGACGGACGACGATGCAAGGTGCTGCAACGTCAGCTCGCCGACCGGCTTGGCGTGAAGTGACGGAGATGCTGCTCATGTTGATCCTCGCGCTGTATGTGCGGACGTCAGGCCGATGACTCGGTGTCGTGGTGACCCGGGAACATGTCGGACTCGGACTTGTGCCAGACGGGTGAGTCGCCGCGTGCCAGTACCGTGACGCTGATCATGATGAGAGCGCGGGTGTTGATCGTCCGCCAAGTCATCGCGACGCACCTTCGCGTGGAACTGGCGCACGAAGGCTGAAAACATCGCCCACCTCGATGACATTTTTCTCGTGGCGTGCCGAGCAGCCGTCGTTGCGCTTCCATCGAGCGGCACCGAACTGTGTTCGTCTGCGCGCTCAACACCATGGCCGCACACTACACCTTCTTCTGCCATATTTCTATCATCAACTGTATATAATCGCCGACATTGATCCGGCGAGGAGAAGGTTAGAACTGGCGGGCCCAGAAAACGCGCTGGATCAGTCGTAGCCGAGCTGCAACCTGCTGACGAACTCTGCGACGTGCGTGGGCGTTTCTGGCCCGTAAATGGTGGCCAACGTACCCCGGTGTCCACAAGGCATAGAGATCGCAAACAGAATTGACTCGTCCCCCGGATCGCTGACACCTTCGAATCGATGCACCTCGTTCACACGCGCTTCGTCCGGTCCGGCGGACTCGGCACACTTGCCACAGGTGAGCCGGCCGCCCTCGACGATCAGTTGCTCGTTCCATCCAGCGCCGTCGAGTTGCCGCATCCGCTCGGACATGGTGTCCATCGGTCCAGTCATGGATTCACCATACGTGGCGTACAGAAGTCGCACGCCGCCCACCGACCGATCGCGCAGAAGTCGGACTCATCGCGCGAACGTTGCCGGAACCATCCGTCAAACCTCGAGGACGCCTCGCTCGGCAAGGCCGTCGAGCAGGAGATGAAAGTAGACAAGTCCCGCATAGGGATGCCAACAATCAAGGACAGTGACGATCTCTCGGTAGCTCGGTGGACAAGGGAGCGCCAGCAGCCGTTGCAGCTTGTTGCGGGCACCGACGTCATCGCTTGGGAACACGTCAAGTCGCCCGGCTCCCCTGAGGAGGACGTACTCGGCCGACCATCTGCCAATGCCGTGCAATCGTTGCAAGCTTCGAGTCGCGTCGGCACGACCCATCGATTCGAGCTGATCAAAGTCCAGGTCTCCCGACGAGACCACGTCGGCGAGGCCGATGAGATACTGGGCCTTGCTGTTGCTGAAGCCAAGATCGCGAAGTTCACCGGTCGACGCGCCCGCCACGCTCCGCGCTTCGGGGAATGTCTTCGTCGCAGAGTTGCCCGGAAAGACAGGCGTGCCGAACTTGCTCGTGAGCCGGTTCAGAAGTTCGATACCGACCTCGAGGCTCAACTGCTGGTTGGCAACAGCATTGGCCAGCGCCTCGAACATCGCTGGAAACCGAGGAGGTTTGACACCAAGAAATCGGTCCTTCAGAGGACGCAATCTCGGATGCGCGTCCGCCAGATCGTAGAAGGGGTCGAGATCGACTTGGAGGCCCAGCAAGCGTTCGACCACCGCTCGCACGGAAGGTAACAGCGTCGACGAAAGTTCTGTGCTTGCCGTAGCAGCAACGGTGAGCGTCGGATCTTCTCGCGGCCCGTCCTGCACAACCTCAATGGCAATCGGGACTCCATCGATCAGCACCGGTCTGCGGTAGCGACCGTCCCAAGTGTCCAGAAGGTTTCGAGCGCGCCGCCTCAGCGCCCACGTGGTGAGATCGAGACGAAATGGCGGACGCGGACGCAACTCGAATGTGACCTGGTGGAAACAAGGCTTGTCCATTGCTCAAATCTAGATCAGACTTCAACATATCTCTGTCGTTTGCTAGATCAATCCCGCCTGAGAAGGGATCGATCAAGGAACAAGCCGTGGTTGGAGTTGGTGGGTCCAATTCGGCCACGCAGCGCTTCGGTGGGCGCTGGGAGAGCTCCAGCTGTGGAGTTGTATGGTGAGACAGCCGTGTGAGCATCGACGAATAGTCGCCTTGGGCCGCTCGGTCGTTGCGCACGAGATCGGACCGAGCGGAGGGTCACATCGTCACTGGAGTTTTATAATTCTCTAGTGTCGGATAGATATAGTCTGATGTTGTCCGCACTGGTAGAAGGAGAATCGAATGGCTGAGCAGCAATCTGTCCGACCTGCGACGACCACAGACGCTGGGATCCCGGTCGCGAGCCAGGAGCACTCGCTGACGATCGGTCCGGATGGCCCGATCCTGCTGCAGGACTTCTACCTGCTCGAACAGATGGCGAACTTCAACCGAGAGCGCATCCCGGAGCGCCAGCCGCACGCCAAGGGTGGTGGCGCGTTCGGCACATTTGTGGCGACTCACGACGTGAGCCCGTACACGAGGGCGGCGGTCTTCCAATCTGGCATTGAAACCGATCTCGTTGTGCGCTTCTCGTCGGTGGCGGGAGAGCGGGGATCTCCCGACACGTGGCGGGACCCCCGGGGTTTCGCGATCAAGTTCTACACGAGCGAGGGCAACCTCGACATCGTCGGCAACAACACGCCAGTCTTTTTCCTGCGCGACCCGATCAAGTTCCAGAACTTCATCCGCTCACAGAAGCGGTTGGCCGCCAGCAACCTGCGCGACGCCGACATGCAGTGGGACTTCTGGACGCTCTCACCTGAATCGGCGCATCAGGTCACGTGGTTGATGGGTGATCGCGGCATCCCTCGGACGTGGCGCAACATGAACGGGTACTCATCACACACCTATATGTGGGTCAACAAGAATGGTGAGCGGTTCTGGGTGAAGTACCACTTCAAGTGCGATCAAGGCGTCGAGTGTCTCACCCAGGCCGAGGCCGATCGCATCGCCGGCGAGGACGGTGACCACCACCAACGCGATCTCTACAACGCCATACAGCGCGGGGACTACCCAAGCTGGACCCTCAAGATGCAGATCATGCCATTCGAAGACGCCAAGACCTACCGGTTCAATCCGTTCGATCTCACCAAGGTGTGGCCGCACGGGGACTACCCGCTCACCGAGGTAGGCAGGCTGACGCTCAACCGGAACGTCACCGACTTCCATACCGAGATGGAACAGGCGGCGTTCCAACCCAACAACACCGTGCCCGGAACTGGCCTCTCACCCGACAAGATGCTGCTTGCCCGCGGTTTCGCCTATTCCGACGCCCAGCGCGCACGCCTCGGCGTCAACTATCACCAGATTCCCGTCAACCGACCACGGTGCGCCGTGAACAGCTACTCCAAGGACGGTGCAATGCGGATCGACAACGTCGCCGACCCGGTGTACTACCCGAACTCTGTCGAGGACGCGCCCGCAGCTGACACCAACGCGTACGCCGAGCATGCCGTCTGGGCCGCCGACGGCGACATGGTCCGCGCCGCCTACACGCTGCGATCCGACGACGACGACTACGGCCAGGCCAACACACTGCTCAACGACGTGATGGGCGACGACGAGCGTACCCGTCTCGTCGACACTGTTTCCGGGGCACTGGCGAACATCCAGCGGCCAGAGATCTTGCAGCGAGCCTTCGAGTATTGGGGCCACATCGACCAGCGCATTGGTGACCGCATCCGTTCTGCGACACGAGACAAGCGCGACAGCGGTGACGCCGAGAAGGCCGGCGGCCGCTTCGATTGACGACAGACGCTCCGTGGCGCGCGCTGATGTCACGCAGCTGAGAACGTGACCCACCGGGAGCGGCAACAGAGCTGACAATCGATCACGAGTGTCTTCACGGCGCTCGAGCGGTTGAACGGGAGTTCGGAGAAGAGCCCGAGCACCGCCAACAGCATGATGCCGAGACCGGCACCGTAGAACCCGCGGTAGATCGATGCGACCGTAGCGGCCAAGACCTCGAGGACGGTGTGCGACGTGGAGAGTTCTCGACAGCAGCCAACTGCGTAGTTCCATCTCGACAAGCTGGTCGCCGACGAGCTACTCGACGTCGAGTTCGCCGGACCGCCGACCGCCCGGCCGCGGCGGTCCCGGTGCCGGCCGCCCAGCCAAACTCTTCCGCCGCGGCTTGCGAGAACTCACGGTGAGCCTGCCCACAACGTCGCTACGACCTCGGCGGCCTCCTCTTGGCGCAAGCGGTGACCGACGCTCCCGCCCGGGGCGCGCAAACGATGCTCCCGGCCGTGTGGGCACCGATCAGATCGCATCGGCTGTGACCGACAACCCATGCGTTTATTTTATGTTTGCTAGAAGAAATGCTAATGTATGCGCTCAGTGAAGGTCCTGAACACGAACAACCTGCCGAATCTGAGGTATGTCGACCGGCTCATCGCCCAACTGGCCAAGCGGTGGCGTCCCGCGCTAGGCCTTCTCGCTGCGATCATCCTTGTTGCCGGAACCGCGACCGTCGGCGAAAGAATCGCCAATGACGATAGTCGTCCCGTTGTGAACGCCGGGGGGCCCGCGGCCGTATTGAACGCGGTGCACGAAGCGTCTGGCGACCTCTCTCCCGCTCCTTCGGTTCGTGCGACCGTCATTGACGCCTCATCGATTGTCGCTCCGCTCACGCTTCTGCTCGCTGTGGCCGCCTTCCGCCTG
>JBDTWJ010000186.1:0-6150 GCA_040006755.1 Ilumatobacteraceae bacterium | reverse complement strand
GTCAGCCATCTGAACGACAGTCGTTCTATGTGCTGACACAGACCGCAGAGGCCTGCTGAATCTGACAGATCAGGTGTGGTAGCCGCTGAGGTCGACCACCAGGTGGGTAGGTCGCTGGGTGTAGATGCAGACCTTGCCGTCGGCGGTCGTGGTGGCGACAGCAAGGTTGGCGACCGTTGTGCCGACTCCATAGTTGAGCGTCGAGGCAACTGGTCGCGTGGCACTGCATGGATACACGGTCACGAAACCCGTACCGGTCGCTTCGGTCACGGTGATGTTGAGCACGACGGCTCGAATCGCGGTTGGCACACCGACGCGACCGCCGATGGGCAGTTCGATCACCGAGTCGGCCGGACGCAACCCTCCGCCCTCCAGCAAGTGGTCGGCCGTTCTCAGATAACCTCCGCCGCGGTGCCGGCCAGACGATTGCGAGTGTCGAGAACCTTTACATCCACCGCGGTGATTGCCGACCAGTCGAACGCGTCGTGGTCAGTCAGCACCAAGACAAGATCGGCGGCAGCCAGCTCATCCGCATCGGCTACGACGTACTCTGCTCCTGTTGGCACGTATCGCTTGTCGACGAGGGGATCGGCTGCTCGGACGTTGGCTCCAATGGCCAGTAGGCGTTCGACCACTCCGATGGCGGGAGATTCGCGAGCATCACGCGAGTTCTTCTTATATGCCAGGCCGAGCACCAGAACCCGAGCCCCATTGACCGCTCGTCCGGCGACGTTCAACTTGGCACCGACCCGCCGGACGACGTAGTCGGGCATGTGTTCGTTGACGTCGTTGGCCAACTCGACGAATCGGAACGCATGACCGAGCGAGCGTCGCACCTGCCACGAAAGGTACGACGGATCGATCGGCAGGCAGTGACCACCGACGCCGGGCCCCGGCGTGAACTTCATGAATCCGAACGGCTTCGTCGCGGCCGCTTCGATGACCGACCAGACATCGATGTCGAGCTCGTTCGCGTACATCGCCAGTTCGTTGACGAGCGCAATGTTGACGTGACGGAAGGTGTTTTCGAGCAGCTTGGCGAGTTCCGCTTCCTTGAGACCGGGCACAGGGACCGTGCGGTCGACCAGTGCCGAGAAGAAGTTGTCAACGACCTTGAGCGAAGCGTCGTTGATTCCGGACACGATCTTCGGGGTGTTGCGAAAGGTCCACTTCTCGTTGCTCGGGTCGATGCGCTCCGGGCTGTATCCGACGAGGAAGTCTTCTCCAGCCCGTAGCCCCGAGGCCGACTCGAGGCGCGGTACGACAATTTCCTCCGTAGTCCCTGGGTAGGTGGTGGATTCCAGGATGATGCAACTTCCAACGCGGACATACGGAGAGAGGAGGTCCGCGGCGGACTCGATGTAGCGGAGATCTGGAGCACCGTCCCGCAACGGGGTCGGAACGGATATGACCGCAATGTCGAAGTCGGCAAGGTCGGCTGAGTCCGCAGAAGGGTGAAAGCGCCCAGTCGCCAGCGCTTGACGCAGGTCGTCGTCACTGACGTCATCGATGAAAGACGAAGCAGCACAAAGGAGCCCGATCCGTTCACTGTCGACGTCGAACCCGACGACGTCAAAGCCGACTTCGACCGCACGCAATGCCACGGGCAGGCCGACATAGCCTTGGCCAAGGACGGCAACGCGTTGTGGTACGGACATAGATTCTCCAAGCTAACCAGCGATTCGTCGGACGCAGCAAGGTTAGTGAGACGATGGCCGTTCTATGTGCTGACACAGACCGCAGAGGCCTGCTGAATCTGACAGATCAGGTGTGGTAGCCGCTGAGGTCGACCACCAGGTGGGTAGGTCGCTGGGTGTAGATGCAGACCTTGCCGTCGGCGGTCGTGGTGGCGACAGCAAGGTTGGCGACCGTTGTGCCGACTCCATAGTTGAGCGTCGAGGCAACTGGTCGCGTGGCACTGCATGGATACACGGTCACGAAACCCGTACCGGTCGCTTCGGTCACGGTGATGTTGAGCACGACGGCTCGAATCGCGGTTGGCACACCGACGCGACCGCCGATGGGCAGTTCGATCACCGAGTCGGCCGGACGCAACCCTCCGCCCTCCAGCAAGTGGTCGGCGGTTCTCAGGCCGGGACGCGTTTCCAGCACACGTGTTGGATCCAGGAACCGCACCACAGCGGTTGCGGCGTCGTAGCCGTTCACGTCGAGGATGAGGTCGGTGTCGACGTTGGAGAAGATGCACACCGACCCGTTGGCGCCCACCTTGACCATCGCCGCGTTGGGAACGATGGTGCCAGCGCTGAAGTTGAGCGTCGATGCGAGCGGCACCGCCTCGCCGCACGGGAAGACGGTGGCGAAACCTTGGGCCGCCGGGTTGATCGCGGTCACGTTGACGGCGACGGCCTTGGCGTCGGCAGGTACACCGCCGCGTCCGGCGACTTTCACTTCGGTGACATCGCCGCCCAGCCGTCGACCGACACCCGCCGATTGGTTGTCGATCGTGGTGAACTCTGGGCCGATGCGGCTGTCGAGCAGTCGGGCTGGTTGGATGCCGCTGAAGCTGGCTCCGAACGAGTAGAAGCCGGTGAGATCGACGACGACTTGTGTGGGTGTCTGCGTGTAGATGCATACGGTGCCGTCGGTGCTGCTGACTTGGGCGACAACAGCGACCGCTCGGGTCGTGCCGGCTTCGTAGTTGAGGTTCGACGATGTCGGTCGGGTCCCACCGCACGGATACACGGTGAGGTAGCCGGCTCCGAGTGCCCCGGTGACCGTCACGTTCAGCAGCACCGACCGTGCCCACGAAGGCATGTCTACGCGCCCGATGATGCCGAGTGGGAGGACGCTGTCGGGCTGTGTGATTCCCTGTCCGAGGAAGCCTCCGTCGACAGTTCCGAGACCAGGTCCGGTACGGGTCTCGAGCAATCGAACGGGAGCTAGCGGGATCAGTGACGAGTGGCCTGACCCCTCCTGAGTGGCAGGGGCTCTGTTGGTGGGTTGCCCCGTCAGGTCGACGACCGATGAATCGGCGAAGAAGCCGTTGTTGTCGTACACCGGATATCCACCGAAGACCAGGATCTGGTCGCAACCGGCCTGCTTCAGACCCTCCATGTCGCTGCGGATCTTTGCCGGCGTCGAGACCAATCCGTTGTGATCGAGCTCGTTGACGGCGCACATCAATGTGGCCCGTGATTTGAATTGCTGAGCGACGCTTGCGCCGTTGTCGCCCCCGTAGATCGCGAACGACAGCAGTCGTTCGACACCAGGAAGATCGGTGAGCGCCTTGTCGAGTGCCGTGGGTAGGAAGTTGGCGAAAGGCGGCACGCCGGTGGCCGGTTCCACGAATGTGCGCATGGTCGACCACCGCTGCTTCAGGACGGTCCATTGACCACCGGGCCCGGTGTCGTTGGGGTTGTACTCGTCACCGAGATCCCAAGCAGCGATGTTGGCTTTCATGGGCATCCAAAACGCAATGGCGGGATCGCGGACTGCGGCACTCGGGTTGTACAGACGAGCGTCGTAGACGACAGTCTTCATCCCGACGGTGGCGTTGAGTTGGACG
The DNA here is from genome assembly GCA_040006755.1 of Ilumatobacteraceae bacterium. Lineage (GTDB taxonomy): Bacteria > Actinomycetota > Acidimicrobiia > Acidimicrobiales > Ilumatobacteraceae > JAENVT01. Next base: position 2,624 of record JBDTWJ010000186.1, on the reverse strand, counting down.
AGCCGCATGTACACGTCGGGTGCGACGTACCGGTTCTTCGGGTCGACTGGTGTGTATTCGGAGTTAGGGATGTTGCACGGGCCGAACGTTGCGTCGATGCCACCCGCTTGGGCCATGGCACGGACCGCCGTAGCGGCGACGGGCGAGTCTGGATTCACGCCGCACCATGCCCACGTGTCAACCGTCTGGGGCGGAGTCGGGGGGTCAGCTGCCCTGACAGGTGTCGCCGTATGCAGTGCCACGGCTCCGACCAAGAGGGTGAACACGAGCGCGGTTGAGCATGCGGTTCGTTTCGACATTACGAGGGAGTCTAGAAGTTGGCTACTGAAGCGCCCACGTCGCCCCGAAACCGGCCGTGGCTAGACTCGCTGCGATGTCAAGCGGGAACGAATCGGATCCGCTGTGAGCATCGGTTCCACTGTCCGTCGCTTGTTGGGCCCGCGCCTCGAACGAGCTGTCAGCGATCGGTACCGGAGCCTGTTCGTCGATCTCAATTCCGTAGCGTCGACCATCGCCGGGCTCGGCTCGTTCAGCAGCGTGATCGAAGTCGGTTGTGGCGAAGGTGCCTTGCTGTCGCGAGTGATGGACCGGTTGTCACCCGATGCCTCGGCGCTGGGTATCGACATCGCGGCGAACCCTGGGCACGGCTACACCGGACGAAACCAAAATGTGGTGTTTCGCCAGATCGCGGTCGCCGACGCGGTGGCCGAAGGAAAGCGATTCGATCTCGTGATCGTTTCTGACGTGTTGCATCACATCCCCCCGACCGATCGCGTTCCGTTCCTCGAGTCTTGCCGTGAGCTCGTCGTGCCCAACGGGATCATTGTGGTGAAGGAGTGGGTCCGTCGGCGCAACATCGCCCATCTCGCGGCCTATACGTCGGATCGCTATGTCAGCGGCGACAAGGGCGTGCAGTTCTACACGGAGGACGAACTCCACGCCGTGTTCACCGATGTGTTCCGTGCCAACGGCGCTCCGCTACTCGTCAGCCATTCGCGACCCCATTGGAACAACGTACTGATGGCGACAGCCAACCAGGGCTGAGGTATGCACCCATCCAGAGGCGAACAGCTGGACGGGTTGCGTTCGCGGCAGACATTGGAGACGAGCGAGCATGCTGCTCCACGCCTGTACGCGCGTAACTTGCAGGGGGTATCGCCAGCAGGGCATCTTCGCAGTTTAGTCGGAGGTCATACGTCGTTCGATCCGCCGCTTGACGCAGGCTCTCCCCGGATAGACGCGCGCGTCCAACCCAAGCACGTGGCTACCTGGCATGATGAAACTCGTGCTGGCTCCGAGCCGCGGGGAAACCCCTCATATTCCATTCAACAGGCCCGCACGCGTCGGCCGTGAGCTCGATTACATCGCCCAGGCCATTGAGAGCAACCACGCCTCCAGCGGTGGGCCGTTCTCACTACGGGTAGCCGGCTTGCTCGCGCACGAGCTCGGGGCAGCTGATGTGCTGTTGACGACCTCCTGCACCGATGCTCTCGAGCTGTCAGCCCTTCTGCTCGACGTCGGGCCGGGCGATGTCGTGATCGTGCCGTCGTTCACCTTTGTGACCACCGCGCTTGCGTTCGCCCGAACCGGCGCGACAATACGATTCGCGGACATCGAACCCGAGACCCTCGGAATCGACCCGGCCGCGGTCGAGTGTCTTCTCGATGATTCTGTGCGGGCGGTTGTGCCAGTCCACTACGCCGGTGTGGGCTGCGAGATTGTCGAGATCGAACGGGTCGTCGCAGGGAGGGCGGCCATCGTCGAGGACAACGCCCACGGACTCTTTGGCCGGGTCGGCGAGCGATTGCTGGGCAGCTTCGGGCGGATGTCGACACTGAGCTTCCACGAGACCAAGAATTTCACGTGCGGCGAGGGCGGTGCTCTTGTCTTGAACGATGCAGCGGATGTCGAGAGGGCTCACGTCCTCCTCGACAAGGGAACCAACCGCCGCCAGTTCCTGAACGGCGCCGTTGACCGCTACACCTGGGTCGACACGGGTTCGTCGTTCGGCCTTTCTGATCTGCTCGCCGCCTACCTGTGGGCTCAGCTGGAGGAGCGTACGACGCTGCTCGACATTCGTCGTCGGCTGTTTCAGCGCTACGACGCGATCCTGCGGCCGTTGCAAGATGAGTTCGGATTTCGCTGCCCGGTCGTACCGCCCGACCGCAGTCCGGCTTGGCACATGTATTACCTGATCCTCCGCTCGCGAGCAGAACGTGATGAGTTACTGCGGCACCTTGCTGCGGAAGGGGTCAACGCCACTTTCCACTTCGTGCCGCTTCATTCCTCTCCGGGTGGGATGGCGGCAACCGACCGCGTCGTCCAATGCCCGGTCTCCGACGACATCAGCGGCCGGCTGATCCGCTTGCCTCTGTACTTCGACCTCAGCGAGAGTGACCAGGAGTACGTTTGTAGCGCGCTGTTGCGATTCTTCCAGCGAGGCAATGCTTGAAACGGGTCGCGATCTCGCAGTCGAACTACCTTCCGTGGAAGGGCTACTTCGACATGATTCGATCGGTCGATCAGTTCATCCTGTACGACGAGGTCCAGTACACGCGCCGCGACTGGCGTAACCGCAATCAAATCCGGACCGATCAAGGGGTGTCGTGGTTGACTGTTCCCGT
>JBDTWJ010000185.1:0-6253 GCA_040006755.1 Ilumatobacteraceae bacterium | reverse complement strand
ATGGCCAAGCTCTACCCGACGCGCGATACTGACAACGCTCCAGGAACCGAGATGCTCGCCATCACCTGAAGCCACCAGGAATCACACACCCGATTCCCACCACCTCACGGGACGCTGTCATCCGGCGCGACGGGGAGGGGTACGCCCGGCAGGCTCCGGGTGTTTGACAGCAGTCACGTCAGGGAAGGGTCCGCGTATGAAAGCATTTCGCCCCACGACGCGCGAGGCCGGTGTATTTGCAAGGGCGATATTTACTGGATTTACAGCCGCGACCTTCACCCTCGTACTGGGATTGAGTACCTCGGCGGCGGCCATCCCACCCATCACCGTGCCCCCCGCAACGGCCCCCGCTCCCCCGCCGGTTCCGCCCATTCCACCCATCACCGTGCCCCCCGCAACGGTCCCGCCACCCCCGCCGGTTTCACCCATCACCGTGCCCCCCGCAACGGTCCCGCCACCCCCGCCGGTTCCACCCATCACAGTACCTTCGTCGCCAGTCCCGGGGCCAGGTCTCCCACCCTCAGTGCCGGTCCCGTCTCTAGGCCCGGTGGCCCCGTCGTCGGGGCCAATCCCTGGCCCGAGGTTGTCCGTCGTGCCGATTGCCGATGTGCCCTGGTTGACAGACGTTGTAGCGCCTCGAAGTGTCGCCATCGAGGGCATCTCGTCCCCTTCATCGCCCGCTGACGGAAACTCCGCTCCGATGACTTCGGGGGGCCCGGCGTCGAGCACATCATCGCAGCGAGCGGTGTCACGTACGAACTCATACGTCGCGTCGGCGGGACCTTTCGTTACGTCATCGTTGAGTGCCCGCGAAGACGACGTCGCCAGTTCGATCATTCAGTCCTGGTTGACGAATCCGATCTGCAACGATGTGACCGCACTCGACCCAGTCGTTGCAGTTATCTGTCCGCCCGCCGCACCGGTTGAGCGCGGCCCCCTCGATTCAGCGATACCCAACCTCGGCCTTGCGTTGGCGGGTTTGACGCTCGTCGGCTGTGCCTTGCTGATCTCAGGCGTCGGAACGAGTTGGTTCGCTCGCAAGCGTTCTTATGAGTGACCATCGCCGGAGCTCAGCGAGTCGGGACCGACGATGACCGGCTGGGATCAAACCGCCAGTGCCGGACGCGTTGCGCGCGCGTTCGCAAGGCAGACCAAGCTCAGACTGTTTCTGGTGGCCGGCGACGCAACCGCTGTATTCCTCGGCACTTTCGCGTCGCTCCAACTCTCGTCGTTCAGCATGTTCCATGGTGAGGTTCGAACCCTGGCAGTTGCGACCGTCGCGGCAACCGCGGGCGTTTGGGCAATGCGGTCCCAAGGTCTGCTGCTTGCCCGTGTGAGCGCAGTCCGAGCGGTCGAGATCACGCGCACAGCACGAGCCATGGCCATTCTGGCTGGAGTCATGATGATCCTCGACCGCATCTTCCGCATAGATCTTTATTTGCGGCAAATAGGGCTCGCCTGTGCGCTGTCGTTCGTTCTCGTCTGCGCGTCTCGCTCGAGATATCGCTCCTGGCTGGGACATGCTCGAAAGCGGGGCGAATATCGGCGAAGCACCGCGATCATTGGTACAGACAAGGCCACCGTGCAACTCATCGATCTTTTCAACACTCACCGCGACATCGGTATTGCGGTCACCGGTGTGATCGGAGACCCCGATGAGGCCGCTGCGAACGGGCTCGGGAGCCATTGGCTGTGTGGCGTGGAGCATGCCGAAACCATGGTGGCCCGCATCGGCGCGTCCGGCGTCATCGTGTCACCGAGCGGTCTCCAGACCAACCGCCTCAACGAACTCATCCGCAATCTCCACGCAGCCGGACGCCACATCCACCTCGCTACCGGCATCTCAGGCATCGACGCCCGTCGCCTGCGCCCGCTGCCGCTCGCCCACGAGCCACTGTTCTACGTCGAGGCGCCGACTTTGGGGAAGGCGCAGGTCGTCGCCAAGCGGTGCTTCGACGTCGTCTTCGCCAGCGTCGCGCTCGTGCTCCTCAGCCCGGTTCTCCTGGTTGTCGCACTCGCAGTGAAACTCGGTGACGGCGGGCCTGTTCTGTTTAGGCAGACGAGAGTCGGCCGAGGCGGGCGCCTGTTCGCAGTCTTCAAGTTCCGCAGCATGGCCGTCAACGCCGAGCGTCAACTTGCACAGCTCAGCGACGCAAACGAACGCCAAGGTCCCCTGTTCAAGATCGTCAAAGATCCCCGGGTTACACGCGTAGGCAAGTTCCTTCGCGAGTCCAGCCTCGACGAATTGCCTCAGCTCGTTAACGTGCTCGCAGGTCAGATGAGCTTGGTCGGACCAAGACCCGCTCTGCCGACCGAGGTGGTCAACTTTTCCCCTGCGCTTCGCAAGCGAGAGCTGGTTCTGCCCGGCATCACGGGCCTCTGGCAGGTCGAGGCGCGGGACAATCCGTCATTCGAGGCGTACCGGCGGCTCGACCTGTTCTACGTGGAGAACTGGTCGATCACGCTCGATTTGTTCATCATCGTGGGCACGGTCGAACAGATCGTCGGGCGGCTGTTCCGAACGATTCTGCCGCAGCGCGAGCACAAACCTGAAGCCGCGATTGCCGACGGATTTCCGAGCTGGTCGACAGAGACAACGGGGCCGGATGATCAGGTCGCGTAGCTTCGGCACGAATCAAATCTGCACCAATCGGCGTGTTCTTTCGTAGGCTCCTGCTGTGGGTCGGGCGGCGGACGCAGTCATTGCTGGTGCCGTTCGATGGCATCTCGGCATCGGCGATCCCACCGCGGCCGCATGGCTCATCGTCGCCGCATACGCTCTCGCCGCGGCAATGTCGTTCCGGGCGTTCGCCGCAGCCCGCGACTGGGAGCGGCAGCTCGCACTGATCGGTCCTCGTGAAGCCAGGGACCAGCGGTCGCTGAAGCGACTATGGCTGCTCAGTGCGATCACCATGGTGGTGCTCGGTCTCAACAAACAGCTCGACCTGCAGTCGCTCGTGTTGCAGATCGTGCGCGATCGAGCGATTGCCGATGGGTGGTACAACAACCGTCGTCGCTATCAGATGGACTTCATCGTCGTGGTGACGCTGCTCGGCCTCGTCAGCACCGCCTTCATCTCACTGTCGTTGCGTCGCGTGCTTCGTCGGGTTCTGCCTGCGGTTGCCGGGCTCGGCATGCTCACAGCATTCGTCGTGATGCGGGCGTCGTCGTTCCATTACGACAGCAAGGTCGTCGCGTACGACAGCCCTGCCGGGACGAACTGGATCCTCGAGTTCCCGGGTATCGCACTCATCGCCGTTTCGGCGTGGCACTGGCGGTGGACGGAGCGCAAGCGGATCGCGCTCTCAGTCGCAACGCGCCGGGGAGCACTCGTCGCCTAGCAGCGAATCGATCGAGCTGTGAGCTGTCCTGGATTCTCAGATACGCTGCGGGAGTCTCAATCGAACGCGCGTCAGCACGAGAGGGCGATTGGTGGATTTCTCACGTTCGAACGAATTGAAGGCACGCCTCAACGAGCTCATCCCGGGCGGCGGGCACACGTACGCGAAGGCGCCCGATCAGTTCCCTGAGCTGTCACCCGGAGTCATCAGCCACGGTAAGGGCTCGCATGTTTGGGACGCCGACGGCAATGAGTTCATCGAGTATGGCATGGGACTTCGAGCGGTGGGTCTTGGGCACGCATACCCGGAGGTCGTCGACGCGGTGCGCGCCTCGCTCGAGCTTGGAACCAACTTCACCCGTCCCGCCGCGATCGAGTTGGAGTGTGCCGAGCGATTGGTCTCGATCGTGCCTGGAGTCGACATGGTGAAGTTCACCAAGGACGGGTCCACGGCAACCTCGGCAGCGCTGAAGCTGGCTCGGGCCGCCACCGGCCGCGACATGGTGGCCGTCTGCCGAGAGCACGTCTTCTTCTCGTACGACGACTGGTTCATCTCCACGACGTCCATGGACGGCGGTATCCCAGCCGCCACGGCGACCCTGACCACAAGCTTCAGCTACAACGACCTCGACAGCGCGCGCGCGATGTTTGCCCAGTTCCCAGACGAGATCGCTGCTGTGTTCCTCGAGCCCGCCCGGACGGAAAAGCCGATGCCCGGCTTCCTCGAAGGCCTTCGCACGCTGTGCACGGAGTACGGGACGGTGCTCGTCTTCGACGAGATGATCACCGGTTTTCGATACGCGTTTCGCGGAGCGCAGAGCCTGTATGGGGTCCAGCCGGATCTTTCGACGTGGGGCAAGTCGCTGGCCAACGGGTTCTCGGTCTCAGCTCTCTGTGGTACACGCGACCTCATGCGTCTCGGCAGCCGCGAGCGCGAACAAGACAGTGTGTTCCTCCTCTCGACCACGCACGGCGCCGAGGTCTGCTCACTGGCAGCGGCCATTGCCACGATGCAGGTCTACGAGCGAGAGCCTGTAGTGGAGCACCTGTACCGGCAGGGTGAACGCCTGATCGCAGGCATCGCCGAGGTGACGTCACGTCATGGGCTCAGCGCCTATGTGAAGCCAGTTGGTTTTGCGTGCAACCTTCTTTTCTCAACGTTGGACCGCGATCATCGACCATCGCAGGCGATGCGCTCGCTCTTCCTGCAAGAGACCATCCAGCGTGGCGTGCTGGCGCCATCATTGGTCGTGAGCTACTCGCACAACGATGACGACATAGATCGCACGATCGAAGCCATCGATGGCGCGTTGCCCATGTATGCCAAAGCGCTCGAAGACGGTCCAGAGCATTTCCTCGTCGGTTCCTCGTCGCGTGTGGTGTTGGCTCGACGTTTCCTCTGACACGACCTCGGCTGTCACGGCTGCTCAACGGGCAGGCGGCGAGCAACCTTCCAGCCCGTGGGATCGAAACCGCACCCGCGCCAGAACGGCCGCGACATGAGATTCGAGGGGTTGAACGAGACGCTCATCCACCTCTGATCGTGCGCGCGCGCCCATTTGACCGCAGCAGCGACGAGTTCATGTCCGATACCCTGCCCGCGAGCCGCCGGCTCGACTCCCGTCGGGCCGATGAAGGGCGCGTCGTCGGCTGTCAAAAGCACAGCCGGGCTCCGTGGTTCGATCGTGAGGAACCCCACGTCTTTGCCCTGGCATCGCGCCAGAAGATGAGCGCCTCCCGCGGACGCCAGTTGACGATGTTGGGCCAAGAAGACTGCAGAATCCAGCGGTCCCTGCTCCGCGAACAGCGGCGGCGCTGCCCGGAATTGAGCCTCCAGTAAAGCCAGACGAACGATCTCGGGAAGATCCTCTTCGGTGGCGACCCGAATATCTGCGTCGGTCGAGCCGCCTTCCGAGGAACTACCGATGTCGCGTGTGGCGAAGCAGGTACGGCGACCGAAACCGAGATCGAACCACGCCTGTTCGAGGACGTCGATGGCCGGTACTTCGACGTCGTGCACGGTGACACCATCTGAAAGCCAGCGCACAGCCAGTGCGGCATACATCTGTCCGTAGACATCGGTTGGGTCTGCCTCGCTAGGGTCCAAGCCGTGATGAGTCGACGGCACGAAGCCGAACGCGCCGTTGGATGTGCCGTGTAGGAACCCAACAAGCCGCCCGTTGCGCCAGGCCCCGAACCCACCGCTACCGGAATTCAGGTCGGGCACGAGCTCGCGAGCGGCATCAGTCGACTGGTATCGGCGCGCCACGCCCGCGAACTTCGAACACAACTCGATCTGTCTTGCCGCGAGATGTTCAGCGATCGCGCCCGACGTCGCATCGTCAGCGGACAGTTCCGCGACAACAAGTTTGGACGCCGGCCCCATGATCATCTGCTGTTGAATACCCCTCTGGCCGGTGCTACAAACAGCAGGGTTCGGTCCTGCAATCGCTCGGTAGTCTATGAGTTTCGTTTGAAGGACTCGTCGGGCGTCGCTATGGCCGCGGAAACACGAGGACTTCTTGTTCGACTTCGGTGCCGTCGTCGTAGGTGCCAACCATATCCGCTGGCAGTGGCTGGAGGTCGGTGCACCGAACGTAATCGCGCATCGTCGTGCCGGTGGACTGTGAGTCGATGTTGGGCGACCCGCGATGCGCGACGACGTCATCGATGTGCACAGTACGGAAATCCATGCTGTACCGAGCGACACCCGACGTGTTCGGCACCGTCTCGTGCAACTGGGCGCCGGAGAACACGATGAGCGCTCCGGCCGGCACGACCAACCTCAGGTCGTGACGTTCGATAGGTACTTGGGCCCGTGGTTGCTCTCGAGTGTCGGATCGCACGTGCTGAGCTGCGTGCTCCCGACTGTTCTTGTTCCACTCGTAGTAGTTGTAGATCTCCGAGTTGTTG
>JBDTWJ010000184.1:0-6263 GCA_040006755.1 Ilumatobacteraceae bacterium | reverse complement strand
CAGATGGTGGTGCTGCGCGACATGACCGGGGCGATCACCGAGGGACCCGGCTACAACATCTTCGCCTTCGTCGACGGCCGCTGGCTGACCCCGGCCACCGGCACGCTGCTCGGCGTGACACGTCAGACGCTGATCGATTTGTGCGCCGAGTCGGGCGAACCTGCCGAACAAGGACACATGACTGCCGAAGATCTGTTGCGCGCCGACGAAGTGTTGACATGCACAACGGCAGGCGGCGTCATGCCCATCGCGCGGATCAACGGTGCGCCGATCGGCGACGGTCGAGTCGGCAAACGCACGACCGATCTTCGCGATCGCTATTGGCAGCGGCACGCCGATCCGGCATGGACCACTCCGGTGCGATACACCGAAAGTTGACGGCGCATGGCCACCGGCTTCTTGCATCCCGGCGCAATGGGCGCTTCGCTCGCCGCGACGTGCCGGGGTGAGCGCCTGTGGTGCAGTGACGGACGATCGGATGCGACGCGGTCGCGCGCTGAGGCGGCGGGGATCAACGACGTTGGCTCGCTCGACGCTCTCGTACAGCGCGTCGATGTCATCATCGCGGTCTGTCCGCCTGCATCGGCGGTGGCCGTTGCCGGCGATGTTGCGGCCCTCGGTTTCGACGGGATCTACGTCGATGTCAACGCCGTCTCACCGGCGACGTCACGCGCCATCGGCGGCCGATTCGAACGCTTCGTGGATGGTGGCGTGGTGGGTCCTCCGGTGGCATCGGCGGGCTCGACGCGCCTCTACCTCAGCGGAGACTCGTCGCCGGCGATCGCCCGCCTGTGGGACGGCACGCCGCTCGAAACACGGATCGTCGATGGCGGTGCCGGCGCGGCATCGGCCGTGAAGATGTGTTACGCGGGTTGGACGAAAGGGTCGGCGGCGCTGTTGTTGGCTGTCCAGTCCCTCGCCGTGGCGGAAGGTGTGAACGACGCGTTGCTGGCCGAGTGGGAGACGTCGATCCCAGGTTTGGCCGCGCAGGCCCAGCGCGCTGCCAGTGGCAATGCACCGAAGGCGTGGCGGTTCGCGGGAGAACTGGACGAGATCGCCGCCAGCTTCGCCGCGCACGGTTTACCCGAAGGGTTCGGCAGGGCCGCTTCCGACGTCTATCGACGACTCGCAGGATTCAAGAACACAACCGGCGCATCGCTCGACGAGGTGATCGGCGCACTCATCCGTCCCGGCTCTGCCGATCGGACTCCCACTCAGCCCGAGTGATCGCGTATTCGACGTCGCCGTGCTCGTCGCCCGGGATGCGCACCGGCCAGTCGGCGTGGAACGTGCGCACCTCACGCATACCGGCCTTCTCCATGACGCGGCGCGAGCCGGTGTTCACGACCATCGTCCCCGCATAGACGCGTTCGACGCCGAACTCCGTGAATCCCCGGTCGATCAACGCGCGAGAACCTTCCGAGCCGTAGCCCTTCTTCCACGCGAACTTGTGCAGCCGGTAGCCGAGCTCCGGTTCCAGTGGACCAGCCCCTTCGCCAGGCCTGAAGTGGAACCAACCGAGGAACCGGCCGCTCTCCTTCTCGATCACCGCCCAGAAGCCGTACCCGTCGAAGCGGTCGTAGTAGCTCAAGAAGGCCGGAAGGGTCTCTTCGACGATCTCGTCACGCGGCACCGGTGCGCCGCCGTTGATGTACAGCATCACATCGGGATCGTTGTCGAGCTCGAACAACAGGTCCTCGTCGTCTTCGGTGAATTGTCGCAGGATCAGCCGCTCGGTTTCGAGAAAGACGTTCACGGTCGGCAGCGTAGGCTCGGCCCGTAGCCGCGACGGCGACCATTTCCAAGAGGCACGGGGAGGCGCAGAATGGACAGGCTCGACGGCAGGGTGGCCATCGTGACGGGTTCGTCGAGTGGCATCGGCGAGGCAACGGTGCGTCGCCTGGCTGAGCTCGGCGCCAACATTGTCGTGAACTCGTCGTCATCGATCGAAGCCGGCACTGCGGTTGCCGAATCGCTGCCCACAGAGTCGTTGTACGTGCAGGCCGACATCAGCGACCAGGCGCAGGGCAACGAACTGCTCGATCGCACCATCGAGCGATTCGGTCGACTCGACATCCTCGTCAACAATGCCGGCTGGACCACGCGTGTGCCCCATGAGGACCTCGACGCATTGACCGACGACATCTTCCGCAAGACCTTCGAGGTCAATGTGTTCGGCACGTGGTGGCTGACGAAGGCGGCGATGCCACATCTGCGGCAATCCCCCGATGCAAACGTTGTCAACATCACGTCGATCGCCGGTCTTCGGCCTCTTGGGTCATCGATCGCATACGCGATGTCGAAGGCCGCGTTGAACCACCTCACGGCCCTGCTCGCCAAATCGTGCGGACCCGTGCGCGTCAACGCGGTGGCGCCTGGCCTGGTCGCCACACCGTGGACGTCGCAATGGGAGGATCAACACGCGTCCATCGCGGTGACCGCTCCGTTGCATCGCTCGGCGACGCCCGACGACTGCGCCGAGGCTGTGCTCGGGCTGATCCGCAGTACTTACATCACTGGCCACGTGGTGGTCGTCGATGGGGGAACTACGCTCGTGATCTAGGTACGTGCAAGCATGAATGGCATGTGCGCCAAGGCAATTCGATGATTGGCTGTACCGCTGAGAGGGGTAACGGTAGGCATGGCGTCTCTTCAGGAATATGTGACACAGCAGTTTCCAAAGCACGAGATCGATGTCGTCGAGCCGCGCAACGAGAGTGACCTGGAGTTGACCGACAACACAGTGGTTTCGTTCGTCGTCGGCAATCGCGCCGGCCTGGATTTGCTCAGCACGTTTCACCGATCGGCTCCCAACGCGCGGGTTGCCGCTGTCGAGGTGCGGCCGAACGATCGAACCGTCGTGCCGACCAGTGGCGAGGACCGCGACGGTGTGGTCGATCTCCCGAACCGGCGCGCTGCCGCCTCCGTCGGTATCGGCCTGCTGGTCTGCGGCGCCATTGCCATTCTCATGGCGTGGATCATCACCGATTCGGGGATGACGGCGGCAATCTACGGAGGCTTCGCAGCGCTCATCGGCGCAATCGTCGGGGCGATCGTCGGCGGCTCGCGATTTGCAGGTGAGCGGGCGACGTCGCAGGCGCGAGCCCCCGGCCGCAGCATCACCGTTGTCGCCGCCTTCCTCGACGACGAAGCTGAAGCTGCATCGCTGGCGCAGTCCGTGGGACCTGCGGCCGACTACGAGGTTCGCATCGTCGACCACTCGGGGGGTTCGCGTAGCCCCGTCACGGGTAACACTGAGCCATGACCCGTGTACTGATCGCCGTTGATGACTCCGATACCTCGTTGGCTGCGGCGCAGACCGCATATCGGCTGTTCGGCGACGAGGCGGAGTACACCGTCATCAACGTCGCCGAGAACTCTCCCGTCGAGTGGGGCGACGACTCGCTTCGATACGGAACGGTCTACCCGCTGACGATTCCCGGTGCTGGCGTCGTGGGTGGCGTGCCTTTCGTCATTCGGTCGTCGAGTTCCAGCGACCTCGACTCGGATCGCGTCGATCTGGCAGAGCAGACCGCCGACGACATCGCTCGCGCGGCCGGCTTGCCGCACGCCGAGCCGATGGGCGACACCGGCGATCCAGCGGAGGCGATCGTCGCGGCCGCAACGACCCACAACGCGGATGTGATCGTCGTCGGCACGCACGAGCGAGGATGGTTCAAACGGCTGGTCAGCTCGTCGGTCTCGGGCGCGGTCATCCGCGATTCCGAGATCCCTGTACTTGTAGCGCGCTGACATGGCACGGTCACTCTGGACAGGATCGATCAACTTCGGCTTGGTCAACGTGTCGGATTTCGTCGACCTCGACGACATCGACCCGATCTACTACGAGACCACGTACTGGTTGGTGCCCGACGGTGAGGCAGCGAAGAAGAGCTATCAATTGCTGGTCGGTGCGATGGAGGACGAGCAGAAGGTGGGCGTCGGCACCGTGGTACTTCGCGACAGGCAGCATCTGTCAGCCATTCGCCCGCTCGACGGCGCGCTCGCGATGTCGACCATGCGTTTCGCCGACGAAGTGGTGCCACGTAGCGACATCGAGGGCCTACCGCGACGCGGCAAGACCGACCCAAAGGCGTTACGGATGGCCAAGCAGTTGATCGAGGGACTGTCGACAGAGTGGAATCCGAAGCAATATCACGACACCTACACCGAGACGTTGCGAAAGCGGATCTCTGCGAAAAACGCCGGCAAGGAAGTGGTCGAGATGACCGAGGAGAAGCCTGAGGGCCGGGTGTTGGACCTGATGGCAGCTCTCGAGGCCAGCGTCGACGCCGTGAAGAAGCGGCGCACACCGCGCAAGACCACGCGGAAGGCAACCAGGAAGGCCAGTTAGGCCATGGCCGCTAGAGCGCCGCGACGTCCGGCCACGAAAGCGTCGACCGCAAAGCCGGCACCGAAGGCGAAGTCAAGACCGGTCCCCCAGACACCATCGGATCGGCTGGAGCGCTATCGGCAGAAGCGCGACTTCGACGTGACATCCGAACCCGCGGGCGCCGCGGCGCCGGCGAAGGACGGCCATCGATTCGTCGTGCAACGGCATCGGGCCAGTCGCCTGCACTTCGACTTTCGGCTCGAGGCCGGTGGGGTTTTGTTGAGCTGGGCCGTCCCCAAAGGACCGACGCTGGATGCTGACGCAAAGCGCATGGCGGTGCACGTCGAGGATCACCCTCTCGAGTACTTCGATTTCGAAGGCGTGATCCCGCGTGGCGAATACGGTGGCGGGGACGTGATCGTGTGGGACTGGGGCACGTGGTCGATCACGGACCATGTCGACCCCATCGAGGCGGTGGAAGCCGGGGATCTGCATTTCGATCTGTACGGCGAAAAGCTGCGTGGGCACTTCGCACTGGTGCGGCGCGGCGCACGCGGCAGCAAGGAGCAATGGCTGCTGATCAAGAAGCGAGACGGCTGCGCAGCCAAGGGTTGGGATCCAGAGGACTATCCGCGTTCGGTGAAGACCGGGCGCACCAACGACGAGGTGAAAGCGGAACCCGCAGCCACGTGGTCGAGGTCGGCGATCTGGGCTGCGCCCAGCGACGACGAGTTGGCGGCACTCGACGCCCTGAAAGCGAAGGGCACGTGGATACTGGGCGGGCGGGAACTGCGACTCACCAACCTCGACAAGGTGCTGTTCCCCGCCCAGGGTCGCGTCAAGGCGATCGCCAAGCGCGATCTCATCCGCTACAACGCGACAATCGCACCTTCGATGCTCCCGTATCTCGTCAACCGTCCGGTCAACTTGCATCGCTTTCCCGACGGGATCACCAAGCCCGGCTTCTGGCACAAGGCCGCGCCGTCTCACGCTCCCGATTGGCTGCAACGCTGGCACAACGATGAAGCCGATCCCGGCGAGACACAGGAGTACCTCGTTCTCGACTCCCCGGCTGCGCTTGCCTGGGTCGCCAACTACGGAGCGGTCGAACTGCATCCGTGGACGTCGACGACCGATCATCCGCACCAGCCGACCTGGGCGATGATCGACATCGACCCCGGCGAGTCGAGCACCTTCGACGATGTCGTCGTGCTCGCTCGTCTCCATCGCACAGCCCTCGACCATGTCGGTGTCAAGGCCGCTCCCAAGGTGACCGGCAAGCGGGGAATCCAGATCTGGGTTCCCGTGGCCGATGGCCTCCGCTTCGAAGACACCAGAGCCTGGGTCGAACGCTTGTCACGCCTCATCGGCGACTCCGTGCCCGACATGGTCAGCTGGGAGTGGGAAGTCCGCAAGCGAGGGGGTCGGGTACGCCTCGACTACACCCAGAACGCCATCAACAAGACCCTGGTTGCACCCTTCAGCACGCGTCCCGTGATCGGCGCACCGGTATCGGTTTCCATCTCCTGGGACGAGCTCGACGATTTCGACCTGCGGCCCGACAAGTGGAACATCAGCAACGTCGCGGACCGCCTTGGCGCTGCCGGAGATCCATTGGCAGCGTTGATCGGCCTGCAACAGCGGTTGCCAAAGCTCTAGAGCGCTCTATCGAATAACCGAACAGGTTCCCGTGCGCATCGGTGCGGGTTTATGCTCGTACCCGAATGTCCCCCAGCCGGCCGCCCGGCGCATCGAGACGCGCGACGCGATGAACTCATCTCCTGACGAACCTCCGGCTGTGTTGCACCGCGAGTACGAGGGAGATCTGGCCACATTGCGAAGTGCTCGCCGCGATGTTGTGGATTGACTGTCTGATCACGGCGCTCCGAATCGACCCCAAGATCGAGAGGAGAGAGAGAGAGAGAGAGAG
>JBDTWJ010000183.1:0-6277 GCA_040006755.1 Ilumatobacteraceae bacterium | reverse complement strand
GGCCGGCGCGGCCTTCTTCTTGACTGGTGCTGCCTTCTTGGTGGGGGTCGCGGCCTTCTTGGCCACAGCTTTTGCAGGCGCGGCCTTCTTCGACGTGGCCTTCTTCGACGCGGCCTTCTTGGCGGGAGACTTTGCGGGAGCCTTCTTGGCAGTTGCCATCTGTGGTGAACCTCCGTCGACCCAGTTGAGGCTGCGATGCTACCGCCAGGCAGCGCCGATGTGGACGTAGGCCGACAGAGTCAGACCTTGGAGACACCGATCGACACGGGGTCCCCGTCGAGTTCTGCGTTGGGTTCACCCTGCTCGAAGCTCAGCGACGTGGCCAACGTCGGCTCCGTGATCAACGAAAGGAAGGGTTCAACCTGAGCGCGGACGGATTCGGGTACGCCGAGCCGAAGCGCTATGCGGTCGCTGACGTGCAGGCCCGCGTCACGACGCGCTTGCTGTACCAACCGCACGAGGTCGCGGGCGACCCCCTCGGCCTCGAGTTCGGGAGTCAGTTCAATGTCGAGCACGACGACACCGGTGTTGGCCGGAAGCGTCGTCGCCCGTGAAGGATCCGAGGCAACGAGGCGCAACGAATACTCGCCCCCCTGTAGTTCGATGCCGCCGGCGGTCACGATCCCTGTGGCTTCGTCCTGTGCCCACTGGCCCTGCTTGACGGCAGCGATCACCTTCTGCACGTCCTTGCCGATGCGCGGACCGAGTACACCTGGCACGACGCTGAGCTCGAAGTTGCCGACCGCGTCGAGGTCGGTCGACAAAACCACCTCTTTGACGTTGATCTCGTCGGCGATGATGCCGCGGAACGGTGCAAGTGACTCTGCGTCGCGAGCCGCGATCGTAAGGCTCGCCAATGGTTGACGCACGCGTCGCCCTGCTGACTTTCGAACAGCGGACGATGCACTGCAGACGTCACGAATGCGGTCCATCGCCGCCACGAGTACCGGCGACGTCGCCAGGTCGGCGCTGCTGGGCCAGTCGGTGAGGTGCACACTGGCCTCATCGCTCACCAATCCGCGGTACACGGCTTCGGTTGTCAGGGGAAGCAGTGGCGCTGCCACCTGGCTCAACGTGGTCAGCACGGTCCACAGCACGTCGAGAGCCACGGGATCGCCCGCCCAGAATCGTTCGCGTGAGCGACGCACATACCAATTGGTCAACGCGTCGAGGAAGGTTCTGACCGTCCCACATGCGGCGAAAAGATCGTAGGCATCCATCGCCGTTGTGACGTCGGCGACGAGGGCGTGCAACTTGCCGAGGATGTACTGGTCGAGCGGGTCGTCAGACTTGGTGCGGTGTTGTGCGGTGTAGCCCGCAGCGTTCGCGTACATGGTGAAGAACGAGTACGTGTTCCAGATGGGCAGCACCACATGGCGCACGCTCTCGCGGATCCCGTTCTCGGTCACGGCGAGATCACCGCCGCGAAGGATCGTCGACGACAACAGGTACCACCGCATCGCGTCGGCGCCGTACGTGTCGAACACCATCATCGGGTCGGGGTAGTTGTTGAGACTCTTCGACATCTTCTGACCATCGTCGCCCAGCACGATGCCGTGACTGATGCAGGTACGGAACGCAGGGCGATCGAACAGCGCCGTCGCGAGCACGTGCAACGTGTAGAACCATCCGCGCGTCTGGGCCATGTATTCGACGATGAAGTCGCCCGGGTAATGACTCTCGAACCATTCCGAGTTCTCGAACGGATAGTGAACCTGAGCGAACGGCATGGATCCGGATTCGAACCAACAGTCGAGCACCTCGGGGACACGTCGCATCATCGATCGACCTGTGGGGTCGTCGGGGTTCGGGCGCGCGAGGTTGTCGACATATGGGCGATGCAGATCGTCGACTGTGACACCGAAGTCGCGTTCGAGGTCGGCGATCGACCCATACACGTCGATGCGCGGATAGTTGGGATCGTCGCTGCGCCAGACCGGGATCGGTGAGCCCCAGAAGCGGTTGCGGCTGATGCTCCAGTCGCGCGCGTTGGCAAGCCACTTGCCGAAACTGCCTTCCTTGACGTGCTCGGGGACCCATTGGATCTGTTGGTTGAGCTCGCCCATTCGATCCCTGAACGACGACACCTGGACGAACCAACTGCTGATCGCGCGATAGACCAACGGCTCGGCGCACCGCCAGCAGTGGGGGTACGAGTGGTTGTAGCTGTCGTGCCGCACGACCACACCGCAGGCCTTCAACCCCTTGACGATGTCGGGGTTGGCGTCGAACACGTGAATGCCGGCCCACGGCGGGACGTCGGCAGTGAATCGGCCGTGCTCATCCATCGGACAGATCGTCGGGATCCCAACGGCGTTGGCCGCGATCTGGTCCTCCTCGCCGAAACCTGGAGCCATGTGCACGACACCGGTTCCGTCTTCGGTGGACACGAACGAGCCCCCGATCACCTGGAAAGCGTTGGGGGTGTCGGCGAAGAACGGGAACAGCGGCGTGTACCGACGCCCGACCAAATCACTTCCCTGGATCGTCTCCACGTGCACGGCATGGGCGAGTTCTCGTTCGTATGCCGCGAGGCGTGACTCCGCCAGGATGTAGCGAACCCCGTCGTCCTCCATCACGGCGTAGTCGATGTCGGGCCCGACGGCAAGGGCTAGGTTGCTGGGCAACGTCCACGGCGTCGTCGTCCACGCCAGAATGCGTTCCCCGGAGTCGAGTTGGAACTGAACGGTCAGCGCCGGGTCCTGGCGATCGTGGTAAACGTCGTCCATCCGTGTCTCGGTGTTGCTGAGAGGGGTTTCGCAGCGCCAGCAGTAAGCCAGGACCTTGAAGCCCTCGTAGATCAAGCCCCTGTCCCACAACGTCTTGAACGCCCACATCACACTCTCCATGTAGGGGAGGTCGAGTGTCTTGTAGTCGTTGTCGAAGTCGACCCATCGCGCTTGACGCGTGACGTAGCGCTGCCATTCGTCGGTGAACCGGAGCACACTGGTTCGACAGGCGTCGTTGAA
Organism: Ilumatobacteraceae bacterium; assembly: GCA_040006755.1. Lineage (GTDB taxonomy): Bacteria > Actinomycetota > Acidimicrobiia > Acidimicrobiales > Ilumatobacteraceae > JAENVT01. The sequence continues at coordinate 3,308 of JBDTWJ010000183.1, read as the reverse complement.
CTTGTCGATGCCGAACGCGTTGATGGCCGGATGACCGCTGATGCCGAGCTCCTTCTCGACGACGACCTCCGCGGGAAGGCCGTGACAGTCCCACCCGAAGCGGCGCTCGACACGTTTGCCGCGCATCGTCTGATAGCGCGGCACAGCGTCCTTCACGAACCCCGTCAACAGATGGCCGTAGTGCGGCAGTCCGTTCGCGAATGGAGGACCGTCGTAGAAGACGTACTCCTCGGAATCGGCGCGCCGACGAATCGACTCTTCGAACGTGTGGCGCTCGGCCCACGTCGCGAGCACGTCTTCTTCGATCTTGGGAAATATCGGTTGCGGGTCGACTTCGGGGTACATCTGCGGGGCTCCTGTGGAATTCATGTTGCACAGGGACGAGCGGTCAGCTCGCGATCCCACCCTGTTTGCTGCCACCCGCAGACGGCAACCCCTCGGTTTCGCCAGCTGTGTCGGGCTGGACCCGTCCGGTTCTACTGAGCCGACCGGTTGTGAGCCGGACGGCCGTTCTTCCGAAGACTCGGAGGTGATGGCCTCGTCAACGTCATGTCAGATCTTAGCCGCAAGCTTCGAGCCGGAGTAGATGATTACTGCAGCTCGTCACCGTTGATCAACGGATCGTCGCCTGCCGTCGACCAGTTGGGCCTGGTGGCCCGATCGACATCGAGCGAACCGAGGTCGAGGCGCATGACAACGCCCTCGCCCTCGTCGGCTGCGTTGGAATCGAACGATGAGATCTGTGACGGTGTGGCATCGTCGAATGACGGGAACTCGTACGCTTCGGTTTCGTCGTTGGCCGTGGACTCTCCGGCGAAGGCGTTGTCGTCACCACCGACCTCGTCGATCTCAGCCGGTGCTTCCGCGGCGGCGGGCGAGGGTTCTGGGTTTCGGGACGACGCCGAGAGCAACGTTTCCGCAGACGCAGAGAGCAGTGGCCGACGCATGTCGCCGAGGCCGCCCGGGACTCGTTCGACGAGATCCTGCAACGACACCGCTGCATCGCGCAGGCGTTCGCGCTGTGCACCGAGATGGTGCTCGAGGTGATCGACATCGGACAGGAGGAAGTCGCGGCGCGCCAGCAGCGCCTGGACCTCGTTCTCGGCTTTGATGCGTTCGGACTCGGCCGAACGACGGGCTTCGAGGCGGGCTTCGTCGAGCAGTTTGTCGGCTATTGAGCGAGCGTTGTCGATGACGGTGGTCGCATCGACTCGAGCCCTGACGGTGATGGATTCCGCGTCGGCGTTGGCCTGAGCAACGGTGTTGTCGGCAGTGCGCTGAGCCAGCAGCAATGTTCGACTGATGGTCTCGGCGTCTTCGTCGCTGGCTGATGGAGAGGCGCCGGCTTCGCGCGCACCACTGGTGACTTGTTGCGAAACCTCTTGCAGTTTGGCGACCGCAGCGCGGGCACGTGCCTCCATGGCAGTTGCCTGGTTTTGTGCAGTCTCGATCGCCGCCGCGACCTTCTCTTTGAAGTCGTCAACCTCGGACGGGTCATAACCCTTCTTGACTGTCTTGAAACCGGCACTGCGAACGGTCTGCGGGCTGAAGTCCATTCTCAGATGTTAGGCACTCAGCGGCGTCGAAAGTGGACACTCAGCCGTCGAACTCGCCACCGTCGTAACCACCCTTGCGTGGCGGAATCGGCTTCAACAGGTACACACCGGTGGCAACTTTCTCCATCGTGCCGTTGAGCCCGTAGCACAACCCACTGGCGAAATCGATGAGCCGCCGTGACACTTCGCGGTCGCTGGCCTCGAGATTCATGATCACTGGCTGACCCTCTTTGAACTTGTCGGCCACCTCTTGGGCGGAATCGAAGCGTCGCGGTCGAACGGTGTACGGATCACCAGAGTTGGTCGGTGCCTGGCGCGGAGGATTGCTGGGCCGGGGCTGCACGTTGGAATCGTCGGTGGCCGGCACGGGTCGGCGCCCAGTGAGATCGGCGTCGCGCGTGGGATAGCTGGGGCGAGCCGGCATGGTTCGCACGGTGCCATCGGATTCGTAGTCGCCCTGATTGCCGCGCTGCCCGCGCGAGACGGGTTCTTCGCGTTGGTGTCGGGGCGAACGGGAGGGACGTTCAGGCTCCTGAGCTGTGTCGTAATCGTCGTATGCATCGTCGGGACCGAGTCCCAACCAATCCATCGCGTTTCTCCAGATCGGCATTCTTTGTCCTCCTCGCCTGAGATTACCGTACTCGCGAGCCGGCAACAGGCCGCATGCCGAACAGGACGCTTCCGAGCCGCACGCGAGTCGACCCTTCCTGCACAGCGATGATGAAGTCGTCGCTCATCCCCATCGAACATGTCGCCAATCCCAACTGGTCACACATGCCTCGAACGAGGTGGAAGCCGGGACGTGCTGCCTCGGGTCCTCCCGTCGTCGGGCCCACCGTCATGAGTCCGTCAACCACAAGTCCGGCGTCAGCCGCGTTCGTGACCAACGATTCAACCTCGGCTGGGTGGCAACCGCCCTTCGACGCCTGCCCGGTGGTGTCGACCTGCACCAGGACATGCGCCCCGGGTGCCCGTTTGGCCAGTTCGGCGACGAGGCCGGGCCGGTCGACCGTTTCGTACACGTCGACGAGATCCACGATGTGACGCACCTTATTCGTCTGCAGTTGACCGATGAAGTGCACGGCGACATCGAACGGGGCATCTTGCAACTTGGCGATGAGCTCCTGCGCGTAGTTCTCGCCGATCGCCACGAGCCCTGCCGCGATCGCGGACTGCACGACCTCGACTGGATGACCTTTCGTGACACCAAGAATCTCGACGCTGGGTCCGCCGGCATCGGCAATCTGTTGGCGAACTCCCTGGAGTCGCTCGGCGAGGTCGCCGAGCTCGGTCACTTCAGGAACGATGGCACATCGAAATCGTCGTCACCATCGTCGAGAGGATCTGCCGGCTGTTCGGCAAAGAGATCCTTCAACGAGGAAGTCGGCTTGTCGGTTGCCTTGCCGCCGGGTCGTGGCGTTGTGCCACCGCTGTCCCAACGATCGAATCCAGCGGCGATGACAGTGACCTTGACCTCGTCGCCGAGCTCATCGTCGATCACGGTACCGAAGATGATGTTGGCGTCCTGGTGGGCAACGCCGTGGATGATCTCGGCCGCTGCATTCATCTCGAACAACGACATGCCTGACGGACCGGTGATGTTGAGCAGAATGCCGCGGGCGCCGTCGATTGCTGCCTCGAGCAACGGACTGGAGATGGCCGCTTTCGCTGCGGTGACCGCGCGATTCTCGCCACTTGCCTGGCCGATGCCCATCAACGCCGAGCCGGCGCTGGACAGGATCATCTTGACGT
>JBDTWJ010000182.1:0-6283 GCA_040006755.1 Ilumatobacteraceae bacterium | reverse complement strand
CGAACCCGCATGACCCGAAGGTCAGGGGGGTTTAAGCCCCCCGTGTCTGCCAATTCCACCACCCGGGCAACGTGTCGAACTTAGGCTATTCGCACGGCGCGCGCGAGGTGTGACCGCTGACGAAGTGACCTAGCGTGCACGTGATGCGGCTCGGACGTCGACCACTGGCTCTGGTGGCCATGATCGGGCTGGCTGCGTGCGGTGCGTCGACCGATGTCCATTCGAGCCGGGCGGATCCGATCGACGGTTCGACCGTCTCATCGAGCGATCCAACCGACACCACCGAGCCGACCACCGACACCACGGGCGCCGACAACGGCACGCTCGACTGGGGCACCTGCGACGATCCGAGCGCCGAGGACCCATCGTTGGAATGCGCAACGATGGAAGTACCACTCGACTACGACGCTCCGAGCGGCGACAAGATTGATCTGGCGCTCATCAGGGTTCCGGCGTCGGAGGGCGGCTCCGACGCGGTCCTCTACAACCCTGGGGGACCTGGTGGCTCCGGCTTCGAATACATCGCGGTCGGTGGCACCTCAATTGCATTTGGACTGAACCTCGTCTCTCAGAACCTCGTTGGTTTCGATCCACGGGGCGTCGATCGATCGGGGGGTCTCCGCTGTGTCTCCGATGAGTTTCAGGACCAACACCTCTACGTCGACGACACACCCGACACGCCGGAGGAGCAGGTCCTGAAGGATGAGTCCGAGAACGGCTTCGCCGATGCATGCAAGGAGAAGTACGGCGACACGTTGCGCTTCTATTCCACCGAGAACACCGCACGCGACATGGACGCAATTCGCAATGCGCTCGGTCTCGAACAGATTTCGTTCATCGGTATCTCATACGGGACGTATCTCGGCGCGGTCTATGCGTCGATGTTCCCCGATGGTGTGCGGGCGATGGTTCTCGACTCGGCGTTCGAACCAAACGGCGACACTGCGCAGCAGGAGTTCGAGACTCAGTTGGTTGGGTTCGAAGGGGCCTTCAACAACTGGGCCGAATGGTGCCAGGACAACCCGGTCTGCGACTTCAGAGCCGACGATGTCGGAGCGAGATGGGACGCGCTGGAGCAGAAACTCGACGATGCACCCATCACGAGCAGCGACGGCCGCATTGCCAACAACGCAACCGTCGAACGCGCGACAGTGGCAGCGTTGTACAGCGAGAGCCAATGGCCGGTGCTGGGTCAAGCACTGGCATCGGCCGAAGGTGGTGATCCGACAGGAATCCTTGCGATTGCCGACGACTACAACGGTCGCCAACCAGACGGCACGTTCAACACCCTCTTCCAGTCGTTCCCCATCATCCAGTGCGCAAGCGGCATCGCGGCCACCCCGCCAGAGGATGCCGAAGCTCTGGCGGCCACGCTGCGAGCGGAGGCGCCGCGGTTCGGGAAGGACATCACCGGCGAAGACGTGCTGGCTGAGAGCGACCAATGCAACAAGTTGGTTGGTCACCCCGAACAGGTTGAGATCTCGTATGCCGGCGATGGACCCATCGTCGTGGTGGGCGGCACCAACGATCCGGCAACCCCAATACGGTGGGCGCAGAAGATGGTCGTCGAACTCGGACCCAACGCTCGTCTCGTGACATACACGGGCGAAGGGCATGGCCAGCTCCTGGTGAGCAGTTGTGTGACAGACATCGAGGCCGCGGTGCTGACCGAGCTCGCCCTGCCGGAATCCAACACGGTCTGCGAGCCCAACCCCGCCGTCGCCAAACCGGATTGGTGGGATGCTCTACCCGTGCCGGACGGAATGTCGGACATCGTCACCCTTCCCGCGCTCGCTGCGGTTCTGGGAGCAGACCCGACCCAGGTGTTCAGCGAGATGCGCACGACCTCGCTGAGTGCCAACGACGCCGTCGACGCCTACACCGCCGCATTGGGTGAAGCCGGCTTCCGGCAGTTCGACGCACCATCGTCGCTGCCCGTCGATGACACCGCGCAAGGCGCCTATAGCGATTACGCCAACAAGACAATGGTGGTGATCGCCCTTGGGCCAAGAGCATTCAACGACAAAGAGTTGCAGGTAGCGAAGACCGAAGTGCCACCAGGCACGACCGTCGTGTGGCTGGTTGCCGTCGACATCTAGGCCACGGAACGGAGCCTCGGCACTTCGAAACCCAGTGCAATCCACAGTTCGGCCCGCAATCGGTCTGACCGGGGAGGTTGTAGTTGGTTGGTGACGATCACCCCCTCGATCATGTCGCCGACGATGGCGGCCCATGGACGACCCTTGAGCTGCACAGCAATGACAGCCCCGTTGGCGACGCGCCGCAGCGATCGGTCGACTCCGGCAATTCGCGGCGGACAACGAAACCCCGGAGCGACCAGGCCACGACGACGCACCTCGCGGCTGATGATGCGGGCGGCGTGGGCAAAGTCGATGGAGGTGTTGTTGACGGGCATGGGATCAGTGTCGCGCAGGGGTGTTACAACCGGGCTGTGACACCCCTTCGTTAGTCTCGACATTCGTGGATGAACCGCTGCAACTCAACCCTGCTCAGCAGCGCACGCTGGCGCTCCTGCGGCGATCCGCCGAGCCGACGCTGTTCGACGTGTCGTTCGTCGACGACTTGCGCGATCAGGCCAAGGAGGCGTTTGCCCACTTCAGCGACCGGCTCGACGGTCACACGCTGTTCATCACCAAGCACACGCTTGCCAGCGTGCACGACTGCGAAGTCCACTTCCTGGCTCCCGACGATTTTGAATGGACGCCCGCGCGGGCCCGCGGTCAGGTCGCCCACAAGGCGATCCAGCTCATGCTCAACTGGCGCGGCGAGCCGAGCCCCCGCGAGCTCGTCGACGAAGCGCTGGCTCGTCTCGGCGACGAGGAACGCGACTTCGGCCGGTGGATCGCAGCGCTGTCGTCGGGCGATGAAGCCGATCTACGTGGAAGTGCGGTCGAACGGGTCACCAAGTTCTCCGAGTGCTTCCCACCGCTCGACATCCGCAGCAACCCCTCGACCGAGGCGGCGGCGCAATGGCCGCTCGATCACCCGGTCCTGCTGCGCGCTCGCGTCGACTTGGTCATGGGCCGCCCCAGCGGGCGCGAAAGCCGCAAGGTCATCATCGACCTCAAGACCGGGCGGGTCAGTCAGCGTCATCGTGAGGATCTGCGGTTCTATGCCTTGGTCGAGACACTGGTTCGCGATGTGCCACCTCGCAAGCTCGCCACCTTCTATCTCGACTCTGCCCAACCGATCGTCGAGGATGTGACGGAAGGTGTTCTGCGTGCGGCACTGCGACGCACGCTCGACGGCATCCATCGATTGATCCAACTGCAGGTCGAAGGCGAGGTGGCTCTCAAGAAGCCGGGCGTGTCGTGTCGTTGGTGCCCGTATCGCGGCGAGTGCCTCGAAGGTCAGACGTACCTACGCGGTGGCGACGACGAGATCGACCCGTGATCAGTTGATCACCCTCACCTCGTCACCCTTCTGCAGCCAATCCCAAATCACCTGACCCTGCTCGGGCAGCACGCGGATGCAGCCGGATGAACCGCCGCGGAGCATTTGCGAGCCCACGGTCGCGAGCGGCTGCGCGAACTCACCATTGGTCAGAACCGGCACCGTGTGAAACGCGACCCTGGCCCCGGTCTCCTCGCCACGAGTGAAGGCGACGAAGTGGGTCATCGTGCTGTAGTGACCGCCGAACCTCGACGAGGCGCGCATCGACTTGGCGAAGACGGGATACGTACCTGGGTCTGGCTGCTCGATCGCCGTGGTGATGACGAACTCGGGTAACGCCACACCGTTGAAACACAACCAACCCCGTTGCCGAGCGCGGTCGATCACCGCAGCGTGCGGAGTCGTCGGACAATTGGGATCGATCACAAAAGCTGGCGCTGCAGTGGTCGTCGTCGCGGGCACAGTCGTCGTCGCCTCGATGGTGGTGGTTGTCTTCTCGACTGTCGTCGTCGAGACCGCCGTCGTTGATGCGACTGATGTCGTCGTGGGATCGGTCGCCTCGGTGGTGGCAACACTGGCGCTCTCGGGCTTCTCGGGCTCGGCTGCCGGAGTGCCCGATCCGCCGCATTGCGCGACGACCATGAGCATCACAACCGCGGCAAGGACGCGGGAGAGTAGCTGGATTCCGCGGGCCATGGTGTGCAGGTTAGTGGCGGGTATCGATCATGGACTCGATACCAAGCTGCCAGCACAGGAACGACAACACATCGGCGTCGTCGCGAACGCGCATGTTGGCAGGCTTTCCCTGGCCGTGGCCACTTCGCCCGCTCTGCCGCAAGAGGATCGGCCGATCGTCCTGACTGCCACGAACGCCCGTCAGCATGGCCGCCATCTTTCGGGCGTGCAATGGGTCGACGCGCGAATCGCCCTCCGCCGTCGAGAACAACACCGCCGGGTAGGTCCCACCGTCGACGACGTGGTGGTACGGCGAGTACGCAAGCAGCCACTCGAACTCCTCCCCCACCTCGGGATCGCCGTACTCGTCCGTCCATAGACGCGCGATCAGGAACTGTGGGAAACGGATCATGTCGAGCAACGGCACCGCGCAGTGCACAGCCCGTGCCAGATCCGGTCGCTGGGTGATGGCCGCGCCCACCAATAGCCCACCGTTGGAGCCTCCCTCGAGCGCCAACAGGTCGCGCGACGTGAACCCGTGGGCGACCAACCAATCGCCGGCAGCGTGGAAGTCGTCGAACACGTTCTGCTTGTTGGCCCGTCGTCCGGCGCGATGCCACGCCTCGCCGTGTTCGTACCCGCCGCGCAAGCCCGCGACCGCGAACACTCCGCCCGCCGCGCACCATGCTGCAGCGCGCACCACCCACGCCGGCGACTCGGCGATCGCGAACCCGCCGTAACCAGTGAGCAACAACGGAGTCTGCGTCGACGGCTCGACGTCGGCGCGATGCATGACGAACAACCCGATCGACGTGCCGTCGAGCGACGGGTATGCCAACTGGGTGACGGTGAGGGGCGGCAACACCGAGATATCGAGATCCGGCGACCACCGTTCAGCGCGACCCGCGGTGATGCGGTGCAGCGCGGGAGGCGCGTCGAACGAACCGACCGCGACGAAGGCCACCTCACCGTCGGTGTCTCTCGACTGAACACTGATCAACCCGAGCTCGTCGATCGAGGTGGCCAACGTGCCGTCGGTGTTCCACACCTCCACGGTGTCGACCGCAGCCGAGCTCGATACCACGAGCAGCTGATCTCCGAGGCTGGCCGCGTTGGTGACCACGACGCCTCGTTCGGGCACGACAGTTCGCCACTCGCTGGGGTTGTCGAGCGGCGCCGCGAAGATGCGACCGTTGGAGGCGTCTCGTGACGTCACCCCGTACAGCTCGCCGGCGTGGAAGAAGAACGAGGACTGGGCTTCGACGCCGCTGACGACCTCGCGCCACTGGCCCGTCGTGGTGTCGAGCAGATGAGCGTCGATCCGTCCCCAGCCGACGAGCATGTACACCAACAGGTATCGACCATCGTCGCTGGCTACCACGTCGGGCCACGTCTCGGGTGTTGGTAGGTCGTCGAACACGACGGGGTCGTCGGCGGGATCCGTGCCGAGCTGATGGAAGAACACGTGACGGTTGTAGGGATCGTCGGGCGGATAGCGCAGGTACCAGAACCCGGAGTTGTCGGGCAACCACGCAATCGACGATGCGCGGGTGTTGGCGATCGAGTCGTCGAGAGGCAAACCAGTGGCAACATCGATCACCGACAGGATGCTCTGTTCGGTGCCGCCCTCGCTGAGCCCGATCGCGACCAATGAACCATCGAGGGACGGCTCGTACCAGTCGATTGCGACGGCACCGTCGGCGGCGCGCTGAGCCGGATCGAGCAGCGAGCGCTCCGGCGTCGCGCGTTCGACTGCCGACTGCACGACGAGCGAGAACTGATCGGCACCGGCAGCTCGCCCGAGTACGAACAACAGGTCGCCGCGCACTGCCGCGCTGGCGATGGTCGGCAGCGCCGTGAGCGCGGAAAGGCGCTCGTGCCACTGGCTCCATGTGGGCCGGGCTTCGAGCGCCTGATGGGTTCGTTCGTTGTGGGCAGCTACCCAGGCCGCTACTTCCTCCGACTCACCGTTTTCGAGCCATCGATATGGATCGGCAACGGAAACGCCGTGCAGAACCTCCACATCGGCGCTGCGCCGGGTCGGAGGTACGGGAAGGAGGGTTGGCTCAGCCACGTCCCATGTTAGGTCGCTTGCCGTGGTTCGCCTTCGAGCGGCGCATGCGCGCCTTTTTCTTCTTGGTCTTCTTCGACATGGGGAGCCAGGCTACCGGCGGGTCAGGCTGCCTGCACCCAG
>JBDTWJ010000181.1:0-6302 GCA_040006755.1 Ilumatobacteraceae bacterium | reverse complement strand
GGACCCAGGTCGAGACCGGCTCGGCGATCACGTGGAAGTACCCGAGCGTGATCCTGCAGGGCGACGAATCGGTCGGCGAGTTCTACTCGGTGGCGGTCACGACCAACCACCAGCAGGCTGACACGGGCACGAAGATGATCCACATCGGTCGCAACACCAAGAGCACGATACTTTCCAAGGGAATCTCGGCCGGACACGCCCAAAACACGTACCGCGGCCTAGTCAAGATCATGCGCTCGGCGACCGGGGCGCGCAATCACACGCGCTGCGACTCGCTGCTGATCGGGCCGGAGTGCGGGGCGCACACCTTCCCGTACATCGAAGTCAGGAACGACACCGCCCAGGTCGAACACGAGGCGTCGACATCGAAGATCGGCGAGGACCAGCTGTTCTACTGCCGCCAACGCGGACTGACCGAGGAGGATGCCACCTCGATGATCGTCAGCGGCTTTTGTCGCGAGGTGTTCGACGAGCTCCCGATGGAGTACGCAGTCGAGGCCCAGGCTCTGATGCGCGTCAGCCTCGAAGGGGCGGTGGGGTGATGTTGCACATCGCCAACCTCCGCGCTTCGATCGCGGGCAAGACGATCCTGAACGGGCTCGATCTCGACATCCCCTCTGGCGAGGTGCACGCCATCATGGGTCCGAACGGCGCTGGCAAGAGCACCTTGGCGAGCGTGCTCGCGGGGCGCGACGGCTACGACGTCAGCGGTACGGCGACCTTTGATGGCGTCGACTTGCTGGCACTCACACCGGAGGACCGAGCCGCCGCGGGTCTGTTCCTCGCTTTTCAACATCCTGTCGAGATCCCCGGCGTCGGGAACATGTACTTCTTGCGCAGCGCCGTCAACGTGGTTCGCGCCAAGCGTGGATTGCCCGAGATCGGAGCGATGGACTTCCTCGGCCTGGCCAAGGAGCACATGGCCAGACTCGAGATGGATCCTGCCTTCCTCAGTCGCTCGGTGAACTCGGGTTTCTCTGGGGGCGAGAAGAAGCGCAACGAGATCCTGCAGATGTCGATGCTCGAACCCCGTCTGGCGATCCTCGACGAGACCGACTCAGGACTCGACATCGACGCGCTCCGGGTTGTCGCCCGGGGCATCGAGCGCCTGCGCAGTCGCGATCGTTCGATGCTGATCATCACCCACCACCCGCGCCTGCTCGACGACGTTCGACCCGATCGTGTGCACGTGCTCAGCGGCGGACGGATTTTGCGATCCGGCGACCATCAACTCGCTGCCGAGCTCGAGGCCGGCGGGTACGCGTCTACCCTTGCGGCGGTGCCCGCATGAATGCGGCGAGCGAGTCGGTGATGGACTTCCCATCCGTCCGCGAGGAGGCCTGGCGGTACACGCCCGTCGACGAGATCGTCTCGCGGCTGGAGGCGGCAACTGCAGCGGCGATGCCACCGACCGGCGCATCGGTGTCGCTTCCGGTCGTCGACGCGCTCGCCGGCGACCACGCCGGACCGCGCATCGTGTTCGTGAACGGCGCGTACGCCGCTCACCTCTCCGCCGACGACGACGATCTTCCGGCGGGCCTGTGGTGCGGGCTGGCTGATCTGTCGCACGGCCGGGCCGCAGCGAACGTGGCCTTGGCCGGCATCGACCATGCGATCGACGCGTTTCTCGCCCGCAACCACGCCGACGGTCGCGACAGTGCGGTGGTCGTCATCGATCCCGGCGTGCGAATCGACGTACCGATTCACGTGGTCCACCTCACCGCACCAGACGACGGGGATGAACTTGGTGACTCGGCCACCATCTCGCACCCGCGAACGATCATCGACGTGGGCGACGACAGTCACATCGCTCTCATCCAGACGTATTGCGGGCTCGACGGCCGCGCGGTGACGAACGCCTCCACGACGATCCGGATCGGACGCCGCGCCGAGGTCGACCACTGCCGGGTCCAGACCGAGTCGACGGCCGCGACACACATCGGCCACACCCGGATCGAGCAGGAAGAGGGCTCTCTACTCCGAATGACCTCGGTGACAATCGGCGGAGACATCGCCCGCAACGCGATCAGCGTCCACCTCAACGGAACGGACGTACAAACCGAACTCTCCGGCGTCAACGTGACCACCGGGCGGCAGCGCCACGACACCGTGGTCACCGTTGATCACGCCGCGTCCAGGTGCGCCAGCACCCAACGCTTCAGGGGCGTCGTCGACGACCACGGCCGCGGCTCATTCAGCGGCGAGATCATTGTGCGACCAGGCACCGTCGCCACCGACGCCCATCAGTCCAACCGAAACCTCATCCTCAGCCCGAACGCCGAAGCCGACACTCGACCATGGCTGCAGATCCTCGCCGACGACGTTCGCTGCACCCACGGTGCCACCGTCGGCCGCCTCGACGACGATGCCCTCTTCTACCTGCGCAGCAGAGGCATCCCGCTCGACGCGGCGCGGATGATGCTCATCGCCGCTTTCATCCGTGACATCACCGATGCCATCCCGCACGAATCGCTACGCGCCCACGTCGCTGCGATCATCGCCTCCAGCAAGAGCGTGGTCGCGACCGATATCGAGCGGTTGAAATGAGTCCCTGGTCCCCGATCGAGCTCACCCGCGACTTGACGGCCACCACTGTGCCTCGAGGTGAGCAGGTTGCTCTCACCGCAGGCGGACTCGTCGAGATCGTCCAACGGCTCGGCGGCAGCATCACCGTGCGCACCGAGATGGGCTCGCTGCTGCGGATCGACGGCGCCGACGCCGACGCTCTTGGCCTCGAACTCCTCGACGACGCAAGCGCCAGCGCTGCAGCAGCGCGACCGTTCGATATCAGTCACGTCACCGACGCGCTGCAGGGCATCTACGACCCCGAGATCCCGGTCAGCATCGTCGAGCTCGGGCTCGTCTACCGCTGCGAGGAGATCCCCCGCCCGGACGGAACCAGGCGGATCGAGATCGACATGTCTATGACCGCCCCCGGCTGCGGCATGGGCGACATCCTACTCGCCGACGCCCTACGAGCTGTCCAGGCCATACCCGGCGTAGACGACGTCGAAGTCGCCCTCGTCTGGGACCCCCCATGGACCATCCAACGCATGTCCGAGGCCGCCCGCCTCCAACTCGGGATGCTCTGATACACGTGAGCAGACGGATCTGGATCCGCCAGGCCTACGAACCGCCTTCACTCGCGGACGGCTCTCGTATGCCGGTGGTGTGACCGCGGGCGTGACGGGCCCCACCGATCGAGCTCACGCTCGTGGGTGGCAGCGTTCCTCGTTCTCGTGACCGGGCGCCGACCGCCGGGCCCGGACTGCAGGGAACAGCACGTTGTTCTCCTTGTGCACGTGGAGGTGTGTATCTGCCTCGAGGTCGGCCAGCGCCCGATAGCAGGCCGCGTAGGACGCGCATCCATCCGCAGGGGTTGCATAGCCGTCGGTCACGCGCCGCAGCCCCTCGAGGAGTGCACCGACCGTCTCGTGCTCGGTCGAGAGCACTTCGATCTGCTCCGCCAGATGTTCGATGTCGGGTGTTGACTGATCTGCGGTAGTGCCGAATCGTCGGACCATGGGGAAGAGCACCTCTTGCTCCCGGAGGAGATGCGGTTCGAAATCGGCGCGCAGCTCTGCGTAGAGCCGTTGGACATCGGCGAGCTCATGGTGCCGATCAACGTGAACGCTGACGATCTTGTCGACCAGTGTGCTGAGGCGCGGGAGTTCAGACCACAGGTAGCGGTGGTGAACGGATTCAATGTGATCGACCAGATCCGACGGCCCGAGTGACGCCCACGCTGCCGGCGGTTCATCGATGCGGACGGCCGACAGTTCGTCGGCGACGGTCTGTGGGTCCACGCCGACCTCGACGGCTGCAGCGGCGAGGGTCCGTGCTCCGTGGCAGCAGTAGTCGAGATGGCGTCGTTCGAGGTCGGCGGCGAGTGATGGGTGGAGGGTGATGATCTCGCCGAGTGTCATCGATGGGTTGATGTGGTTCATATCTGACCTCGGGGGTGGTGCGTCGGATGCCTGGTGGTCGACTCGCTGATGGAAGACCGGATCTCGTTAGAGAACATTTCGAGGTCGACCTCGATACACGATTCACCGGTCGATCCGTGCACCGCGCTGACCCCGTAGATCCGGCCGAGGTTGTCGAGCGCTTCGTTGAGGCAGACCGAACAGTTGGCCCCATCAATGTGCAGTGTTGTCTGCATGGTCACCTTTCTCCAAGACTACTCCATGGTCAATTATTTCTAACGTTCACTGTATATAATTCTGGCAAGCGAACTGCCAAGGAGGGGTCAGATGAAGGTGTGGATCGATCAGGACCTCTGCACCGGGGACGGCCTGTGCGCGGAGATCGCGCCAGACGTGTTCTTCGGTCAGGACGACGGGCTCTTCTACGTCAAGGAATCAGCAGCGAACTTCGGCACCGAAACGCTCTTCGACGGCAAGTCGCACCCTGCCGGGTCCGATGGCATGGCACGGATACCGGACAACGGTGTGGACCGCGTGATCGAGGCTGCCGAGGAATGCCCTGGCGAGTGCATCTTCATCGAAGTCGAGTGAGCGCAGATCGTGTCGGGATCGACCAGCGCCGTCGTCTCGAACGGGGCTCGCTCCCAACTTGATGTCGACCTGATCGCCACGTCGTTGGACCAGGCTCGAAGCCAACCGAGCCCCCGAGGCTGGAGCTGCAACGTGCTCATCGAGCGCCGACTGTACTCGCCACGGCGAGGAGCAAGAGCAGGAGTACAACTCCAGCCATCAGCAGATTCGCCCTCAGCGCTGGATGAGTCGGCTGCTCCAGATGCCGATCAACTTGCTTCTGCTTCACCGTCTTCGACCCCACGATCTCATTGGGCATCCGCTTTCTCATCGGCGGCGCTCGACCGATGCCGAACGCTGACAGTAGTTGTTCGGCTTGAACGACCTGGGTTCAGTTTATCTAGTAAAGTATAGAAGTATAGACGCGAGCGAAGGTCGAGGAAGTGGATCATGTGTGACTACTGCGGCTGCAGGCGATCGGATCCCACAGCGGAATTGGCGACGGAGCACGCACGTCTGCTCGCGCTCGGCGAGTTGCTCGACGATGCGCTGCACGACGGCGAGGACGCCACCACCGTGGGACGAGATCGAACTCGCCCACCGGGCGATCGAGGCCGTCTGGGACGACGGCGAACAGACATCTCCAGTAACGGCGCCATCGATGCCGCGAAAGGGTCGGTGATTTGATGAATCGTTACCGTTTCGTAGATCAGCGGCCCGACCCTGACCCCGGTCGATCGCAGGAGTGGCTCGACTCGCTCGACGATCTGACCGCTGCTCGCGGTACGGCCGAGTCTCGTGACGTGTTGTTCCGACTGTTGGGCCGCGCCGACGACCTTGGAATCGATCTCCAGCAGGTCACGGTGACCGACTACGTCAACACGATCCCGGCCGCCGACGAGTCATCCATTCCGGGTAACGAGGAGATGGAGCACCGTATCCGTCGGCTGATACGGTGGAACGCAGCGGTGATGGTGAGTCGAGCCAATCAACGCTTCGACGGCATCGGCGGCCATCTCGCCACGTACGCATCGGCTGCAACCCTCTACGAGGTGGGCTTCAACCACTTCTTCCATGGCAAAGACGACGGTGGCTTCGGCGACCAGGTCTTCTTCCAGGGCCATGCATCGCCTGGGATCTACGCGCGCGCGTTCCTCGAGGGACGCCTCGATGAGGCCGACCTCGATCGGTTCCGGCGCGAGGTCGGTGGCGGGGGTCTCCCCAGTTACCCTCACCCCCGGCGCAGTGATTTCTGGGAGTACCCGACCGTCTCGATGGGCCTCGGCCCCCTCGCCGCCGCCTACCAGGCCCGCTTCAACCGTTACCTTCACGATCGAGGCATCGTCGACACCAGCGCGGCGAAGGTGTGGTGCTTCATCGGTGACGGTGAGATGGACGAACCCGAGAGCCTGGCCGGTCTGGCGTTCGCCGGACGCGAGAAGCTCGACAACCTGATCTTCGTCGTCAACTGCAACCTGCAACGGCTGGATGGCCCCGTACGCGGCAACAGCAAGGTCATCCAAGAGCTCGAAGCGTTGTACCGAGGTGCGGGCTGGAACGTGATCAAAGTCGTCTGGGGTAGAGAGTGGGACGACCTGCTCGCCCGCGACACCGACGGCGTGCTTGTCGCGAAGATGAATGCCACCGTCGACGGCGAGTTCCAGAAGTACCGTGTCGAAACCGGCGCGTACATCCGCGAGCACTTCTTCGGCCCGGACCCGCGCCTGCAGGCCCTGGTAGCGCACCTCTCGGACGACGACCTGCGACGGCTGCGTCGCGGCGGCCACGACCCCCGCAAGGTCCACG
>JBDTWJ010000180.1:0-6343 GCA_040006755.1 Ilumatobacteraceae bacterium | reverse complement strand
ACAACGAACGCATCGAGCAGTTCAAGAAGGAGATCGAGGCCGAGATCCGCCGCCGACTGGTCGCCGATCGTGGCGCGGAAGCGATGGCCAAAACACTGCGCAAACCGCTGCCAGAAGACGTTGAGTTCATGCACGCCTCGCGCGACGAGATGCAGAACCTCAAGAAGGCGCTGTTCCCGCTGACACGCAAACTCGCTGCGCGCCTGGCTCGCAAGCGACGGCATGGCCGCAAGGGTCCGCTCGATTTCCGCAGCACCGTTCGGCATTCGCTGAGCTACGGCGGTGTGCCGGCCGAGCCGAAGTTCAAGTATCCGCGACCGGCCAAGCCCGAGTTGATGGTCGTGGCCGACATCTCTGGCTCTGTTGCCGCGTTCGCCAGGTTCACCTTGATGCTGGTGTACGCGATCCAAGGACAGTTTTCGAAGGTGCGGTCGTTCGTGTTCATCGACGGCATCGACGAGGTCACCGACTACTTCAAGGGAGTCGAAGACATCCAGGACGCGATCCACCGCGTCAACACCGAAGCCGATGTCGTGTGGGTCGATGGGCACAGCGACTACGGCCATGCCTTCGAGGTCTTCTGGGAGCGCTACGGCAAAGATGTCGGGCCGAAGACCACGGTGCTGCTACTCGGTGACGCGCGCAACAACTACCACGCGTCGCAGGCATGGGTCGTGAAAGAGATGGGCCAGAAGGCCCGTCACGTGTATTGGCTGAATCCCGAGCCCCGTAGCTATTGGAACACCGGAGACTCGATCGTGGGTGATTACGGCACGCACACAGACGGGGTGTACGAATGCCGCAACTTGCGCCAACTCGAAGCGTTCGTCGAGAAGTTGGCCTGACGACTGTCAGGGGGTGCCGGGAGGAACGTCGAGTGCCTCGACGGGGATCGTGATAGCGACCGGAGCATTCAATGTCGTGACATCCAGCGAGTAGCTGGTCACCCAGGTTGCGTCGATGCCCGTGCCCGGCTGGGGAGGATCGACGCCGATGAACAGGTGTCGGACGAGACCATTCTCGTCGTAGCTCACGTCGACCGTGAGGTTGGATGCGTTGGGTACGTCGAACAGCCATGGGACTCTCGCCCAGATTGCCGGCGCAATGTATGGCACCTGTGCCCGGTCGATCACGTATGTCAGCGACGTCATCGTGACGCCCTCGACCTCAGCGGTCTTCGACGACGTCGGCTCCATCGCGTTTCGCAACGGCTGATCGATGATGTCGTTGATCATGGGGATGAACGTGGGTACGTCGAAGGGGCTCGGCGACTCCGGTATCCGGGCCTGTCGAGTCCATTCGACACCGAGCGCCTGACCTGGACGGAAGATGTATTCACGGTCGCGCAGCTCCTGCGACGCGGTGAGCGCTCCACCAGTCTGGCTCTCGGTCGTGCTCTTCCCCAGCCCGACGAGGAAGTCTTCCTCCACATTGGTCGTCACGTTGTTGGGCACTCCGTTTTGAACGGCCGACAAGATGACTGAATAGGTGACGCTGTTGATGTTGGGCCGGATGAAGGGCTGGTCGGGCAGGGGCACCGCGGCCGGCTCGTGACCCAGCAGATTCTGAATGGTTGACGAGTTGCGGAATGTGTAGAAAGCGCCGCCAACCATCCCTAAGAGGACCACGGTGACAAGGAGCTTCTTGCCGCGCTTCTTCTTTTTCTTCTTGGCGTGCAGCGTCGGCCGCTGTTCACTCCTGTTCGGCAGGAGAAGTTCCTGGACGCTCGGCGCGGGTGCGGCCGTGGCACGGATCTGCGGAACGGGAGCCGAGAGGCGCAACTCTGGCGGCGGCGTGCTCGGCGGAGGGGGAGCCATCGCCTCGACTGCTGGAGTGGCGAAGGGCGGGGTCGGTAGGGGCGGCGGCGGTGGCGGGGTTGACGCGACCTTGGGCGGTGAGGTCAGCCGCTGTAAGGGAGGTGCAAATTGGACGTCCGCCATAACAGTTTGAACATCGGCACGGGTTGCCGACTTCTTGAGCCTGGTGGGTCTCCCGACCTATTTGGCGGGATGCGGGCTGCGGTGCTGCCGATACGGTGGTCGGTCATGGCCATCGCGTGCGTCTATTGCGGCGGGCGGCACGAGACGGCGACCGAAGTGCGTGAGTGCTGGTCGAGGAGCCAATCCGGCAGCCGGCCGCCCGAAGGAGAACCCGTACAGGAGCTGACACCGGCACCGCCGGAACCGGAACCGGTACCGGTACCGGCTCGGTCGCGTCGGGCGCACATTGCCAGGCAGATGCCGGTGCTCGGCCGAAACATCGTCATTCGACCTGGTCAGTCGGTCCCGGACGGTTGGGGCGCGTTGGTGCGACAGGTCGTCGATCTGGCCGACGTGAATTCGCCGGCTGAGTTGGTCGCGCGACTACGCAGAATGGCCGACGACCGCGATGCGTGTGTCTTCGAGATCGATGACACGGTCGGGGCGGCTCTGGCTGTGCCGCAGACCAACGCCTCCGCGATCCACGACCTCGGTCCTCGATTCACATTCGAGGTGTCGGCATTGCATCATCTCGTGTGGTCGAACTCTGTCGACGGGCGAGAACCTGACCACCTCAGTTGGCAGCCGACGGAGACGGCGATCGCTCTTGGCGCGACGACGGCGCCCGAGTCGGCGACGGGCGACGTCGTGCTTCCCGATGGCACGTTGGTGTGGCTCGACGGTGGTCCACTGCGCTTTACAGACCCAATCGATGGTGTTGCCGTGGTTCATCGCATCGCGCTGGAGCATGGTTCGTTGATGGCTTTCGAATCCAATCAATCGAATGCCGACCTCGCCGATGATCAACTCGCAGCCGTCACCCATCACGGTGGAGCATCGCGAGTGATTGCACCTGCCGGGTCCGGCAAGACCCGAGTGCTGACCGAACGTGCCCGCCATCTCTTGACGCGGTGGCGTCTCCCGGCGAGCGCGGTCTGTCTCGTGGCGTTCAACAAGCGCGCCCAGGAGGAGATGAGCACCAGGGTCGCCGATCTCCGCGGGTTGCAAGTGCGCACGCTCAACGCAATTGCGTTAGCGATCGTCAACGGCTCTGCGCCGTTCGCTGCACAGCCCACCAACCTCACGACGATCAGCGAGCTCGATGTGCGCCGTATCATCGGCAGATTGGTGGAGTTCCCGCGCAAGCGAAATTCCGACCCGGTTGCGCTGTGGATCGAGGCGCTGTCGCTGGCGCGGCTGGGGCTCAGGAACCCGAACGAGGTCGAGGCGGTGTACGACGGAGATGTCGATGGGTTCGCCACGATGTTGCCTCGGTACCGGCACGAGCTTGCCGCATCGCGTTCGCTCGACTTCGATGAGCAGATCGTGCGGGCCATCGAGATTCTTCTCACCGATACTGCCGCGAGACAGGCTGCGCAGCGCGCCTGCCGAGTGCTGTTGGTCGACGAGTTCCAAGATTTGACGCCCGCCCACCTCCTGCTCGTTCGTCTTCTGGCGGGTCCCGAAGGATGTGTCTTCGGCGTGGGCGACGACGACCAGACGATTTATGGCTTCAACGGAGCCGACCCGCAATGGCTGATCGATTTCGCCAAGTACTTCCCCCACGCCGGCGACCACCCGTTGGAGGTCAACTATCGCTGTCCGGCCGACGTCGTCTCGGCAGCTGCAACGCTGCTGCAGCACAATGTCCGTCGAGTTCCGAAGACGATACGCGCCGCATCGTCGAGCACAGGGATGACGGTCGAACCTCCGGGCGACGCTGTCGCGGCGACTGCTCGAATCGTCGGGGCAGCGATTGCGGACGGGTTGCTGGCGAGCGAAGTTGCAGTACTCACGAGGGTGAATTCGCTGCTCGCTCCAGTTCAGGTCGCGCTCGGTCTTGCCGGTGTCGCGACGCACGGCGGAGTCGGCGCTGAGTTCACCGACCGCGCAGCAGTGCGTGGCTCGCTGGCTTGGTTACGTCTGGCAACGTCGCACGGCGCGCTGTCGCGCGTCGATGTCGGTGAGGCATTGCGCAACCCGTCGCGTCCATTGCGACCGAATGTCGCCGGATGGGTCGCCGAGCAGGAGTCGGTTGACGGACTTCGTCGATTGGCCGCTCGGCTCAACACGCCGCGCGAAGCAGAGCGCGTCGACGCATTCGCCGCAGACATCGAGCTGTTGCAGCAGCTCGCCGGCTCAGGCGCCTCGACTTCGTCGCTGCTCACACGATTGCACGATTCAATGGGGATGGCGTCGACGCTGTCGACCCTCGACACTCACCGCCAGGGAATGAACCGAGCAGCGCAGAGCGACGACCTCACGGCTGTGGCGCAGCTCGCCGAGCTGCAACCCGATCCGTCGATGTTCGAGTCGTGGTTGCGTTCCGAGCTTCGGCGCACGTGGCACCCCGATGGCGTCACGCTGGCGACGGTGCACCGCGTCAAGGGCAAGGAATGGCCCATCGTCATCGTGCACCACGCCGAAATGGATCAGTTCCCGCACCGCCTGGCGACCGACGTCGAGGAGGAGCGCCGCGTGTTCCACGTCGCCATCACACGCGGTCGATTGCGCGTACACGTCGTTCCCGGTCAACGTCCATCCCCGTTCATCGATCAGTGCCTGCGACCACCCGATCCGGCGGAATTGGCCAGGGCGCGCGTTGCGCCTCACCAGCCGGTACGGCAACCGGTCGTCGCAGCGGTGACACCGGGCCGCGATCTCACGCCAGCCGAGTCGAAGCTGTTCGAAGAGCTCAGGTCCGTCCGTCGCCACCTGGCCGCCGGCAAACCCGCGTACACGGTGCTGTCAGACCAGTCGCTGCACGAGATCGCTCGCCGGCGTCCCAGCACATTGGCGCAGCTCGGCAACATCAAGGGCATGGGGCCGGTCAAACTCGAACGCTATGGAAGCGCCTTGCTGGCGGTCGTCGAAACGACGCCTGCGGAATAGCGTCCCGACGGATCACCCGCGCTGGTAGTTGGGCGCTTCCTTCGTGATGGTGACGTCGTGCGGATGGCTCTCTTCGCGACCCGCTGTCGTGACCTTCATGAACCGCGCGGACCGCAACGCCTCGAGCGTTGCGGCGCCGGCGTATCCCATTCCGCTGCGAAGACCGCCGACCAGTTGATACATGACGTCGCTGAGCGTGCCCGCGTAGGCCACCCGTCCCTCGATTCCTTCAGGTACGAGTTTGCGAGTTGCTGCGCCGAGCTCGGATTGAGCGGTTGCGTAGCGGTCTGCTCCGAGACCTTGCATAGCACCCATCGAGCCCATACCGCGGTAGCTCTTGTAGCGGCGCCCTTCGAACAACTCCAGTTCGCCCGGAGCCTCGTCGGTGCCCGCCAGGAGTGAGCCGAGCATCACCGTGTCGGCGCCCGCAGCGAGTGCTTTCACCATGTCGCCGGAATACGTGATGCCTCCGTCGGCGATGATCGGCACGCCGCGCTTTCGGGCCCGCTGGCATGTGAAGTAGATGGCCGACAGTTGCGGCATGCCGGCGCCGCTGACAACGCGGGTCGTGCAGATCGAGCCTGCACCAACACCGACCTTGATCGCGTCAGCACCCGCGGCGGCGAGAGCATCGACACCGTCCTCTGTCACGACATTTCCCGCGACCACCGCCAGGGTTGGCCACGACGACTTGATTCGTTCAATCGCCTTGATGACGCCGGCGGAGTGGCCGTGAGCGGTGTCGAGCGCAACGGCATCGACTGCCTGATTGAAGAGGGCTTCGACCCGCTGCTCGAGGTCGGTGCCGACACCGACAGCTGCCGCGCACCGCAGACGGCCGGCCGAATCGCGCGTGGCGTTGGGAAACTCCTGGCGCTTCAGGATGTCTTTCACCGTGATCAGACCGATCAGGCGATTTTCGGCGTCGACCAACGGCAGTTTCTCGATGCGATGTTTCTGCAAGATCGCCTTCGCCTGTTCGAGCGTCGTGCCTTCGCTGGCGGTCACGAGGCCGCTCGATGTCATGAACTCGGTCACTGGTCGGTCGAAGTCTGCGCCCGAGCAAAACCTGGTGTCGCGGTTGGTGAGGATGCCCACCAATCGTCCATCCGAGTCGGTGATCGGAACGCCGCTGAACTTGAAGCGGTTCATCAGCGCCTCGGCGTCGTGCAGGGTAGCGGTGGGCGACAGCGTGACCGGGTCGGTGATCATCCCACTCTGGCTGCGCTTGACCTTCTGCACTTCGGCGGCCTGATCTTCGATCGACAGGTTGCGATGGATGACACCGATGCCACCTTCGCGGGCCGCGGCGATGGCCATGCGCGCTTCGGTGACCTTGTCCATTGCCGCAGAGACGATGGGAACGTTGAGGGTGATGTCGGCCGCGAACGTCGCCGTCGTGTCGACGGTGTCGGGTAGTACGTCGCTGTAGCCGGGGACGATGACGACATCGTCGAAGGTGAGGGCTTCGA
>JBDTWJ010000179.1:0-6450 GCA_040006755.1 Ilumatobacteraceae bacterium | reverse complement strand
CAACGCCAAGGAGGCCTTCACCGGTGAGCAGTGGCAATGGCACTACGACTTCGCCACGCATCATCGTGAAGATGGTGTTCCCGAGCCACTTGCGCTCAACCTCCACATCTTCCTCGACGAGGTGACCGAGTTCAACGGACCACTTGTCTTCATCCGCGAGTCACATCGCGACGGCCCTGCGCCGACTTCACTCGACATCACCACCACCAGCTATCCATTGTGGACCGTTGCGCGCGACGTGGTGAAGCCGCTCGCAGAGCGCGGCGATCTCTATTGCCCGAAGGGACCGCCTGGCACGGTGCTGATCTTCGGCGACAGCATGGTGCACAGTTCGCCGCCCAACATGTCGCCATGGGACCGTCGGATCTTCTCGCTGATCCTCAATCCGGTACGCAACCGACAGACGTCATTCGGCCGACCCGACCACCAACATCATCGCGATTTTACCCCGGTTCAAGCTCTTGAATCGTCCTTTCTGAGCCAGCAGGTTGGCACGCCATAACCTCCGCGTGTGGGAAGGCGACCGCTTGCAGTAGCGCTCAACACGTTTTCTTGACGATCTCTGTACCAAACGACCTATTGCGCCAGAGGTCCCGAGGTATCGGGGGACCGCTGAGGTACACCCAACGCCGACAAGTGGGGACTTGAAGGTCAAAGGCGATATCACATGGTCGAGTCTCATCAGTCAGCACGTCTCTCCAAGTTCGGGCGAGTGGGCCTCGTAGTCGTGGCGATGGCCACCGCGTCGACCATCACACTGGCACCTGGGGTCGCGCGTGCTGCGGCCCCGATAGTGGTGAAGACATCGTCGATGAACGGCTGGGTCATCGTCGACGACAACGGCAACGGCGGTGGCAGCGGATCGTTCGTCGTCGGTCCAGCGACGCCCCCCGCTGGCACTGGTAGCGCACGGCTGCAATTGTCGGCGGCGAATGCGGGCTGGATCTTTGCCGGCGCCGCCGACTTGGTCGGCACTCGCCTGGCGAACATCACCTCGCTCGGATATGACACCTATCGCGCCAGCGCCGACGCTGGTAACAACCTGGCGATCTCGCTGTCGATCAACATCGACTACGACCTCAACGACGCATATGTCGCGTGGCAAGGCCGGCTCGTCTTCGAGCCGTATCAGACCGTCGGTGGCGGCGTGCCGCAGAACACCTGGCAACACTGGGATGCAACCGCAGGCAGATGGTGGCAGAGCGGCAACGCTTTCGTCGGCGGAGTGACCGTGGGCCAACCATGTGGACAAGCAACGCCGTGCACCTGGGCACAGGTCAAGACGACCTTTCCCAACGCAGGAGTCCACGCGACGTTGGGCGCACTGAACCTGAAGGCCGGCAGCGGCTGGGCCGGTTTCGACGGCAACGCCGACAATCTCACCGTCGGTGTCAGCGGCGTCGACACCACCTATGACTTCGAAGCAGAGACTCCTTGCAGCACGACGTGCTACGTAAGTGCAGCAACCGGCAACGACGCATTCGGTGGCGACTCGGTGACGAGCGCCAAGAAGACGATCCAGGCAGCGATCAACGCCGTCAACTCCGGCGGTCAGGTTCGCGTCCTCCCGGGCAGCTACAACGAAACCGCTCCCAACAGTGCGCCGACCACCATCGGCGGCATCTATCAGTTCGGCCTCTTCTTCGGATCGGCGAAGCCCGGCATCAGCTTGATCGGTGTGACCGCGGCTGACGGCGATATCACCAATCCGAACGCGACGCTTGCAACGATCACGACCAACGCCACGAACAGCTTCGGCACCGATGGCATCTTCGTCGAGGCTGAGAACACCACCATCCAGGGTGTCAAGATCGGCCCGAACATTCCCGGCGACAACAAGACCATCGAGGTCGTCGCCGACAACTTCACACTGCGCTACGCGGCGACGGAGATTCCGGCCGGTGGCGGCTCGATCTACATCGATGACTTCTCCCCATCGGGCACGGTCGTCCAGAGCTACCACATCCTCAACAACGCGTTCCTCGACGGAACCAGCGTCGACGTCGCCAGCGGTGCCGGCAACACTGGCCCCGTCAGCGGCCGTCAGATCCTCGGCAACACCTTCGATCTCGTCAACAACGGCTTCAATGCCATCAGCTTCAGCGGCTCGGGTGGCCAGCCATGGTTCGTCAACCCTGTCGGTGGGGCCATCATCCAGAACAACAGCTTCTCCAACAGCACCCAGTACATCCGGGCCCGCGGTGTATATGCCGAAGCCGAGTTCAACTGGGCGTCGTACTGGATCGACAACACATTCGACAGAGCTGCCGTTGCATTGGTGACGCAGGTGCCCTTCGTCGTTCGCTCGTTCTCCTACGCCACGTACACCAATGTCCGTCGTATCGGCGGGACCATCCAAGGTGAAGTCGACAATGCCCTCGCCAACGACACGGTGCTCGCCAAGGCGGGAACCTACACAGAGATGGTCAGCATCGCCCGGCCCGTCGCGCTGCAGGGTGCTGGCCTAGCCACGGTGCTGCAGGGGACGGACACTGGAAACGGCATCAGCATTGCCTCCGGTGTGGACGATGTGGCGGTTTCCAATCTCACCGTCAGGGACTTCGACAACGGCGTGATGCTCGTACCCGGCGGTGGCGTTCATGACAACTTGAGATTCGACAACATCTCCGTCACCAGCAACGACGTCCACGGTCTCTTCCTCCCAGGCTCCGCCCTCAACAACGTCAGCTTGACCAACGTGAACTCGTCGGGCAACGGACTCGCTGGTTCGGGTGGGCGCGGTGTCTACTTCACCGACGGCACCAAGACCAATATCACAATCACGAACGGAACCTTTGACAACAATGCCCTCGTCGGCATCGACCTCAACGACGGGAGCGCTAGCGGCGTCACGATTACCGGTAACGAGGTCGTCGGCAACGGCGACTCCGGCATCGGGGTGCTCGGCGCCGAGGGCCCGGGTGCCAACCTCATCGCCGGGAACACCGTGACCAACAACGGCCGCTACGGCATCGAGGTCAAGAACTCGACTGGCAACGGCCTGGGAAGTGGGCCGGGAACTCTCGTCGTCAGCGGCAACACTGTCAATCGCACGCTCGCCGCCACCGATGCTCGCGACTATGCGGGAATCGCCGTGTTCCGTCGTTCGCCCGGTGCAACGAACGCCGACCAACCGAGTGGTGTCGTGGTCAGTGCCAACACGGTCTCCGGCTATCACCGCAAACTCGTTGCCTCCACGGGTGACGGCTTCGGCATCGTCGTCGAGGGTCTCGGCAACGTCGTCACTGGCAACGTCGTCTCGAACAACGACGTCGACATTCAGATCCAGGCGAACAACTCGGCCAACGTCCAGGGCACCCCCGCGTTCGATCGAGGCGATGCCTCGGCATCAAGTGCGGTGATCAACGGCAACACGATCCTCACCAGCACGAACTTCGATCTCCGCAACGTCGGGGCACCGTTGACCGACGCGACGTGCAACGCGTACGACAGCCCCACCGGACCGGCAGCGGCCAAGGTCTCCGGCCCCTTCAACACCGTTCCGTTCTTCACCACGCCCGACACGACCGGGACGTGCGGCGTCGCATCGCAGGCTCCTCCCGGCAGCCCCGACTTCAATCCGATCGATCCGCAGCGCGTGTTCGACACCCGCCCGGGCCAGAGCCCCAATGCGCTGCGTGCAGTCACCAAGGCAAAAGTCGGTGGTGCCGTCGAGCTCGAGGTGCAGATGACCAACCTCGCGAGCTATGTCCCGGCGCTCGGTGTCGGTGCGGTGTCGCTCAACATCACCGTCACCAATCCCAACGCAGCAGGTTTCGTCACGGCATACCCGTGTGGCGTGCGCGAACTCGTCGCCAGCGTCAACTACCTGGGTGGTCAGACCGTCTCGAATGCGGCGATCGTGCCGGTCTCCGCGACGGGCACGGTCTGCTTCTTCAGCATGGTTCCGACAGACATCGTCGTCGACATCAACGGATGGTTGACGAGCGGCCAAGGGTTCACCGGCATCGCACCGAAGCGAGTTTTCGACACCCGGCCAGGGGAGAGCCCCGACGCCTTGAAGACCGTGCAGAAGACGCCGGTCACGGGTGGCACCTTCGTCACGGTGAACGTCACGAACATGGCCGGCGTGCCGGCCACGGGAGTCGACGCTGTGTCGCTCAACGTCGGCGCTACCAACTCGAATACGGGTGGGTTCATCACGGTGTATCCGTGCGGTGCTCGTGAGGTGGTTTCGAACGTGAACTTTGCCGCAGGCGAAACCGTGTCGAACGCAGTCATCGCAACGGTGTCGGCCGACGGATCGGTCTGCTTCTTCACCTCGGCCACGGCCGATGTGGTGGTCGACATCAACGGTTGGTTCTCCACCACGTCCGACTTCAACGGAGTCACACCGACTCGAGTGTTCGACACCCGTCCGGGTGAGAGCCCCGGCGCAGTCCGCACCGTTCCGAAGGCGAAGATCGGTGGCGATATCGACCTCGAAGTGAAGGTCACTGACATCGTTGGACGAGTACCCGCCACCGGTGTCAGCGCGGTGTCGCTCAACGTCACCGTCACCAACCCGGCAGCAGCCGGCTTCCTGACGGTGTATCCATGCGGCACCCTCAACCTCGTCTCCAACGTCAACTACACGACCGCCCAGACCGTCGCCAATGCCGTCCTCGTGCCGGTATCGGCGGCCGGCACCGTGTGCTTCTACAGCATGGTGCCGACCGACGTCGTGGTGGATCTCAACGGTTGGTTCGCCACACAAAGCCCGATCTGATTGTTCGTGTCACTCGCCCGGTGCAAGTTGGGCCGGGCAGGTCACGTTCCCCAGAACGGGTCGATCAAGCCGACACCGCGGAAGTAGTCCTTTGCCTCGCTCGGTTCGCGACGGATGTAGCCCCGTTCGAGTCGCCCCTCGTACCAGCGGCTGGCGAAGTTCCACAGCGTGGGGATGTCCATGACGTAGCCACGCGTGTTCGCTGTGCGAGTCAGCCACGCGTCGATGCATCTTTCGCTGCAGAACAGGCGTTGGTTGTTGCAGGCGTGCACGACGTCGTCCCACACGTGTGCCGCGGGGGTGAGGAAATGAGCGAGCCAATCGCTGACCGGTGGCTCGTGACGATTGACTACCCACGCTTGCGGCTGATCACAACCCGGGCACCGCGTTGCCACCAACACGTCGGGCTCGTCGGTGAGCAGATGAGGGAGGGCGAACGAATCCCAGCAGCATCCGCCCCACCACAGTGTGTTTTGTCCCATCACCTCGAAACCGAGGTTGATCGACGCGAACGGATGGGCCATCACGATCTTGCCGTCGGCATCGAGTGCAACATGGCGTTGCTCGGCGAGTTCTTGGATTCCGTGGGTCACTTCTGAATCAGCGCATCCGAGCGAGGTGGCCATGTCGTCGACCGAAGGGGCCCGACCGATCCGCCGAAAGCTGTCGTAGATGAACACGCGTAGATCTTCGACGTCCATTTCGGAGATTCTACGAGTCTTTGCTCACGTCTGACCACGAGCGAACGCCAGGTAGCACCACTCGTCGTAGGTCCTGACCAGGCTGGCGTGCGGCCGCCCGACGTGCGGTTGCTCGAGCGACCCGTCTGCTCCCTGCGATGCTGCAGCGAGCATTCTGCGCAGGACATCCAGCGACGGACCTCTCGATTCAGTCGGATACGGATCCTCGATGTCCATGTCCAACACCCTACGGATTGCCATCCCTCGGTACGCTCGGCAGTCGTTCACGAAGGAGTGTCGAATGAGCCTGCTCGAACTTGGTCCGGACGAGTTGTTGTCAACCACACGGGCGGTCCGCAAGCGCCTCGACCTCAACAAGCCGGTACCCGACGATCTCGTGCGCGAGTGCGTAGCGATGGCGTTGCAGGCGCCGTCTGGCGGTAACCAGATCGCCATGCGATTCGTGGTCGTGCGTGACAAGGCGAAGATCGCCGCGATCGGCGACGTGTATTCGCAGTGCTGGGACATGTACACGACCTCACCGACTTTCGCCGGTCGCATCAAGCGCGACACCGACGAATTGCAGGCACAGCAGAATCGAGTCGCCGACTCAGCCACCTATCTGTCGCAGCACATGGGTGAATGTCCAGTCCTAGTGCTCGGTTGCACGACGTCGCGCCGACTCGAGGGTGTAGCAGCGGCGCAGGCCGCGTCGGCGCTGGGAAACATCATGCCGGCGATGTGGAGCTTCATGCTGGCTGCCCGGGCGCGCGGCCTAGGTACCGCATGGACCACGATTCACCTGATGATGGAAGAAGCCGTCGCCGACATCGTCAACATCCCGTTCGGCACCGTGCAACAGGTCTGCCTCACCCCGCTCGCGTACACCAAGGGGACCGACTTCAAGCCTGCTGTTCGGCCCGATCCCGACACGGTGATCGACTGGCGCTGAATTTCTTTCGAGAAGTTTCCTGTGGAGGTTGCGAACGTGTGTTCGTGGCGATAACTGGGAAGTTATGGCTCAACCGCTGGTCACCGCTC
>JBDTWJ010000178.1:0-6619 GCA_040006755.1 Ilumatobacteraceae bacterium | reverse complement strand
AGGAGGGCCCGACAGGCGTAGTCACCCTTGCTGGAAACGCGCACCCGATCAATCTACGGCTTTCAGCCTGACCTGCGGGCAATTCACCGCCTTCGGCCAGGCACAAGGCCAATCCCTGAATGGCGCACACCCGCCGCCAGGTGCTGGACTGAGGTTCCCCGTGACTGAGCAACCGACATTTCCCGAATACTCCGGTGCGAACGTACGCGCCATCGTGCCCACGCTGTTGACCCCGAACCGGGGTGCGGAGCGTGGTTGGATGCCGGCACCGGTACGCGAAGCCGACCAGGTCGTTGTTCTCGTTCTCGACGGGCTCGGCTGGGAACAGTTCGTCGAGCACCGCGCCGACATGCCGACGCTGGCGACCTTCGACGGTGGCCCGATTACAACCGTCGCGCCGTCGACGACGACGACGGCGCTGACGTCGATCACGACCGGACTGACCCCCGGTGAGCACGGCCTGATCGGCTATCGCGTCGACGTCGGCGGAGAGATCCTCAATGTGTTGCGCTGGGCGACGGAGTCCGGCGATGCTCGACGGAAGCACGAACCGAGCCGCATCCAGCCCTTTGCGCCGTTCATGGGAGTGCCGGTGCCCGTCGTCACGAAGGCCGACTTCGAACGTACGGGATTCACCGACGCGCACCTGCGCGGCGGTCGGCTGGTGGGGTGGCGGGCAGCGTCGAGCCTGGCGATCACCATCGGCAAGCTGCTGCGCGACGGCGAGCCATTGATCTACGCCTACTACGACGGCATCGACAAGATCGCTCACGAGCGCGGCTTCGGCCCGTACTACGACGCAGAGCTGCGCTCGGCCGACTACATCGTCGCGCAGGTTCGCGCTCAGCTCATCGACGGTGCCGCGCTCCTCATCACGGCGGATCATGGTCAGGTCGACGTCGGCAACAACGACCGCGCACTCAACGACGACGTGATGAGGTTGACGCGAAATCTTTCGGGCGAAGGGCGGTTTCGTTGGCTGCACGCTCGACCCGGCGCGGCCGAGGAGTTGTTGGAGGCGGCGACGGCCGCACACAAAGACGTTGCCTGGATCATGAGCCGACAGGAGCTCATCGAGGGCGGCTGGTTCGGGCCAGTCGTCAGCCCGCCGGTCGCCGCGCGACTCGGCGATGTGGCGCTGATGGCCAAGGCACCCATCAGCTTCGTCGACGCCGCGGACAGTGGCCCGTATCCGTTGGTTTGTCGACACGGTTCACTGACATCCGCTGAGATGCTGGTGCCGTTGTTGGCCACTTCATCCTGAACCCCCATCACAAGGAGCGTCCGATGTCGACCGAAGAATCGCAACAGGGAGAGTCAACGGAAGTGGTGGTGCCGACTGAGGAACCACCGACCGAAACCGTGACCGCCCCCGCCAAGGTGATGCGGATTGGCTCGATGGTCAAGCAACTGCTGGAGGAGGTGCGCACCGGCGCACTCGACGAAGCCAGCCGCGAGCGCCTCGCCGAGATCTACGAGCGATCGATCGTGGAGCTGTCGGCGGCTCTGTCGCCTGACCTGCAGGACGAACTTCGCAACCTCGCGTTGCCGTTCAAAGACGGTGAGATCCCATCCGATGGCGAGCTCCGTGTTGCCAAGGCACAGCTCGTCGGCTGGCTCGAAGGCCTGTTCCATGGCATTCAGGCCACGTTGTTCGCCCAACAGATCGCGGCACGTCAACAACTCGAGGGAATGCGCTCGCTGCCGCCCGGTTCGCCTGCCGGAGGCCCTGGTGGGGGACAGATTCCATCAAATGCAGCGATCGACGTACCCGATCGCCCTGGCACGTACCTCTAGAAAACGGACTAGGGTCGAGCAAATCACATTCGTGTAAGTCGCCGGTCACGAGTGGCCGGTGAGGGAGGTATGCCAGTGGGGGATTCATTCACCCACCTCCACGTCCACACCGAGTTCTCGATGCTCGACGGTGCGGCGCGCCTCGACGATCTCGTGGCCAAGGCAGTGGCCGACGGTCAGCCGGCGCTTGGCATCACCGATCACGGCAACATGTACGGGGTGCTCGAGTTCTTCAAGGAGTGTCGCGCACAAGGCGTGAAACCGATCATCGGCACCGAGGCGTACATGGCCTACGAGACCCGCAGCGAGCGCCCACCGCGTCGCGGTCGCATCGATGATTCGGGCGGCGACACCGAGGGCGGCAAGAAGCTCTACTACCACCTCACGTTGCTGGCCGAGAACGATCAGGGATATCGCAACCTCATCCAGCTCGCCAGCTTGGCG
Organism: Ilumatobacteraceae bacterium; assembly: GCA_040006755.1. GTDB lineage: Bacteria > Actinomycetota > Acidimicrobiia > Acidimicrobiales > Ilumatobacteraceae > JAENVT01. Next base: position 4,378 of record JBDTWJ010000178.1, on the reverse strand, counting down.
TTCATGGAGGGCTACTACTACAAGCCGCGCATGGATTGGGAGCTGCTCGAGAGGTATCACGACGGCTTGATCGCCACGACGGGTTGTCTTGGTGGTCACGTGCTGCAGTCACTGTTGCAGGGCGACGAGAAAGGCGCCCTCGACAAAGCCGGACGGCTGCAGGAGATCTTCGGCAAGGACAATCTGTTCGTCGAGTTGCAGGACCATGGACTGCAGGCGCAACGCGACACCAACCCGAAACTCGTTGAGATCGCTCGCAAGATCGGTGCGCCGCTGATGGCCACCAACGACTCGCACTACGTGCATCGCGAGGATCACGAGGCGCACGACGCCTTGTTGTGCGTGCAGACGGGAGCGACCCTCAGCGACCCCAAGCGTTTCAAGTTCGAGGGTCAAGAGCACTACCTCAAGACCTCTGCAGAGATGCGGTACCTGTTCCGCGATTTGCCCGAGGCCTGCGACAACACGTTGTGGATCGCCGAGCGTGCCGAGGTCAACATCGAGTTCGGCAACCCGCAACTTCCCGACTTCCCGATTCCCGAAGGATTCGTCGACGACGCCGGCTACCTCGACCACCTCACATGGGAAGGTGCCAAGCAGCGGTGGGGCGACGAGCTGCCATCGTCGGCCCGCGACCGGTTGGCCTACGAGCTGCAGGTCATCAAGAACATGGGCTTCGCGTCGTACTTCCTGATCGTCTGGGACCTCATCAAGCACGCGAAGGATGCGGGCATCCGCGTCGGTCCCGGCCGAGGGTCGGCCGCCGGCTGCGCGGTCGCCTACTGCCTGCGCATCACCGACCTCGACCCGATCAAGTACGACCTGCTGTTCGAGCGCTTCCTCAACCCGAGCCGCATATCGATGCCCGACATCGACATGGACTTCGACTCGCGGTACCGCGACGAGATGATCCGGTACGCGGCCGAGAAGTACGGCCGCGATCACGTGGCACAGATCATCACCTTCGGCACCATCAAGGCGCGCAACGCCGTGCGCGACGCGGCACGCGTGCTGGGCTATCCGTACGGCGTCGGCGACAAGATCGCCAAGGCCATGCCGCCCCTGGTGATGGGCCGAGATACGCCGCTGAAGTACTGCTTCGAACAGAATCCGAAGTACCTCGACGGCTACAAGTCCGCCAGCGAGCTTCGCGCGATGTGCGATGCCGATCCCGACGTGAAGCGGGTCGTCGATGTCGCCAAGGGCCTTGAGGGCCTGAAACGCAGCGACGGAATCCACGCTGCAGCCGTGGTCATCACCAAGGAGCCGCTCACTTCGTACCTGCCGATCCAACGCAAGCCCGAGGCGGGCGGCCGGCCGGAAGACGCGCCGGTCGTCACCCAGTACGAGATGCACGGTGTCGAAGACCTCGGCCTGTTGAAGATGGACTTCCTCGGCCTGCGCAACCTTGACGTCATCAGCGACACGGTCGAGATGGTCCGCGTGGTCAAGGATCCCGAGTTCGACATCGATTCCGTACCGCTCGACGATCAGATGGTGTTCGACCTGATGGCGCGCGGCGAGACGATGGGAGTGTTCCAACTCGAGTCCCCGCCGATGCGGGCGTTGCTCCGTTCGCTCGCGCCGACCAGCTTCGGCGACGTCTCTGCTGTGCTCGCTCTGTACCGGCCGGGCCCGATGAGCGTCAACATGCACTACGACTACGCCGACCGTAAAAATGGGCGGCAGGCGGTCACGTACTTCCACGAGGACGCCAAAGAGGTTCTCGGCGACACGTACGGGCTCATGATCTACCAAGAGAGCGTCATGCGTGTCGCTCAAAAGTTCGCCGGTTACTCGTTGGCCGAAGCCGACAACCTCCGCAAGGCGATGGGCAAGAAGTCGCGCGAGGTCATGGCGGCGGCCCGCGCCGCGTTCGAAGCCGGCGCAGAGCGGTGCGGCTATGGCCAAGCGTTGGGCAAGCAGCTCTTCGATGTGATCGAGCGGTTCGCCGACTACGCATTCAACAAGAGCCACACGTTCGGCTATGGCCTCATCACCTATCAGACGGCGTATCTGAAGGCGCACTATCCCGTCGAGTACTTCGCCTGTTTGCTGTCGAGCGTCAAGAGCAACCTCGACAAGGCGGCGGTCTACCTCAGCGACGCCCGCGCGATGGGCATCAAGGTGCTGACGCCCGATGTGAATCGCTCGGTCATGGACTTCGCCACGGTCACACCCGAGGAGATCGCCCACGAGGTCACGCTGGTCGCCGGCTCGCCCGGTGCCATCACGTTCGGATTGTCGGCCATCCGCAATGTCGGAGGCGGGCTGGTCGAGCAGTTGCTCGGCGAACGACAAGCCAATGGTCGGTTCGAGTCCTTCCACGACTTCGTCGAACGCGTCCCCGAACCGGTGCTCAACAAGCGGACGGTCGAGTCGTTGATCAAGGCCGGCGCATTCGATTCACTTGGCCATCCTCGCCGCGGGCTGTTGATGGTGTTCGAACAGATCATCGACGGCACGCTTGTCCGCCGTCGCGAACGCGACCAGGGCGTGATGAGCCTGTTCGGTGACCTCGGCGGCGACGGTGTCGAAGGATTCAACGAACGAGTGGCCATCCCCGACAACGAGTTCGACAAGAGCGACCGGTTGCGGTTCGAGAAAGAGATGCTCGGCCTGTACGTCTCCGACCATCCACTGCTGGGGGTCGAGGCCGCGCTACGGCGCAAGGTCGATTGCGGTATTGCCGAGGCACCCGAGCGCGACGACGGCTCCGTCCTGGTGCTCGGTGGCGTCATCACCAATATGGCTCGCAAGTTCACCAAGAAAGGTGACCAGATGGCCGTGTTCGTGCTCGAGGACCTCGACAGCACGATCGAGGTCACTGTGTTCCCGCGAGCCCTGATGGAACTCGGCCACAAGTTGCTCGACGACGCCATCGTCACGGTGAAGGGAAGGGTCGACAAACGCGACGAAGTTCGGGTCGGGTTCATGGCGCTCGATGTCAACATCATCGAGGGTCTCGACTCCGCCTCGGCCGCATCGTTGCGCCTGAGAGTGCCGTCGACCTCGCTCAACGAGCTGAAAATTCACCAGATCCGCAAAATTCTTCGCGATCATCCTGGTGAATCGCAGGTGTACCTGCACATCGGCCAAGGGAAGATATTGCGCCTGGCAGATGAGTTTTGTGTCGACCTCGATCGGGCGGTCGGCGAGCTACGAATGTTGCTCGGCCACGAGGCCGTGATGCTCTAATAGTCGTCCGCCTTTTCGATTCGTCCGCTTTTCTGGCACAATAGGAACCTCGCACGACGACATGGGGAGCTCTATAGCATGCCAATCCAGGTGGAAACCAGGGACTGTGCAGCGCTCACCGACGCCGATCTCGACGAAATGGCGTCAATGGGCGGAGCGTTCGACATCGGCGTTTTGTCGAAGGCCAAAGAAGATTGGGTGCTGTGCACAACGGCGCGAATCGACGACAAGCTGCACGGATGCACATTCTCGACACTCGAACGCATTGGCGGCACACCGTGCGTATTGATCGGTCTGATGAGCGTCAAGCGCACCAGTAAGCGCGATCAGGTACTGAAGGGTCTCATGGGCGAAGCGTTCCACAGGGCGCTCATGGCCTTTCCCGACGAAGACGTCGTGCTTGGCTCACGGGTCGTGCTGGTCGACGCGCTCGAGGCGTTCAAGCAGGTCGACGAGCTCATTCCTCGGCCCGGACACCGCGCGGTCGGCGAAGAGCGTGCTTGGGGCCGCCGTCTGGCGAAGCGCTTCGGCGTCGACGCCACCTACGACGAGCAGTCATTCGTGGCCAAGTCCAACGGACAGAGCGGGTTCCTCGATCACGAGACGCTGAAGCCCGACAAGATCAAGCCCGAGCTGACCGCCCTGTTCGCCACGGTCAACCCGAAGAAGGGCGGCTCGCTGGTCGCCCACGGATGGGTCATGGCCGAGGATCTGCTCAAGTTGGGCGCTCGCTGAGCCACCAATCAGTCCCACCCGACGCAGCGACGGTCGAAGCCGTCATGCGCCGTCGGCGGATGACGAGGGATTTCAGCACCGAACCCGTCGATCCTCAGCTGCTCGCCGCCCTCGTCGATACCGCCCGACGTGCTCCGTCGGCGGGTTACAGCCAAGGTGTGCACTTCATCGTCTTGACGGGTGACGGCGTCGCCAAGTTCTGGCAGACGACGGATTCCGAGGAGTGGTTCGCCGCGATCCACGACAGTCTGCTCAACGCCCCGGTGATCGTGCTCCCCATCGCCGATCCCGATGCATACACGTCGCGATACGCCGAGGCCGACAAGGAAGGCCACGGCCTCGAGGTCGCCGCGAACTGGCCGGTGCCGTTCTGGCTGACCGACACGGCGATGGCGGTGCAGAATCTCCTGCTGCTCGTCGAGGCTCATTGCCTGGGCGCGCTCTA
>JBDTWJ010000177.1:0-6821 GCA_040006755.1 Ilumatobacteraceae bacterium | reverse complement strand
CGCGCAGCTTGGCAGCAAAGACATCAGCGCCTTGGGGGCGCTTGGATGGATCCTTGGCAAGAGCCTCTTCGATTGCAGTTCGAACTGCGACGGGAACCGCCGCTGGCAGAGGTGGGGGAACCTGATGCACGTGAGCCATCGCCAGCGCCCCGGCATTGTCAGCGGTGAATGGAGGGCGGCCGGCCAGCATCTCATAGCCGATCACGCCGAGCGAATAGACGTCGCTCGCAGGGGTGGCCTCGTCGCCCACGGCCTGCTCGGGCGAGATGTACTGCGCCGTGCCGATGATCTGTCCGACCTCGGTGAGCGGCACCGAGTTGGCGGCGCGGGCGATACCGAAATCGGTGACCTTGATGCTCCCGTCGGCGAGCAGCAGCAGGTTGCCGGGCTTGACGTCGCGATGCACGACGCCCGCGGTGTGCGCAGCGTGCAGAGCCTCGGCTGTCTGGGCCAACAATGACAGAACCGTGTCGACGGGCAGGGCGCCTCGCTCGTGCATCACCTTCGACAGAGGCTCGCCCGCCACGAGTTCCATCACGAGGTAGGCGACGCATACATTGTCGTGTCGATCCTCCCCATAGTCGAAGATCCCAGCGATTCCAGCGTGCGCGAGGGCGGCGGTGTGCCGCGCCTCGGCCCTGAACCGCTCCAGGAAGACCTCGGAGTCGACGAGGTCGTCGCGAAGGATTTTGACCGCGACCTGTCGACCGAGCACCGTGTCGGTGGCCGCCCAAACTTCGCCCATACCTCCTATTGCGATGCGCCTGGTCAGCGAATATCGCCCACCCAGCAAGGTCGAGCTCGAGTGGCGGCCCCGCGGCTTTGGAGACGGGGCTACGGCAGGCATATCGAAGGCGATACCCAATCCTTGCCTCGGCGACACCTTCCAGACAACGCGCGGGTCAAAGAGGTCAGCCGGGTGTGTACGCGAGGGTGCTTCCCAGCAGGGATTCAGCGACTTGAACGGTCACGCCCTTGCGTTCGGCGTAACTCTCGATCTGATCTAATTGAAGCCTGCCGACAGCGAAGTATGTGGCGTCGGGATGGGCGAGATAGAGGCCGGACACCGATGATCCCGGCCACATCGAGAAGCCTTCGGTCAACCCCACTCCGATTTGGGACTCGGCGTCGAGCAGCTCAAAGATCGTCGTCTTCTCCGAGTGGTCCGGTTGGCACGGATAGCCGGGAGCGGGTCGGATCCCTCGGTATCGCTCGCTGATCAGTTGGGCAGGCGTCAGCGATTCGTCTGGCGCATATGCCCACAGCGTTCGTCGCACCATCGAATGCATGTGCTCGGCAAGCGCCTCGGCGATGCGATCGGCGAGGGACTTGACCAGGATCGACGAGTAGTCGTCGCCGGCGCCCGCGTAACGATCGGCGATCGCCACCTCTTCCGGCCCTGCCGTCACCACGAAGGCACCGATGTAGTCGGACACGCCAGAATCGGCCGGCGCGATGAAATCGCTGATCGACATGTTCGGCTTGCCGTCACGTCTCTTCAACTGCTGTCGCAAGCCATGGAGCCGGCGGGCATGTTGCGGCAGGACGATGTCGTCACCGTCGGAGTGTGCCGGCCAGAACCCAACTGCGGCCTTCGGCGCGAACCAGCGACCCTCGACGATCTGTTCGAGCATCCGCTGCGCGTCGTCGAACAGGGGTCGCGCTGCCTCGCCGAACTCTACGTCCTGGAGAATGTCGGGGTAGCGGCCGCGCAGGCCCCACGTATGGAAGAACGGTGTCCAATCGAAGTACGGCACCAGGTCGGCGATGTCGATGTCGTCGAAGGCGCGAGCCCCCGTGAAGGTCGGCGCAGCGATTGTCGACTCGTCGAACGCGAACGCCCCGGCGTTGTCTCGCGCATCGTCGATCGAGACGCGATTCCGCTCGACCTCGGCCCGCTCGTGCGCTTCGATCACCCGTTGGTACTCGACCCCGAGGTCGGCGAGATAGTCGTCGCGTTGGTCATCGGAGAGCAGCTTCGAGATCACACCGACCGCACGGCTGGCGTCGGCGACATGCACCACCGGACCATTCGAGTAGGCCGGCGTCACGCGCAGCGCGGTGTGGATGCGGCTGGTCGTCGCCCCGCCGATGAGCAGCGGAACCGTGAAGTCCTGGCGTTGCATCTCGCTGGCGACGTGAACCATCTCGTCGAGCGACGGGGTGATGAGCCCCGAGAGGCCGATGATCTCGGCGTTGTGCTCTCGGGCCGTGTCGAGGATCCTCTGCGCCGGCACCATCACGCCGAGGTCGATGATGTCGTAGTTGGCGCAGCCGAGCACCACGCCGACGATGTTCTTGCCGATGTCGTGCACATCGCCCTTGACGGTCGCGAGTACCGCTGTGCCCTTCTTGTTCGACGTAGCCTCGCCACCCGCGGCGATGAGCGCGGCGCGCTCTGCCTCGAGGAACGGTGTGAGGTAGGCAACCGCCTGTTTCATCACGCGTGCCGATTTCACGACCTGGGGGAGGAACATGCGTCCAGAGCCGAACAGGTCGCCGACCAGATTCATGCCGTCCATCAACGGTCCCTCGATCACCGAGACCGGCGATTGCAAGCGCAGCCGCGACTCCTCGACGTCGACCTCGATGAACTCGGTGATGCCATTGACCAGCGAGTGCTCGAGCCGCTTGTCGGTGTCCCAGTCCCGCCACTCCTGGCCGGCTCGTTCACCTTGATCCGAGCGACCGCCGTCGTAGCGCGTCGCTGACTCGAGGAGCCTCTCAGCGGCGTCGGGGCGCCTGGCGAGGACCACGTCTTCGCACAGGTCGCGTAGCTCTCGGTCGATCTGCTCGTACACCGCGAGCTGGCCCGCGTTGACAATGCCCATGCGCATGCCTCGAGCGATGGCGTGATAGAGGAACACGGAGTGCATGGCTTCGCGGACCTGGTCATTGCCTCGGAACGCGAAGGAAAGATTCGACACGCCGCCCGACACGTGCGAGGTGGGAAAGCGGCGACGCAGTTCGGCCGTCGCTTCGATGAAGTCGAGTCCGTAGCGATCGTGCTCGGCGATTCCCGTGGCGATCGCGAAGATGTTCGGATCGAAGATGATGTCTTCTGGCGGGAAGTCGAGTTCGGTCGTCAACAACTCGAAGGCACGCGCGCAGATCTCGACCTTGCGGACGGCTGTGTCGGCCTGACCATCTTCGTCGAACGCCATCACGATCACCGCTGCGCCGTGATCGCGGCAGACACGTGCTTGAGCCAGGAACTGGTCGACGCCCTCTTTCATCGAGATGGAGTTGACGACGGCCTTGCCTTGCACGCATTCGAGACCGGCCTCGATCACCGCGAACTTCGATGAATCGAGCATGACCGGGACGCGAGCGATGTCGGGTTCGCCGGCAATGAGGTTGAGGAACGTGGTGATCGCCTGCTTCGAGTCGAGCAGGCCTTCGTCCATGTTCACGTCGATGATCTGCGCGCCGTTCTCGACCTGGTCGCGGGCGACATGAAGGGCCTCACCGAAGTCGCCGTTGGTGATCAGGCGCCGGAACTTTGCCGAGCCCGTGACGTTGGTGCGCTCTCCGACGTTGACGAACGGGATCTCGTCGGTGAGCGCGAACGGCTCGAGCCCGGACAGCTGCAGCACGTGGCGACGCTCGACTGGAACGCGCGGTGATTTGCCGGCAACCGCCTCGGCGATTGCTGAGACATGAGCGGGCGTCGTGCCACAGCAGCCACCGACGATGTTGACGAAGCCGGCCTCGGCGAACTCACCAAGGATTGCCGCGGTCTGCTCGGGCGTCTCGTCGTAGCAACCGAGAGCGTTGGGCAGACCGGCGTTGGGATACGCGCAGGTGAGTGTGTCGGCGAGGCTCGCAAGTTCCTGGATGTAGGGCCGCATGTCGGCGCCGCCAAGCGCGCAGTTGAGACCGACCGAGATGGGATCGGCGTGGCGAACCGATTGCCAGAACGCGGCGGTGGTCTGACCCGACAGCGTGCGACCTGATCGATCCGTGATCGTTCCGGAGATCATCAGCGGCGTTGAGACGCCGGTTTCAGCCGCGTGACGACGTGCCGCCCAGATTGCGGCCTTCGCGTTGAGGGTGTCGAAGATCGTCTCGATCAGCAGCACGTCAACTCCGCCTTCGACCAGTCCCGCGATCTGTACGCGGTACGACTCGGCGAGATCCCGGAACGTCATCGTGCGATAGCCAGGATCCTCGACGCGCGGCGACATCGACAGCGTCACGTTGGTAGGCCCGATCGCGCCGGCGGTCCATCGCGTGCGGCCATCGCGGCGGTGTGCGTCGTCGGCAGCTGTGCGGGCCAGTTGGGCGGCTGTGCGGTTGAGCTCACCGATGAGAATTTGATCGTCGAGGCCGTACTCGCGTTGCGCGACTGTCGTGCTCGAGAACGTGTTGGTCGTGATGATGTCGGCGCCCGCCAACAGGTACGAGAGGTGAAGGTCGATGACCACAGCGGGTTGCGTCAACACCATCAGATCGTGATTGCCAGCAAGCGAATTCGGGTGATCGCGAAAACGCGTGCCGCGCAGTTCGTCCTCTGTGGTCTTGAGTGATTGGAACTCGGTGCCGGTCGCCCCATCGAGCACCAGGACTCGCTTGGCGGCAGCCGCACGCAAGGAGCTCACGGCTGTCATGGCGCCGCGATTCCCGATGGCACCCCGAGCTGCTCGCACACCGCAACTGCTAGGTCAGCACGGTTGAGCGTGTAGAGGTGCACCTCGTCGACGCCATTCGCGGCGAGTTCGTTGATCTGCTCGGTCGCCACCTCCGTGGCGATCTTGTGGGCGGTCTCGACGTCGTCGTCGAGTCCCGCGAACCGTTCGGCGATGCGTATCGGTATCGACGCGCCGCAGCGATCGGCAAACCTTGCCACTGCGGGAAGCGAATGGATCGGGAAGATGCCCGGCACGATCGGGATTGCGACGCCACGCGACCGGGCCCGGTCGCGAAACCGGAAGTAGTGGTCGTTGTCGAAGAACATCTGCGTGATCGCCTTGTCGGCGCCTGCCTCGCACTTCTGGGCGAGCACATCGAGGTCGTGGTCGTCCGTGGGTGACTGGGGATGACGTTCCGGATATGCCGAGACCGCGACCGTGAAGCCACGTTGCTTGATGCTACGAACGAGATCGGCGGTGCGCTGGTAGCCATCGGCATGGGGTTGGTACGGCGTGCCGGCCCCGGTCTGTGGATCGCCGCGCAGTGCGACGATCTGCGTCACTCCGAGCAACTCGTACCGGTCGATGACGACGTCGATCTCCGACCTTGCCTGACCGACACACGTCAGGTGACCGGCGACATCGAGTCCAGCCGATCGCACGGCATCGATCGCGGCGAACGAACGCTCTCGATCCGATCCACCGGCTCCATAGGTCACCGACACGAACGTCGGCGACACCTCGCCAAGCCGCGTCACCGTGGACCGAAGTCCTTGCAGCGCATCGGCCGACTTGGGCGGAAACACCTCGAACGAGATCGCCGGCGTCATCGCTGTGCCTGCTCGTCGGAGGAGCAGGCCGGTACGTCGGCATTGCGGTGGTCACGTCCCAGCCAGAGTGACACCGTGAGACGGTCGCTCTCGGGCGTCGCCGCCCCCTCGATCGCGGGGGGTGCGATCGAGCGGACAGTCGCGACGTCGAGCCCAGATTGTTCGAGCCAGGTTTCGATGGTGTCGGCCCGGAAGCCAAGGCGAAGGTGAGCATGGTCGGAGCGGAGGAACTCCAGCGAGTGCGGCGCGAAATCGACGATCAGCAGTCGGCCGCCGGGCGTCAGCAGTCGGGCGATCTCTCGGATCGCGCGGGCCGGATCGTCGAGGAAGTGCAACACCTGATGAATCACGATCAGGTCGAACGAATCGCTCGCGAACGGTGGGCTGTAGATGTCGCCCTGACGAAGGTCGATGCCGCGTATCTCGGCGCGTTCCAGGTTGGCTCGTGCGACGGCGAGCATCGAGTGGCTGCTGTCGAATCCGACGGCGCGTTCGGCGTTCCGGCCGAGCAGTTGCAGCATTCGGCCTGTTCCGGTACCGACATCGAGCAGGGACTTGTAACCGGCCGAGCCGATTGCCTCGAGGATCGTCTGTTCCACGATCGAGTCGGAAGCGTGCAATGAGCGCTCCTGGTCCCACCTCGGAGCGATCCCAGCGAAGTATTCCTGTGCGGATGCCGTCCGGCGGCTACGAACGATCGTCAGCCGATCGAGGTCGGCAGCGAGCACGGCATCCTCCACGTCGGTGAGAGCAAGCACGCTGCTGACCAGCTGTCCGATCGGCCCCGTGGTGACCAGGTCGAAGAACGCCCAGGTGCCTTCGCGGTGTTTGTCGACGACACCTGCCTCAGCGAGCAGGTTGAGATGACGGGACACCCTTGGTTGCGACATGCTGAGGATGTCGGTCAGGTCGGAGACCGTCAGCTCGCCCTGCTGCAAAAGCGCAGCTATTCGCAGTCGCGTCTCTTCGTCGAGGGCCCAGAGGACCTCCAACATGGTCGAGAGCGGCATCTGCACGAACCGACCATATAACGATATCTACATATAAGCAAGCAGGGATTAGAGGTCCCGCTCCGGAACTCTCAGCTCGAGACTCGTCGCCTGGTCATTGCCGTGATGGCGATCCCGAGTGCCAGCATTCCGGTCGCGATCAGCGCGCTCGGCACCTGCGACGATGAGCCCGTGGCCGGCAGCGACACGAGCCCGGTGTTCGGGTTGGTGGGCGGCACCGGTCCCGCAGCGGCCACCACTACGGTCGAGGTGGGGCCGCCGGCGCTGGCCCCAGCGACTGTTGTGGTCGGACCTGCAGCTGAGGCGGCTGTCGTGGTGGGAGCTGCCGTCGTGGTGGGAGCTGCCGTCGT
>JBDTWJ010000176.1:0-6858 GCA_040006755.1 Ilumatobacteraceae bacterium | reverse complement strand
GGTAGCGCTCTGCCAACTGAGCTACGTCCCCGAAGGGAGTCCTCAGGATAGCGCCCCTAAGCAAACGATTGCCCGTCGTTTCACCGCCGCGGTTCGGTGTCGAGACGCTCTGTTGTCGATCTCTAGTGTGACGGGATGCGGTCTCCTCGTCTTCGGTTCGGCACGTTTCTCGCACCCCACCATCCACTCGGCGAGAACCCAACGCTGCAGTTCCAGAGCGATCTCGAACTCGCCACGCACCTCGACCACCTCGGGTACGACGAGTTCTGGTGCGGCGAGCATCACAGCACGGGGTGGGAGATGATCGCCTCGCCCGAAATGTTCCTCGCCGCGGCGGGGCAGGTCACCCACTCCATCAAGCTCGGCACGGGCGTCGTGTCGCTGCCGTACCACCATCCGTTCAACGTCGCCCAGCGAGTCGTGCAACTCGACCACATGAGCAAGGGTCGCGCAATGTTCGGCAGCGGTCCCGGTGCACTACCGAGCGACGCCCGCACCATGGGCATCAGCCCGATGCTGCTACGCGATCGGCAAGACGAGGCGATGGGCGTCATCATCCGCCTGCTGAACGGCGAGGAGCGGTTCAGCTACGACAGCGATTGGTTCACGCTGCACGAGGCGGCTCTACAGATCCTTCCCATCCAAGATCGAATGCCGATGGCCACGGCCTCGAGCATCAGTCCCAGTGGCATGCAGATCGCTGGGAAGTATGGCATCGGCGTGCTTTCCATCGCTTCGACCAGCGCCGAGGGTCTGCAAGCATTGCCAACCCAGTGGGCCTTTGCCGAGGAGGCGGCCGACACACATGGCACAACCGTCGACCGTCGCGATTGGCGGGTCCTGATGAGCTGGCACATCGCCGAGACCAAGGAGCAGGCGCGGCGTGAGTCGGTTCACGGTCTCCATCGCTGGCACAACGAGTACAACGTCCGTGTACTGGGCCGGCCGGGTGCAACGCACGTCGAGGATCCGTGGGATCTGCTCGATCAGGTGGCCGAGAGTGGCGCAGAGGGTGGAGGCGCGTCGGTCATCGGCACACCCGACGACTTGATCCAGGCGATCGAGAACCTGCAGAAGGTGACTGGCGGCTTCGGTGTGGTGCTCGGCTTCGCCCACGACTGGGCCAATCGCGAGAACGCCCGCCGCTCGTGGGAACTGGTTGCTCGCTATGTCATCCCGGCCCTCAACGGTTCGGTGCGACCGATGCAGGCATCCGCTGACTACGTCGAGGCCAACAAGGCCGAGTTGATCGGCGGAGCGTCAGCAGCGGTGATGACCAAGATCATGGCCCACGAGGGAGCCGCCGCGGCCATGGCGACAACCATGACTCAGATGGCCGAACGCGCCGCTGAACGCAAGGCCAAGAACGAGCAGCCGGCCAACGACCCGACCTTCCGCCCCGGCGCCGGCCTTCCCAACGCCTGAACCTCGAACTCTGTCGCTGCGACGCCGTCCAGCGACAGGACAGCGACACAGTTAGCGGCGCACGTGGCGCGAGCGTTCAGTCGTCCTTCAGGGCTACGGCGTTGGGAGTGACGTTCATCTTCGGCTCGTACTCAGCAACCTCGACGACCCTTCCCTCGCCGAGATACTTCGCACGCAGTTCAGTTCGACACGACTGGCACGGGCCATAAAATCGTTCGTCGGCGCTGGCTCCGCAGCGAGGGCATGTGATGGTTGCGGTGTCGCTCAACGCGATGACGAGTTCTTCAGCATCGACCCGGCAAGGAGGCCGGTGTGCTCACCGTGATCCATGAAGACCTTGCCGTTGACGAGCGTGTAGTCGTAACCGGTAGCACCCTGCACGTAGCGACCGGCGCCATGCGGGAAGTCGTACACGTACGACGGCACAGGCAGGTCGAGCGCATCGAAATCGATCACGTTCACGTCGGCGAAACTACCCGTTGTCAACCGACCGCGACCGGACAATCCGAACAAATCGGACGTGTCGCTGGTGAGCCGGCGAATGCCCTCCTCCAGACTCCATCGCTGCCGCTCACGGATCCAGTACGACAACAGAAAGGTCGGCTGACTCGCATCGAGTATCTGACCGACGTGTGCACCGGCATCGGCCAGACCAAGCGTGACGAGCTTTTCGTCGAGCATGTGTTCCACGGCCGCCAGCGACTGGTTGAGGAAGGGGAAGCTGCACACCAACGCGCCGTCGCTCTCGAGCTGCAACTCGATGTACGCGGCGGCGGCGCTGATGCCACGGTTGTGGGCAATTGACGCGAGCGATGTGGAGGGATGTAGATCGTAGCGAGAACGGCCATGCGACCCGTCGAGCTGATTGACCACGAACAGCTGGGCGAGGTCGACCGTTGGCGGCGTCGTGTCGGCCGACTCGATCAGGCGCGTTCGCGTTGCCGGGTCGCGCAGCGCCACCAGCTTCTGCCCGTTGCGCATCGCTCGCAGATCGCGCCAGCACGACGCCCGATCGAACGGGCTGCGCGTATCGAGACTGAACAGCACGCCGACACTGCGGGCGGTGGTCTGCGGCCGCACGTTGGCGCCACGCATGTTCTCGAGCTTGGCGAGCGCGATGACTTGCGCGCAGAGGTCAGGTCGGCTGTCGTGTTGCAGCAGACCGAAGCTGACCGGACCACCGCTGCGCCGGCTGACCTCGCCCATCCATCCCATTTCGGCGCGTGTGCCCGGTATGCCTTCGTCGTCGCGATCGCCCTCGCCGATGCGGCTGGCGCTCTCGAACACGCCGGCGCCGTGGCGCCCGAGCACGTCGGCGAATGCAAAGAGCTCGGCGGGCTCGGCGTAGGTCCCCGGCACCGGGCGACCGTCGGGCACCTTGTGCAGGAACGTGCGGCTGGTGCTGAAGCCGAGAGCGCCTGCACGCATCGCCTCGCTCAACATCTCGGTCATGGTGGCCAGGTCATCGGCGGTCGGCGGAGCCTGCTCGATGCCGCGATCTCCCATGGCATATTGACGAAGCGCGCAGTGCCCGACCATCCCGCCGACGTTGAGGCCCTTGCTCATGCGACCGACGCTTTCGAGATACTCGCCGTAGGTCACCCAGTCCCAGGCCAAACCGTCGAGGATTGCGTCGCACGGAATGTCCTCGACGCTCTCCATCATCGCCGCCAGCACCTCGCGGTCTTCGGGCTTGCATGGCGCAAACGTGACGCCACAGTTCCCCATCACCACGCTGGTGATGCCGTGGTAACAGCTGCTTGATCCGATCGGATCCCATGCGAGCTGGGCATCGAGGTGCGTGTGGATGTCGACGAAGCCGGGTGTCACCACCCGATCGGTGGCATCGATGACCCTGCTGGCGGTGCCAACGATGTCGGGGGAAATGCCGACGATGTGGTCGTTGATGATCGCCACATCGGCCACCCGCGCGGGCGCGCCGGTGCCATCGATCACCGTCCCACCGCGTATGAGTATGTCGAAGGTACCCACCAGTGCCGATCCCCGTCGTTGCCGGCTCCTGACAAGCCGAAGTTGACACGGTAGCTGGGATGTCACCCTCCAGTCGATGTCGAGAGGGTTGCAGTTTGGTTACACCCGGTGACCGGTCAACCTCTCATCGCAACCGTGGCAGGACCGCTGTTGAGCGCACGTCCAAGTCGAGCCACGCCCTCGGCAATCTCCTCGTCGTCGTAGAACGCGTAGCTCAGACGCAGGTGGTTCCCAAGGGCGCCGCTCGGCGAGAACAGCGCCCCGTGGCGCAGGTCGACTCCATGGTCCTTGGCGATCGAGCGAAGAGCGGAACCATCCGTGCCTGGCGGCAGCCGCAGCCACACGAAATAGCCGCCATCCGGAACGTCGTAGTGCACCCACTCGGGCATGTGCTCACGCAGCGCGGCAATCATCACCGCCGAACGGCGGGCAAAGGTGGCCCGTAACCACTCGAGGTACTCCTGCTGCCAACCCATCCGCATCATCGCCGTCGACAGCGTGGATGTGACCGGGTTCAGCCCACCACCGCTGAGGATCAGCCCGCTGTCCGCGAGCGCAGCGAGGCGATCGACCGAACCGTGGATCCAGCCGAGGCGCAATCCCGGAGCGAGGATCTTGGAGAACGTGCCGATCGACAGGATCGGGCCGTCATCGACATACGCCGACATCGCAGGAGGCATCTCGCCGGCGGCGAACCGCAACAGGTGGTACACCTCGTCGGCGACGATCAGCACATCGGCGGCAGCGGCTACGGCCACCAGTTGCTCGCGGCGTCGCGTCGACATCGTGACGCCCGTCGGGTTCTGGAATGCGGGGATCGTGTAAGCGAATGCCACGCGCTTTGCCTCAGCGCGAATGGATTCGATCGCTTCGGCGAGTGCGTCGACGATGAGGCCGTCGTTGTCGATCGGCACCCCACGGATCTCCAGACCGTGATCGCGGAACATCTGGAAGGCAAGAAAGTAGGTGGGCTCCTCGACGATCACCACGTCCCCCGGCTTGGTCGCCATCGTGCACAACATCTCGAGGGCTTGCGAGTTGCCGTTGGTGGAGAACAGTTGCTCGGGCGCGACCGGCACGCCGTATGCCTCGGTGAGGAACGCACCGAGGGCGATCCGGTGGTAGCCATCACCCCATTCGGCGCCGTACTGCAGGAACTGCGGCGAGTCGTTGAACTGCATCTCCGCAGCGCGGCGCACGTAGTCGACTGGAAGGATCGCGTTGTTCGGCTGACCAACGCCGAGGTCGATCAACCCTTCGGGTACGACCACCTGCTGAAACTGGATCGTCGGCACGGGACTAACGTAGGTCCATGAGCGCAGCCGCTGGAACCACGGCCGAGGTCGTCAGCGGGAGCTGCCATCACGATTGTCCCGACACATGCGGATGGCATGTCACCGTCGACCGCTCAGGACCGACGCCGGTCGCGCTGCAGATGCGCGGCAATCCCGATCACCCGTACAGCAAGGGCGAGTTGTGCCCGAAGGTCAACAAGTTCCTCGATCGGGTGTACAGCGACGAGCGAGTCCTGCACCCGCTGCGTCGCGTTGGGCCCAAAGGTGAGGGCCGGTTCGAACAGATCACATGGGACGAGGCGCTCACCGAGATCGCATCCCGTTTCCACGAGATCATCGAACGCGATGGCGCTGAGGCGATCATGCCCTATAGCGACGCCGGCAACCAGAGCATGCTGGCGATGGGATTCCCCGAGCGGTTCTGGAATCGCTTGGGAGCGACACGTGTCGAGCGGGCGATCTGCGGGCCGACCGTCGGTGCCGGTGTGACGATGACGAACGGCACCACGAAGTGCCTCGACCCGCTGGAGATTCGTCATTCGAAGCTGATCATCCTGTGGGGCACCAATACCAAGTTGACCAACCGTCATCTCTGGCCGACCATCGAAGAAGCGCGCGCCGACGGCGCCCAGCTGATCGTGCTCGATCCCATCCGCACCATGACCGCCGAGTCTGCCGACTGGTTCATCCAACCGCGGCCAGGCACTGACATCGCTCTGATGCTGGCCGTGATGCACGTGCTCATCCGCGACGGCTTGACCGACAAGCAGTGGGTGACCGATCACACGATCGGCTTCGACGAATTGGCGATGCACGTCGACGAGTGGACGCCCGAACGCGCCAGCGCCACATGCGGCGTCGCAACGGAGGACATCGAAAAGCTCGCCGAGCTGTACGGAACGATCCGCCCGGCTGTCATCCGCACGTTGATCGGTGCAGAGCATCACGAGAACGGGGCGATGTTCTTTCGCACTCTTGCGTGCCTGCCGGCGCTGGTTGGCGCGTGGCAGGACCGCGGCGGCGGGCTGGCACGATCGATCGGCGTGTGGACTGCGTCAGTGGTCGACGGTAGGGCTCTCGAACGGCCCGACCTCCTGGGTGATCGCCAGCCGAGGTGGGTCAACATGAGCCGCCTCGGCGAGACCCTCACCGAGCAGACCAATCCGCCGATCAGGGGTCTGATGGTCTGGAACTGCAACCCGTTGGTCATCGCTCCCAACAGCCAGAAGGTCCGGGCCGGCGTGCTGCGCGACGACCTGTTCACCGTGGTTCACGAACAGTTCGTCACCGACACGGCCCGTTACGCCGACATCGTGCTGCCCGCCACCACACAGATCGAGTCGGTCGACGTGGTCACGCCGTGGGGCCACCTCTGGCTGAGCTGGAACGAGCCGGCGATCGAGCCGCTCGGCGACTGCGTCAGCAACAGCGAGATGTTTCGCCGGCTCGCCAGGGCGATGGGATACACCGAGTCCGCGCTGTACGACGACGACATGACCGTGATTCGCGATTCGATGCCGGGTGTCGACATCGACGAGTTGCGTCGCGTCGGTCACTTCAAGGTGCCATATCCCGAGGATGGTCGTCCCTTCGGCGATGGCGTGTTCCCGACGGCCAGCGGCAAGGTCGAGTTCGTCAGCGACGCGTTGGTCGCGATGGGTCAGCCGGCGCTACCGACGTTCGTTCCCCCCGGCGAGGGGCCGGGCTCGCTGTTGGCCGAGCGCTACCCGCTGCAGCTGATGACGCCGAAGCACCACACCAGGTTCCTCAACTCCGGATACTCGAATATGCCGGGGCACGGCGGCCGCGAATCCGGGCCATTCGTGGAGTTGTGTGCCGAGGATGCCGCCAGCCGCGGCATCAGCGAGGGACAGTCGGTCCGGGTGTTCAACGACCGCGCCTCGGTCGAGGTTCCGGCTCGCATCACCGAGCGTCTACGACCCGGTCTCGTCGCGATCCCGTGGGGTTGGTGGAGTCGCCATCACCCCGATGGGATGGTCGCCAACTCCTTGACCAACGACACCCTCACCGAATGGGGTGGCGGCGTCGCCTTTTACGACACCCTCGTCGAAGTCAGCGCCCCTTAATCCGCCAATCCATCCCGTCTGAGCAGGCACGCGGGGGTAGCCTTGCGGAATGGCAGGCG
>JBDTWJ010000175.1:0-6873 GCA_040006755.1 Ilumatobacteraceae bacterium | reverse complement strand
GAGGTGCACAAAAGGTGCACAGGATTCGCGACTACTCAGCACTACCACAGCGCACCAGAGAGCCTGCACGGACTAGAGCCGCAGACCACAGCACATTGGACGGACTGCAGGACACCCCAGAGACGGCAACTGGCGGTCTTGACGACCCCTGTAGTGGACTCGGTCGCGGGTCGGTTCCCGAATTCGGTCGGTCGTCCCGTGCGGGGCCCTATAGCACCGCTCGGTACCGGTGGTCGCCGCCTCATAAGGCCGCGATAGGGCCCGACCCTCAGATCGCGACGGTCAACAGAGGCTCAAAAGGTCATGAAATGCTGGCTATCCTGGCATTTTTCTAACAGAGCGGGTGACGGGAATCGAACCCGCATAGCCAGCTTGGAAGGCTGGAACTCTAGCCATTGAGCTACACCCGCGATGTCGGAGTCGGGAGCTTATCTCCACTCGTGTGATCCTGAGCGGGTAGGTGCCCGCGAGGCAGGTGGGCCACAATGGGGACATGTACGCACAGAACATCCTCACAGCCGTTCTCGCTCCGATGCCGGAGGAGGCACCGCCGCAGTCGGTGTGGGAGTGGGGGTACGACGGCGTCGAGGTGGGCATCTGGGAATGTCAGCCGGGCACGCTCAGTGGTCCGACCGGCGACTACGACGAGGCGATGTGCATAGTTGCGGGCCGCGTCACCGTCTCGCACGACGACGGCGAGTTCGACATCGCACCCGGCACGGCGTGGGTCACGCCACGGCGCTGGGATTCGACGTGGACGGTGCATCAGACCGTTCGCAAGATGTATGTCATCGACAACCGTCCCGGGCAAGCTGCGCCGGTGGCGTACCTCGCCAATGCACACAGCGTGGAGCTCGGAGCACCGGTGCCGCGTGCGAATGCGATCAAGGGTGACCCACACGAATCGACGGCGGAACTGTGGGTCAACAACGGGCTCAATGTCGGTGTGTGGGAAGCGACGCCCGGGAGTTTCCCGGCGAGCCGCGATGGCTACGACGAGATCTTCTTCTGCCTATCGGGTGCCGCAACGATGACCGGCGACGACGGGGTGCGCTACGACTTGTCGGCCGGATCCGTGTTGTTCACACCGTCTGGATTCAGCGGCCGGTGGGACGTCAGCGAGACCTTCCGCAAGGTGTACTGCATCATCAAGCGGTAGGCCGCGACCGCGCGCATCCACCTGGGCGTAGCGTGAGGTCCATGAACGCACTTCAAATCATCGGCATCGTCGTCGGGGCGATCCTCGTGATCGGGATCCTCACCTCGATCAAGACCGTTGGCACGGGAAACGTCGCCGTCACGACTGTCTTCGGCAAGTACCACGGCATCAAGCGGCCTGGCCTCAACCTGCTGCTCCCGTTCGTCGAGCGCGTGCACCGACGCATCAGCGTGCAAAACCGCGCCGTGGAATTGCAGTTCCAGGCCATCACGCAGGATCAGGCGAACGTCTACTTCACGGCGATGATGGTCTACAGCGTGTTCAACGAGCAGGAAGAGACGATCAAGAATGTGGCCTTCAAGTTCGTCACCGAGAAGGACTTCCTCACAGCACTCGTTCGCAGTGTCGAAGGCAGCACACGCGGGTTCGTCGCATCGATGAAGCAGGCAGAGATCCTTGGGTTGCGCGGCGAGATCGTGAAAGAGGTCAAGGAGAACCTCGACACCACCGTCGAGACGTGGGGATTCCACGTGATCGACCTGCAATTGAACGACATCACGTTCGATCAAGCCATCACCACCTCGATGGCGCAAGTCGTTGCGTCGAACAACCTGAAGGCCGCTGCCACCAACGAGGGCGACGCGTTGTTGATCCGCAAGACCAAGGAAGCGGAAGCAGTTGGTACAGCCGTGCGAATCGAGGCGGAGGCCGAACGCACTGCGGCCCAGCTTCGCGGTCAGGGTGTCGCGTTGTTCCGCGAGGAAGTCGCCCGTGGACTGGCGCAGGCAGCCCGCGAACTCGAGGACAACAGCGTCGACTCGTCGCTGATCCTGTTCTCGATGTGGACCGAGTCGATCCGCCACATGGCCGAGAATGGCAAGGGCAACGTGCTGTTCCTCGATGGCTCGCCAGCAGGGATGCAGGAACAGATGCGTGACCTCATGGCGATGCAGCAACTGCAGGTGCAGGCCCGCCCAAGGCCACCTGGCGAGTAGGCTGCTGCCAGTGGAATTGGTGCAGACCCTGCCGGCGCGGTGGTATACCGACCCGAGAATATTCGAGCGAGAGCGGTGGCCCATCTTCGGATCAGCGTGGGTGCATATCGCCTACGAACACCAACTGCGACGCACCGGCGATTACGTCGCCGAGAACCTCGCAGGCTGGCCGATCTTCATCCGCCGCAACGACAACGGCAAGCTCGTCGGGTTCTACAACCTGTGCCCGCATCGCGCTGGCCCCATCGTGTGGGACGGCGAGGGTCACCAGGCCAACATGGTCTGTCGTTATCACGGGTGGGCGTTCCGCGACACCGGCAAGCTACTCAACGCCCGCGACTTCGGTGCCGACCTGCCGGCCGACGTCGACATGGACCTCACGCCCATCCAAGTCGATTCGTGGCGCGGCATGGTCTTCGTATGCCTCGATCTCGACACGCCGCCTCTGCACGAATGGCTCGGCGCGTTCCCGGACGAAGTGGCCGACGTACCCCTGGAATCGTTCCGCTTCCACAGCCGCAGTGTTCGCACCGTCGCATGTAACTGGAAGACGTACGGCGACAACTTCATGGAGGGTTACCACCTTCCCACTGTGCATCCGGCCATGAGTCGCGATGCCGACGCGTTGAACTACAAGGTGCTCATCAAAGGTGATCGTCGCTGGAACATCCACGAGATGCCGCCGCGCGACGAGTCGACGTTCGGAGTGTTCGGCTGGTTCTGGCCGACGTTCGCGTTCGACGTCTTTCCCGGCGGATTCGCGGTCGAGCGTTGGCTACCGCGTGGTCACACGCACAGCGATCTCATCTTTGAATACTTCTTCGCCGACGACACCGAGCACGATGTCGAGGCGATCATCAAGTTCAGCGAGCAGGTTGCAGACGAGGATGCGCGTGTCTGCGAACACGTGCAGCGCAACCTCTCCGCCGGCAAGTACGACGTCGGTTTCCTCAGCCCGAAATGGGAAGAGGGCATCAAGGTCTTCCACGAGTTGGTGCGCGAGGCCGTTGGCCCGCTCGACTAGCCGATCGAGCTCAGACCCAGCGCTACCCGCACCCTCGGCGGGCCTGCTGGCTGTGGCACGCGGCAGGGGTGGAACAAGCATCCGTGCACGTCGCGAGGCTCGAGGCCACTCCGTGGGCGGCCACTTCCGTATCGTGTGCGTAGCTGTTCAGGCCGCGCTGCCGATGACCCGCAGCGAGCTGCCCGGGGCGACGTTGGTGATCACTCCGTGGGCGAGGATGGGCACCGCCTCGCCGGATTCGACGCTGATCGTGGCGCCGGTGGGATCGACCGCGATTTCGATGTCGCCGCCGCGCCGGTGCAGGCGGAAGCGCATTGCCTCCCAGCCGGACGGGAGGCGCGGCGCGACTCGAACGTGGCTCCCCGAGTCGCGCACGCCGGCGAAGCCGTGCACCAGGCACGCCCACACCCCGCCCACGTTGGCGATGTGGGCGCCGTCGACCGTGTTGCCGTGGGTGTTGGCGATGTCGAGGAACAAGGACTCCCGGAAGTAGTACATCGCCAGTTCAGCGTGACCCACTTCGGCAGCCATGATCGACTGCACGCAGGCCGACAATGACGAATCACCGGTGGTGATCGGGTCGTAGTAGTCGAAGTTGCGGCGTTGCACGTCGGGCGCGAATTCATCGCCGCGCAGGAACATCGCCAGCACCACGTCGGCCTGCTTGAGGACTTGGTGACGGTAGATCACGAGCGGGTGGAAATTGAGCAGCAGCGGGTACTTGTCAGCGGGTGTGCCCGCCCAGTCCCAAGACTCGTGGTCGAGGAAGGCGTCATCCTGAGGATTGATGCCGAGTTCGGCGTCATACAGCACGCACATCGAGTCGGCTGCTCGCGCCCACTGGATGACCTCGTCGTCGGCGAGATCGGTGGCAGTGACGAGCGAGCGGTGAGCGTCGGGCTCCTCGGATCGGAGACTGGTGACGACGTCGGCCGCGAGCCGCAGCGTGAAGCGGGCCATCACGTTGGTGTAGAGGTTGTCGTCGACGACCGCGGTGTACTCGTCCGGTCCCGTCACTCCGTGGATGTGGAACATGGGTGGAGCGGCATGGTCATAGAACCCGAGGTCGGCGAACAGCCGTGCCAGCTCGACAAGGATCTCCGCGCCATGGGCGCGAAGGAATTCCGTGTCGCCGGTCGCCGTGACGTACCGGTCGATCGCGTGGGCGACATCGGCATCGATGTGGTACTGGGCGGTCCCGGCTGGGTAGTACGCCGA
This sequence comes from Ilumatobacteraceae bacterium, assembly GCA_040006755.1. Classification (GTDB taxonomy): domain Bacteria; phylum Actinomycetota; class Acidimicrobiia; order Acidimicrobiales; family Ilumatobacteraceae; genus JAENVT01. The sequence goes on along the minus strand of JBDTWJ010000175.1, from coordinate 2,477 downwards.
TGCTTCCTCGCCGTTGATCGTCCGCCAAGGGTACAACGCCCCGCGCTGCGACATCTCGATCGCTCGTTGGCGGGCAGTGGGAAGGGTGCGGTGGCGGAAGTGCAGCAGATCGCGGGCGGCATCGGGGTTGGTGTACGCAAGCAGCGGCACCATGTAGACCTCGGTGTCCCAGAAGTAGTGACCGTCGTAGCCGGCAGCCGTGACGGCCTTGGCGGCAATGCCGCGACCGCCGATCTGGGCGGAGGCCTGGGCCATCTGGAACAGGTTCCAACGGATCGCTTGCTGGGCCGCGTCGTCCCCCACGACGACGATGTCGGTTCGGTCCCAGAACCGTTCGAGCCAGGTTTGCTGCTCGGCGAGGGCGCTTTCCCAGCCGGCCGCCTCTGCGGCATCGAGCGTTCTCCCGCAGCGGCCGTCGAGCTCCTCGATCGACACGTCACCAGATGGTTCGGCGACCTGGCTGGAGCTGTGATAGGTGACGAACTTGGTGAGCGTGATCGTGTCGCCCGCCTCAGCGGCGACGCACATCGTGGTTGCGGCGCGATCACCAGCGAGCTCCGTATCGAACGCAACATCGCCGTTTGCCGCGACCACGTGACGGTACGCCGCGGCGATCGTCATTCCGCTCCCGACGCAGCGGTAGCCGAGCGTGACGGTGCCTCCACCCGGCGAGCCGGAGTCGCGGTGGCTCTGGAGCATCGGTTCGAGGACGCGTCGATCGAACGTGCGCCCACCGCGAGGGTCGGCCTTCTCCCGCCCGGCGTTACCGATGGTGACGTCTTGAGCGTTCACGAGCTGGGAGGTGATCCTGACCGCTGCCGGTGCATCGAGCAGTTCGAGCGACAAGCGCAGTACCGCCAGGTGCCGGTGCTCCATGCTGACCAGCCGCCGCGAGACGACACGCACCTTTCCGCCGGCTCGGCAGTGCCAAGTCATCTCGGAGCGCAGCACCCCGGTGCGGAAGTCGATCTCGCGCCGGAAGTCCGTCACGTGCGACCGCTCGGGGTGATCCGGCGCCAGGCGCAAGACTTCCTCGCCGACCGCGACCTCGATCGACTTTGCTTCGGGTGCGTGGAGCATCGACTGACCAGTACGGGCCAACGCGAACGCTTGCTCGGCATGGACGATCGGGAACGTCTCGTGGAAGCCATTGACGAACGTTCCCGCCGATTCCGGATCGGGCGCCCAGTCGGCGCGCAAGCCGAGGTAGCCGTTACCGATCGCGAACAGCGTGCCGGTCAGGCCTCCGTCGTCGTCACCGGTCCCGGTCTCCACCAGCCGCCAGGCGTCGACAGGGAACCGCTCGACGTCGATCGTGATCGTGCTGCGCTTGCGCGTCATCGGACCGTCTCGTCGAGGTCGTCGACGACGACGTCGGCGCCCGCGGCGACCAGAGCAGCGCGGTTACCGCCGCGATCCACGCCGACCACGAGCAAGAAGTCGCCGGCGCGTCCGGCGGCAACGCCGGAGCTGGCATCCTCGACGACAGCCGCCTGGGCCGATGTGACGCCGAGGTGCTCGGCGGCGTACACGAACGTCGCCGGGTCGGGCTTTCCCCGCAGATGCTGCTCGATGGCCACACGGCCGTCGACGACCGTGACGAAGCGATCGGCGATGCCGGCCGCTCGCAGCACCGTGCCCGCGTTCTTCGACGACGACACGATCGCGCTCGGAACGCCGGCGCTGTCGAGCACATCCATCACCCGCAGCGTTCCCGGGTACGGCGCGATGCCCTCCCGGGCGAGCACGGCGTTGAACGTCTCGTCCTTGCGGTTGCCCAGCGCACAGATCGTGCCATCGCCCGGCGGATCGGAAGGATCTCCCCAAGGGAGCTCGACGTGGCGGGAGGCGAGGAACGCTTGCACCCCCGCGTAGCGCGGCCTGCCGTCGACGTACGTCAAATAGTCGGTGCCGTCGAAGCCCCACCTCGCAAACAGCTCTGCCCACGCCCGCTCGTGGATCTCGGCTGTGGGTGTGACGACGCCATCGAGATCGAACAGCACCGCTCCGAACGATGCCCAGTCGACGATTCCACGTTCGCTCACGACAGCATCGTAAGCGTCACCGGCCAGTTGGCCAGTTGCAGAACCCCTTGCAGACGGGAGGGCGAGCGGCCAGCCAGCCGCCCATTCGTCGTCGACACACCAACACATGCCTCCTAACAAAGCGTTTCGTAACGCAAACGCACCTAGAACTTTGCAATGCGCTCGCCTGTCGGACCCGTCGGGGTCAGACACTCGTCGTCGCCGAGCCGCGATGGCTTCCGTGGTCAAGCGGGCGACTAGATCAACCTGTCCAGACATCGATTGCTGGAATCGTATTGCCCAGAAAAATCCGTCGGGATGGGGAGACTCGAACTCCCGACCCCCTGCTCCCAAATCTGAAAAGACCCTGTTCAGAGGGTATTTTTTGGTGTTGTCAGGTGTTGTCCTGTGTTGCTCAGTGCGTGTGACCTGGGGTCCGGCCGGACCTTGCAA
>JBDTWJ010000174.1:0-6936 GCA_040006755.1 Ilumatobacteraceae bacterium | reverse complement strand
AGGCGGTGTTCTACGACGACCCTCGGGTGTTGTTCGTCAGCTTCCACCAGTGGCCCCTCTATCCCGGTACTGGCGCCGTGGCGGAAACCGGCGAGGGCGCCGCATCGGGCACGACCCTCAACATCCCGCTGCCGGCGGGCACCACCGGCGACCGGTACCTCCGGGCATTCGACGAGATCGTCGCACCGGTGGCCGAACGGTTTGGGCCGACCTGGGTGATCGTGTCGGCCGGCTTCGATGCCCATCGCGATGATCCGCTGACCGACATGGGTCTGGCCGCAGGCGACTACGGCCCGCTGACCGGTCGTGTGCTGTCGCTGGTGCCAGCAGGTCGACGACTCGTGATGCTCGAAGGCGGCTACGACCTCGACGCGCTCACGAACTGCTCGAGCGAAGTGATGCGACAACTGGCAGGAGTGCCCGCCGCTCCAGGGCGTGCAGCGGGTCAGTCGGCCGGCGACGTGGAGGGTCCCACCTCGGCGGGTCCTGGTTCCGAAGCGGTCAATGCCGTGGCCCGCCACTGGCAACAGCAGGGTTGGTTGTGATCCCGGATCGTTTCCGTCCGGTCCTCGACGAGATTTCCCCACTCACGGAGCGATTCGCGGCGGCCGGCCATCGGCTGTACCTGGTCGGTGGAACGGTTCGTGATCTGCTGGTCGCCGACCAGCGCGTCGACTACGACTTCGACGTCACCACGTCTGCCCGTCCGGACGAGATCAAGGCCTGCCTCGCCGGTTGGGCCGATGTGGTGTGGACGCAGGGAGAGCGCTTCGGGACGATTGGCGCAAAGAAGGGTGATCGCACCTACGAGATCACCACCCACCGCGCCGAGGCCTACAACGACGACTCACGCAAACCGCACGTCGAGTTCGCCGATGACATCGAGACAGATCTCTCGCGTCGCGACTTCACGGTGAACGCGATGGCATTGGAGCTGACTGCCTTGACGCCGACGCTCGTCGACCCGTTCGGCGGTGCCGCCGATTTGGTCACAGGCACGTTGCGCACTCCGTTGTCACCCGAGATGTCGTTCAGCGACGATCCGTTGCGCATGTTGCGCGCCGCTCGATTCATCGCTCGCTATCAGCTTCGGCCGGTTCCAGAGCTGACGGCTGCCGTCACTGCGATGCATGCGCGCTTGCAGATCGTCTCAGCCGAACGGGTTCGCGACGAGCTCGACAAGCTCATCACGGTGGAGCATCCCAGTGCCGGTCTGTGGTTCGTGATTGAGACAGGCCTCGCAGATGAATTTCTTCCCGAGCTGCCGGCGATGCGTCTCGAACAGGATCCGATCCACCGCCACAAGGACGTGCTGACCCACACGTTGGCAGTGGTCGAGAACGTGCGGCCCGGCGTGCACGCCGATTTTGAATTTCGGCGCACGCGACTCGCGGCATTGTTCCACGACGTCGGCAAGCCTCAGACGCGGGGCTATCAACAAGGCAAAGGTGTCACCTTTCACCATCACGATGCTGTCGGCGCGCGGATGACACGCAAGAGATTGACGGCATTGCGTTACTCGAACGACGACATCGAGGCCATCACCGAACTGGTCGCCTTGCATCTTCGCTTTCACACCTACCAGATGGGTTGGACCGATAGCGCGGTGCGTCGCTACGTACGCGACGCGGGACCACTGTTGGCCGAGCTCAACGTGCTGACGCGTTGCGACTGCACCACGCGCAACGAGCGCAAAGCAGCGATGCTCTCGAAGCGGATGGACGAGCTCGAGGAGCGCATCGACGAGCTTGCGCAGCGCGAGGAGCTGGCCTCGATCCGGCCACAACTCGACGGCACGCAGGTGATGGAGCATCTCGGAATCGGGCCGGGGCCGCTCGTCGGCAAGGCTTTGTCTTTTCTCTTGGAAATCCGGCTCGAAGAAGGCATGATCGACGGCGAGGAGATCGGTCGCCGACTCGATGAGTGGCGGCTTGACCACGAGGGGTGCTGATACTATCCAGGACGGGAGCGATCGGCACGAGTGAAGACAATTAGCCACAACAAGGACGGAGTTATTGGCCGGCTTGACGCCTGGTTTGTACCGTCGCGCTCGGCGGCGTGGCGGTTCGGCGTTGTCGGCTTAGCGCTGATCCTCATCACGACACTCATCGAGATCGGAGTTCACGGGCTCGATGTCGAGCTGTGGGGATCGATTTCTGGCAGTGCTCTGTTCCTCCTTCCTGCTTGGGCTGGACTTGCGAACCTGATTCGTTACCGAGCCGACCGCCGGCTCGAGTGGCTCCTCTTCGCGCTCGGTTCGTTCGGGTGGGCGTTCGGACAGTTGCTGTGGCTCGCGCAGATCACCATCGACGGGTCCACCACCTGGCCATCGTTCGCCGACATCGGCTACCTCCTGTGGCCCATCGCCGCGATCGCCGCCGTTGTCGTTCATACCCGGCCATTCGAACGGTCAACGCGCGTTGTGTTCATGGTCGATGGAATGGTGCTCGCGGTTGCACTGAGCTTCGTCGCCTGGGAAGTGATCATCCGCGCAGGTGTCGGTGATCCAGCACGGTTCTCGTTGGCGGCCCAACTGGCAATGCTGATCTATCCGCTCACCGACATCGCGTTGGCATCGCTGCTCGGACTGATGATCCTGATTGGTCGCTCGCCGGCGCGTGTCGCGCTGTTCATCGGCGCAGCGTTGTTGACGGTGGGGGACACGGCGTACTCCGCATCGGTCGGCGAGACGTCGATCACGGCGTCGTTCGCTGTCTCGTTCCCATGCTGGATATTGGCATTCGCGCTCATCGGCATGGCCGCAGGCCTGCCCAGTGGTGGTGTCGTCCGCTATACGCGACCCACGCTGTCGCGCCTGCTCGTCGTTCATGTCCCCGTGATGATCGCGATTTGGGTGGCGGCGTGGCGGTACATGGTGCACCACACCCCGGCCACCACTGTCACGCTTGTCATCGGCGCGTTGGCCGGCCTGTTGATCATCACCGAGCAACTCGCCACGTGGTACCACTCAACGACGCTGTCCGACCGGCTCAGCGAGAACATCCGCACTCTGCGGCACACCGAGGCGGAGCTACGCGACCTGCTCGACGACCTCCCGGATTCGGTGATCGTGCTCGACAGCGAGGGTCGCATCGTGGAAGCCAACAAGTTGGTGCTCGAGATCACTGGCCGGTCGCATTCCGAGGTGCTCAACAAGACGTTCACCTCGCTCGTTCGGGCTGGCGACCGGCCCATGCTGCTCGACGTGTGGGACAAGTTGCGCAGGGGAATTTACAACGACAGCCCGGTCTTCCCATTCGACCATCCCGACGGCCACGAGATATTGCTCGAAGCCGACGTGCACGTGCCGTTGCGCGATCCCGAACGCATGGTGGTGACATTGCGCGACATCACCAGCCGCCTACGCGAGGCGCACGATCTCGATCTCGCCCAGGCCCGGTTCCGCGCCGCGTTCCACGGCGCTCCGACCGGCATGGCCTTGTCGAGCGCCGACGACGGGACCCTCATCGACGTCAACGAATCACTGGCGACGATGCTCGGCTACACGCGGCTTGAACTCGTCGGTCGTGGCATGCAATCGATCACGCATCCCGACGATTGGCTGCGAGGCTCGACTCACACGGCAGGTATCGCCGCCGACTCGTACCACATGGAGCAGCGCTACATCCGCAACGACCAGAGCGTCATGTGGGCACGAGCGTGGGTGTCGGTGATGGACGAGGGTGACGGACAGGGCTTGGCAATCACGCACATCGAAGACATCACCGAGCAGCGCCACAGTGCCGAGCGGCTCGAGTGGGCAGCCACTCACGACGAGCTCACACGCCTGCCGAATCGCTTCCGCTTCCTCGATCAACTTGCTCGCTTCCTCGAGACGAGCGAGCCCGGTGCAGTGGCGGTGATGTTCATCGACCTCGACAACTTCAAGGTCATCAACGACAGCCTCGGTCACGGAGTCGGCGACGAACTGCTGCGCGGCATGAGCGAGCGTTTGCGTGCAGTGGTTCGCGATCGCGACATGCTGAGCCGCTTTGGTGGCGACGAGTTCATCGTGATGCTGTGCGACATCGGTGCAACAGTCTCGCCGGTCGAGATCGCCGAGCGCTTGCGTGCCGAGATCGCGCAGCCTCTCGTCGTCGACGGCGCCGAGTTGTTCGTTACCGCCAGCATCGGCATCGCCGTCGCGGATCGTGCCGGCGTGTCGACCACCGAACTGCTTCGCGATGCCGACGCAGCCATGTATCGCGCCAAGGCTCGTGGCCGAGACTGTGTGGAGGTCTTCTCACCCGGCACTCACGATGCCACGGTGTTGACGTTGCGAACCACCAACGAGTTGCGCCGCGGGCTCGAACGACGCGAGATCGTCCCCTACTACCAACCGATCGTGCAGCTCGACACCGGTCACCTCGTCGGCTTCGAAGTGTTGGCACGTTGGCGACACCCGGATCGTGGCCTGCTCGGGCCCGAGCAGTTCCTGCCGATGGCAGAAGAGACGGGATTGATCGGCGAGGTCGGCGCTGCCGTACTTCGATCGTCGCTTTCCCAACTCGGTCAGTGGCGCGTTCGATTGCCGCGGTTCGCCAACCTCACCGTGTCGGTCAACGTCAGCGGGCGTCAATTGATGAGCGCCGCCTTCCACGGCATGGTGTCCGAAGCGCTCGCCGAGAGCGGGCTCACGGCCGACGCACTGTGGCTGGAGATCACCGAGTCGGCCTTGATGAGCGACGTGAAGGCAGCCACCGTTGCATTGCGTGAGTTGCGTAACCTCGGTCTGCACCTGGCTGTCGACGACTTCGGCACCGGCTACTCGTCCCTGACGTATCTCAAGCGGTTCCCCGTCGAGGCCATCAAGGTCGATCGATCGTTCGTCAGCGGCCTCGGTATCGATCCCGAAGACACCACGATCGTGGAGGCGGTCGTGAAGCTCGGCCACTCGCTGGGTCTGCTGGTGGTGGCCGAGGGCGTCGAGACGCCTTTGCAGCTGGCACGCCTGCGCGAGATCAGTTGTGATCACGGCCAGGGTTACGTCTTCGGCCGTCCCCGCCCGGCCGAGCTGGTCGAGTCGGAGTACTCGCTGGCCTGAGGCGGTCGCGCTAGTTGCCTTGCTTGCGTGCCCGCAAGACCAGCACAGTGGGTGCCACCGCATCACGGACGTGACGAGTGTTGAACTCGTACATGGCGTCGAAGTGGAAGTTTGTGCGCTCGAACGACATGTACAGCTCACTGAACGTCACACCGTCGGCTCCGTATGCCCGGCGTGCGGTGGGGTCGGCGCCGTCGAACATGGCCGCAACGGGATGGTGCATCGCGACGACGAACGGACAGCTGGATTTCAGGACGCGATGGACCTGCCGCAGCAATCGGGGCAGGTCATCGATGTTGGCGAGCGAATGAGCGGCGATCGCCAGGTCGATGGACCCGCTGGCGATCGAACCGAGATCGGCCAGTTCGCTCTGATGGCATTCGACCTTCACCTCAGCGGCTTCTGCGGCTGCTCGCAAGCGTGCGATCTTGTCGGCCGACGGATCGATGGCAATGGCTTTTGCGCCGCCGGAGGCCATGCCGATGGCATTGGACGTCGATGAAATGCCCAATTCGAGAACCCGCTTGCCGACGATGTCACCGCACAGTCGCAGCTCGCTGTCGTCGGCGACGTTGTCGCCGTACCAGATGCTCATAGCACAACAGTGTGCCCTGTCGGACCGAGGCGTTGGCGGATGCGCAACTCGCTAGCCTTGCGGGAATGGCTTTTGGGATCGACTCATTGCGCGGGGCGCGAGCAGTGGTCGACCATCGATTGTCACGGCGTCATCTGATCAACGAGTTTCACAGGGGACGCCTTCGGCAGGACCAGGTGTGTGACGCGCATCCCGAGCTTGTTCGAGCGGCGCGCAACGTCGGCACCCCCGCATCGATGCCATGTCCGATCTGTCGCGAAGACACGCTGTATCTGGTGACGTATGTGTTCGGCGCACGACTCCCGTCGCATGGCCGCTGCGTCTCGACGGCGGCCGAACTGGCAAAGCTCAACACGCGTACCGACCCGCTCACGGCATATGTGGTCGAGGCGTGCACGGCGTGCCGCTGGCATCATCTGCTACGGGTTCTGCCCATCGGCGGAGGCATCGCTAGAACGGGCTGAGGCCCATCCGGTTGCGAACCGAGATCGCTTCACCGACGTGTGCGTGTCCGTGCCCGACGATCGGCCACTGGATCAACCACCACACAGGCCTGTCAGCCCACATCTTGTGCAGCCAGCCGACTTCGTCGACCGACAGTCCCGCCTTGCTCGCCAGTCGCCGACTGGTCGCCGGCACAGTCTCGAGTGCCATGGAGTCGATCTTGCCGAGATTGGACCTGGTCGCGTCGAAGACCGCGTGGAGATAGGTGAGCAGCGCTTCGTTTGGCAACGCGGCGGTGACCGCGAGGTCCTCGCGCTCCTCGAGGCCGGCCGACATCCGTCGGCCGTCGAGGCCGAGGGCACTACGGTGAGCGGCGAACAACGGCTGGCGATTGCGTATGGCGGTGGACATCGCAAGGTCTTGATGCCGAGCAACATGCAGCAGCAAGTGAGCGATCGACGACCCTCCGCTGTCAACTTGTTCGACCCAGCGTTGCCTCGGTACCACGCTCAGTACGGAGTCGGTAAGCTTGCTCGAAACACTCTCGAGGTCATTGACAATCCAGGTATGCGCGTCCACGGGGTGAACGTAGTCCTAAAGTGTGCCTGCCGGGCCGCCAAGCGGTCCGGTGGAGCAAAAACTCACGGTGGCCCATCCGTGGACGAGCCATCGTGAACAAATCCACCAGCTGACCCTCCCGGTGTCGGCCAGTGTGGCGCCAAGCCCACCAGTTCACCCGTCCCGAGCTGGTGGGCAAGGTCGCCGTGTAGGCGACCTTTCGGGCGCAGTCGCCGTGTAGGCGACCTTTCGGGCGCAGTCGCCGTGTAGGCGACCTTTCGGGCGCAGTCGCCGT
>JBDTWJ010000173.1:0-6936 GCA_040006755.1 Ilumatobacteraceae bacterium | reverse complement strand
CGCCGGGGACGCTCGCCACTGTTCGCCCTCGCGATGGCTTCAGGCCGACCAGACCGCAGTGTGCCGACGGGATGCGGATGGAGCCCGAGATGTCGTTGGCGTGGGCCGCGGCGACGAGCCGCGCTGACACCGCTGCAGCCGAACCGCCGGACGAACCGCCGGGCGTGCGCCCCCGCTGCCAAGGGTTGTGTGTCGGACCGTAAGCCTCGGGCTCGCAGGTGCCGACCGAGGCGAGTTCGGGAGTGTTGGTGCGGCCGAGGGGAATCAACCCGGCAGCGCGGAAGGCGAGGGCTAGCGGTGCATCGCTCGTCGAGCGGAATCCGATGTCGCGCAGCGCGCGCATGCCCATGCTGTACAGCTCGCCGGCTTCGCGACAGCGATAGTCCTTGAGCAGGAACGGCACGCCGCGGAACGCGCCATCGGGCAGCGCGCGCTCAGCGTCGTCGCGGGCTCGCTCGTACTGGCGATGCACCATGACATTGAGCTGCGGATCGATCCGCTCGATTCGTTCGATCGCTTCCTCGACCAGTTCGCGCGGATGCACGTCACCGGTGCGCACCAGCGCGGCTTGCGCCGTGGCATCGAGGTCAGTGAGGGAATCGTCCACCGTTGACCAGTATCAGTTGAGCGCTGACGAACTTCGAATCATCGCCGAGCAGGTAGCAGTACGTGCCCAGCAAGTCGTCGGGATCCATCACCCGTCCGAGGGGTGTTGCAGTGGGGTCGTATTCGCCGAGCACCGCGGAGCCTTCGGTCGGCGTGAACCCGGGCCCCACGCAGTTCACACGGATCTGCTTCGGGCCGAGCTCGAACGCCAGGGTCTTGGTCATCGAGATGACGGCACCTTTCGATGCGACGTAGTCGAGGAAGCCCTGCGAGCCATTGAGCGCTGTCGTCGACGAGACGTTGACGATCGACCCGCCGTTGGGCATGTGGTACGACGCCTCGCGGGCGCACAGGAAGGTGCCGCGGACATTGATCGCCATCATACGATCCCAATCCGCGACCGAGATCTGCTGGAAAGGCCGTCGTTCGACCAGAAGCGCAGCGTTGTTGACCAGACCGTCGATGTCGCCGGCGTGGTCGAACAGCGCAATGACGTCCTGCTCGTCGCTGACGTCGCACAGGACGTCGCAGCCCGGCAGGATGTCGGTCGACACAACCTCGGCGCCGCGCTCGCGCAGTTCACCGACGAGACGCGCACCAATACCTCGTGCCGCACCTGTGACAACGATTCGCTTGCCCTGAACGCTCATGTGACGACACTCATGCCGTGGCGGCGCGCTCCACGATCGTGACGACACCGCGAGTGCCGTCTACCTCGATCGTGTCACCGGTCTTGATGCGTAGCGTCGCGACGGAGGTGCCGACCACGCACGGGATGCCGTACTCGCGACTGACCGTCGCAGCGTGCGTCAGAGAACCTCCTCCGTCGCACACGCAGGCACCGATGATCGCGAATGCTGGCGTCCAGTTAGGTGAGGTTGCCTCAGTGACGAGGATCTCGCCCTCCTCCAGATCGAACAGCTCGGTGGCCGACACCATCACGCGTGCTCGGCCGGTGTAGGTGCCTGCTGACGCGGGAAACCCGTTGAGGGTCGTCGTGTGGGGGTCCGCCTTCAGTCCTTCGAAGTAGTGCTTGTGCATGCCGAAGATCTCGATCAGCACCGGGTCTTCGACCTTGTCGGGAAGTGTTCCGACCACCTTCGGTATCGTCAGGCGCAGGTCCTGGTAGTGGTCGTAATATTCGTGGCGAGCAGTTGCAATCGACTGCTTGTCCTTCCAGGCGACGTCGCCGCGGCACACCTCTTGCAGCTCAGGAAAGAACAGGAACGTCGTGTCGTCATAGGTGTCGGCGCCGACGGCTTCGGCAGCCGCCAGCGCGCCCCGACGAAGGGGAATCGATGAACGCAGATCGATGTAGTAGTTGTGATCCTCGTTCCACCACGCGAAGTTGGCGACGGTGCAGATTCCCAGCAACTCATTGAACGCCTTGAGATTGTCGCCGTTGAGCTGCGACCGCGCCGCGTCGATGGCTTCGTCGCGTTCGCGGTGTGAGTCGACGAGCGAACTGTCGAAGTCGTGCCGCTCGTCCATCTGCACGAAGTTGCGGAGCTGGCCGAGTGGCGACGATTGGTTCTCGATCCACGACGGGATGTTGATGTCGGCGATGCCCTCGGTGCGCGAGCCGTGGACCTTCAGGAAATCATCGAACTTGGTCAGCCAGATCGAGGCACTACCGCCGGCTTTCGACAGCTCGTCGCGAATGTGGTCTGGTTCATGCTCGAAGTGTTCGGCGATGCCGAGGCGCTTCGCCTCGTCGGCGAGATCCCACATTGCTCGGTCGGTCTCCATGATCTTGGAGTCGCGGCCTTGCAGCATCTTGGCGATGTTGCCGGGGTCGATCCCGTTTCCGGCGCACAGACCGTAGAGCTGCAGGTAAATCGCGAGCAGTGGGTACATGATCTCGAAGTGGATCTCCCACGCGCGGTTGTTGAACGTGCGTGCGTCGACGATGAACTGACCGATCTCGGCGAGCGACTTACCCGCGAAGTCGTAGCTCTCGAAGTAGCCGAGGCCGAGCTCGATTTCCCATTTTCGCTCTTCCCAGATGGCATCGAAGTTTGTGAGGAACCGGGGCATGTTCTTCTCGATGCGTGCTGCTCGGTAACCAATCTCCCATTCCGAAGTGATGGGGACTTCGCCTTCGTACAGGAACGGACCGCCCATGCGTTGCACCAATCCTCCGGCTGGGGGCAGCGGCAGTTGATGCGCGGCGAGCTGTGTCGACCAGGCTGCGCTGGTGACGAAACACATGCCCAGCGGAGAGAACCCACGTGGCCAGTGGAAGTCGACGAACCAGAATCGTGACTCGTCTTCTTTCCGGAAGGGACCCGACTTCATCCGTACCCAAGGGTCGTCGATGTGCTCCGGCTTCCATCCTGGGTACCAGTCGAGGAACTGGTCGACGGGAACGATCTCTGCCATGTGATGACCCCCAGTAGTCGTTGTGTGCAGTACCCGATCCCCAGAAACGGTCTGCGAGCGGCGATGCTATATCACGCGGTTCGAATCGCTCTCGTCCGTCAATGACTGGTGCAATCACGTTGGGCTAGCTTCGCCGGGTGAGCCAAATGAACCTGTTGGAGTCTGCCATCGATGCTGCCAGGGCCGGCGGAGAGCGGCTGATGGACGGACTGCTTCGGCCGCCGGAGATCGTTCAGAAATCCGCTCGCTCCAACATCGTCACGTGGGCCGACGGGGCGGCGCAGGAAGCGATCGTCGCGCTTTTGCTCAGCCGGTATCCCGATCACGCGATTCTGGGGGAGGAGGGCTCTGCGGGAAATCCCGAGGGGCCGTACACATGGATCGTCGACCCGCTCGACGGCACCTCGAATTATGCGCGGGGCATGTCACCGTGGGGTGTTTCTATCGCTGTGCGAGAAACGAACGGTCCGTTGCTCGCAGGCGTCGTTCTCGACCCGCTTCGAGAGGAGATGTTCGCGGTCGAGCGTGGCGGCGGAACGACATGCCGGCCGAGCAACACGACTGACATCCGAACGGCCCTGATTTCGACGGGACTACAAAACGACGATCCGGTGGCGATTCACGAGCACGTCCTGCGGATCGAGCAGATGCATCTCCACTGCCGCGGAACGCGTTCTATCGGCTGCCCGTCCTTCGCACTCGCGTATGTCGCCGCCGGCAAGCTCGACGGCTTCGTGGAGAAAGACGCCACATACGCGTGGGATGTCGCCGCGGGCGTGTTGTTGTTGGAGGAGGCTGGGGGTGTGTCGACCGGTTTCCAGGGAGAGCCGGTCAACCTCGGTGCTGGCATCACCGACATCGTCGCCAGCAACGCGCAGATCCACAAGGACCTTCTGGACGTCGTCAATTTGAGATGGGTGTGACGTGACGAATCTCGATCTCGGAGTACCTGCGACGACCTTCGCGTCGGGTGCCACCGTGCACCATGCCGTCGAGTTCGCCGTCGTCGAAGGCTTCCGTCCTCTTTTGCTCGACCTGTATCAACCGGCGAGAGGCTCGGCGCTCGCCTCCCCGGCCATCGTGTACCTGCACGGTGGCGGGTGGGCCGTAGGCAGTCGACGCCGTTTTGGCCGGGCCTTTGCATCGTGGTCGCCGTCGCCATTCGATCGACTGGCCCAGGCCGGTTTCGTCGTCGCCGCGGTCGACTACCGCCTCAGCGGCGAGGCCCGGTTTCCAGCACAGCTCCATGATGTCAAGGCAGCTGTTCGGTGGCTTCGGGCCAACGCTGCTCGCCTGGAAGTCGATCCGGCGAGAGTGTTGGCGTGGGGCGAATCCGCGGGTGGCCACCTGGCGACGCTGGCAGGACTGACTGGCGAATGCACCGACTTGGAGGGCAGTGTCGGCGAATGTCTCGACGAGTCGAGCGCCGTGTGTGGCGTAGTCGACTGGTACGGCCCGATGAACCTGCTGTCGGTGGGCTCGCAGCATCGCCCCGGCAGCGCCAAGCGACCAGACGATGCCGGCTCCTGGGAGTCGTCGCTGGTCGGAGTGCCGTTGCAGACCGACCCGGTGCGCACGCTGGCGGCGAGTCCTGTCTCGTACGTACACGCCGACGCGCCTCCCGTACAGGTCCACCACGGCACCGCGGACACTCAGGTTCCGTTCGCTCAGAGCATCGAGTTTGCCGAGGCACTGCGATCCGCAGGTGGCACCGTGGAACTGGTCGTGGTCGAGGGTAGTGACCACTTCTGGACCGGGGCGCCGGACCTCGAGGCGATATTCGACGCATCCCTCGCTTTCGCGCGCCGCGTCACCGCTCGCGACGCTGCTACGACAGCGCCGGAATGACCTCGTCGGCGAACATGCGCATCGATCGGTGAGTGTCGTCGTTGCTCATTCCTGGTTGACGCATCTGCAACGCCAACTGCGTGATGCGGCCGAGCTGGCCCCCGACGAACGGACGTAGCTTGTCGGCCACCTCCTCAGGCGAACCCACCGCGGCAAACCAGAAACCGGCGTTCCCGGTGCGAAGCATCTCTTGGGTGATCCGGGCATCTGAGGGTGCCGGCTGGCCCTGCAGATTCTTGCGCATCTGGTAGAAGTTGACGAAGTACTCGATGCCGGGACCGGCGATCTCCCAGGCCTTGTCGGTCGTGTCGGCGACGCACACCGGAACCATCACCGACACCGCATAGTCGGCCGGGTTGCGTCCGCAGGCCTCGAGCGCTGCGTCGTATCCGGCGTTGAACGGTGCAATCAGGTTCATCCCGCGCTCGGCAGCTCTGGCGAGGTTCTTCGGACCCATGCCGCCCCACCACATCGGCAGCGGTTGTTGCACGGGCTTGGTAGTGAACGTCATGTCGGGGATGTCGTAGAAACGTCCGCTGTGGCTGAACTTGCCGGGCTCGGTGTACGCCTGTCGGATCCAGTCGACCATTTCCCATGACCTGTGGTTCATCTCCGCAGGGTCCTTGCCGAAGCAGACGAATTCCTCATACTGCGAGCCGGGACCGACGCCGAGATCGAATCGGCCGTTGGACAAGATGTCGGCGATCGCCGCGTCCTCCGCGACGCGGATCGGATCGTGGAAGGGAAGCAGCACGACCGACGTGCCCACGCGTATGCGTTCTGTGCGCGCGGCCACGGCCGTGGCCACCATCATCGGCGATCCTGTCCACTGACACTCCCGGAAGTGGTGTTCGCCATACCAGGTACTGCTGAATCCGAGCTCCTCGGCCAGAACGGCATCGGCGATGTAGTCGGAATACACGTCCTGCAAGGCATACGCGGCGTCGGGATGATTGCGGACTCCGTTGACAAGTGCGTACTGCACAATTGGTTCCTTTCGTCACGAATTCTGTATCCTGTTCTAGCACCTCCGCTTTGCGGGCCCGTCGTCACGCGAAACTGCAGGTGACGGTGCCGAGTGGTCCGTAGTCGGCGACGAATTCGTCACCCGGATGCGTCGTGGATGCCCGCGTGAACGATCCGGCCAGGATGACCTGCCCTGGCTCGATGCACAGGCCGTATGGCGCGAGCCGACGGGCGACCCAGGCGATCCCGTTTGCCGGATGGCCGAGCACGCCGGCGGCGAGGCCGGTTTCCTCGACCACGCCATTGCACGAGAAGATCGCGCCGATCCAGCGCATGTCGACTTCGGTCGGTTGGATCCTCTCGCCGCCCAGGATGACCCCGGCGTCGGCAGCATTGTCGGCGATGGTGTCGACGATGGTCCTGGGCGTCTTGGTGACAGGATGGACTCTGTAGCTGCGCGCATCGATGAGTTCTAGGGCGGGCTGGATGTATTCGGTGGCTGCAATCACCTGGTCGACGGTGACCGAATCGCCACTGAGACGATCCCGGATCATGAACGCCACCTCCACCTCGAGCTTGGGATCGACGAAGTCGGCGTGGCGAAGTTGGACGCCGCTCGCCATGATCATGTAATCGAGCAGTGCCCCGAAGTCGGGCTCGTCGATCTTCATCTGCTGTTGCATCGCTCTCGAGGTGAGACCGATCTTGCGACCGACCAGCGCAGCGCCTTTGCTGATCTGTAGATCGACCCACGCCTGCTGTACGACGTACGCGTCGTCGATTGTCAGTTCAGGATGCTCGACGGTGACAGGGTCGATGGGCGTGACCTCGCGGCGCGCCCATTCGTGACGTTCGGCGAGTTCGAGCGCAAGTTCAGCGGTGATCACCGCGTGACACCGTGGCCATCGGCGCCGACGGTGATGCGTTCTTCATCGCTCTTGCGTTCGCGGATGGGCTGCACGTTGCCGTCGAGGTCCAGAACCAGGCTGGCTTCCTCGTACCACGTCGGCACGACTGGATTGGCCCAGAAATCGCGTCGTCGTTGGTCGTTGACACTCCACCGAAGCGGCTGATGACCCGGGTCGCCGGTGAAGTAGTCGGTGGTGTAGATCTCGACGCGGTGACCGTCGGGAT
>JBDTWJ010000172.1:0-6984 GCA_040006755.1 Ilumatobacteraceae bacterium | reverse complement strand
GTGATCGCATGAACCCCACGATCACGTTTGGCGACGACCATTCTGTTTCAGCGGATCTTGCGTGGTTGTGGATCACCTGCCACGACTGGCCGCACTGGCACCTCGACATCCTCACAGCGGTCGTGCCGCCTCTGGGGCCAGTCGCGCAGGAACGCGCGCAAACCCACGAGTGGACATCGCCGCACCCGCGGCGCGTCCACACCGACCTCGGATTCGACGACGTGACGCACCTGGCCATCGACGAGGATCCACGGCTGGCGCTCTCGCGCGCCACGGACCTGCTGGTCATCGGCCCCCGCGGCCCCGGCGTGTTCAAAGCACTGCACCTGGGCAGCACCGCCGAATGGTTGTTGTCACGTCCACCATCACCAATGCTGATCCCGCGACACGGCCGCACGACACGCACAGCGCTGATCTGTCACGACGGATCAGCGCACGCGGAGAAGGCCACGGCCACCCTGGCCCGGCTGCCGTGGGTGAACCAACTCGAGATCACCGTCGTCACCGTCGACGATGGCCGCACCGACCCCGAAGCCGCTGTCGCGTCAGCGATGCAAATGCTCACGACGCCCATGCATCACCTTCAGCTCACAGGTGACCCAACCCAAGAACTGCTCCAACACCTCGAGCAGCACCCAGTCGACCTCGTCGTGTTCGGCACCCGGGGCCTGACCGGAATCCGTCGCCTGCGAGTCGGATCAACAGCGGCCGTGCTCGCCCACGCAATCGATCACTCCATCCTCATCGCGTGCGACGACGCCGTCGATCCCGATCCGTCGCTCTGACCAGACCGAAAGCGACCCTCAGGTCGTCTCAGGCGCCGCAGGGCGTCGGACCGTGGGGGCACCCCGGCGATCATCAATTCGGCCGAACTTGCTCTCGAGAAGGTTCCCGAGCTTTCGCAGGGCACCGGTCAGCGCATCGCTGACGGTCGCGTCATGGTGCGTCACCGCCACCGGCTGCTGTCCGGCGGGCCTCGCCTCCAACATGCAACGCTTGTCCGCGCTCCCACCTTTGCTCGCGTTCTCGTCGCCTAGGTGAACTTCCACTCGGGTGAGGCGATCGCTGAAGCGGGCGAGCGCAGCATCCACTTCAGCAACGACCTGACGGATCATCTCCTCACTCCCGTCGACGTTGTGGTCGGTGGTGACTTCGGTGTGCATGGGTCAACCTCTCGTTCAGCGTTTCCGCTCGTTGCACGAGGCATCGCGGGACCGCCACTGGGCGTCATTCATTGTAGATCGTTACCGAGGTCGGGAATATTCGGAGTTGGCGACGGATGCTCGCGCAACCTGCTGCGACGGGCGAAGAGGAATCCCAGGATCCCTGCCGCGAGCGCGCCGGCGCGAGGAGTGCAATCCGTGATCGACTCGATCGGGGATGGCAGACCATGTGCTTCGCATCGCAGGTCCTGTCGCGTACGAGCCGAGACCGTCGAAGGTACAAGCCGCGCCCAGCGGTCCGCGATCTATCGACAGCGAGCCTTCAGACGCGCATCGTCGAGCACATCGACGCCTCCCCGTCGAACGATGATGATCTTCGCTTGCACGAGGTCTTGCAACACGCGATTGGCGGTCGGCCGACTGGTTCCGGCCAGCGAGGCCAGCTCCGCTTGGGTGAGTGGGATCCCGATCGGCCCACTCACCCCGGGCGCGATGTATGTGCTCGTGAGTTCGAACAGTCGGCGGCAGACGCGTTTGTCGGCCGGGGTGAACAGAGCTTCGAGCAGGTGGTCGGTCAGGCGGTTGACACGCTCCGACAGCGCCGTGACGAGCATCGAGTCGATGGCCGGATGCTCTGCTCGCAGTCGATCGAAGTCGGCGCGATGCAGCGCGAGCGTCTCCACCGCTTGCAATGAGAGCACGGTCGCCGAACGGTGGTTGTTGTCGACGACGAGTGCCTGCTCGCCGAAGAACGCGCCTGGCCCGATGACGTTGATGATGACCTGATCGCCCTGTGAGTTCGACACGCGGATAGCGGCGCGACCTCGTTCGAGCAGATGCAACGACTCGCCGACGTCGTCCTCGTGGAAGATGACCTCCCCCTTGCGGTACTTCCGGCGAACGGTGGAAGCGAGCACCGCCCGCCGTTCCTCACCGCTCAGGGTGCTGAGGATGGCCCAATCCAACTCGTCCCCCTCCCGTCACGCACGAGCAGCAGTGACCTGTCGGTCGAAACCCCGACCGTGAGCAAGTATATGACGATGGCGAGTTCGTTCCGGGGAGCATGGCGGCACCGACGATGGCGGTGGCTGCTCGCCAGCTTCGCTGTGTCGAGCATCGGCGACTTCTTCTACTTCATCGCCATCATCGTCTTTCTGATCGAATCGACGGCCTCGCCGTCGTGGCTCGCCGCGGCGGCCGTCGCCCGGTTACTGGCCTACGCACTGTTCGGAACGCTCGGCGGTGTGATCGCCGAGCGGTACGACCGCCGACGGTTGATGGTCGTGCTCGATGTTGCTCGTGCCGGGGTGATGATGATCCTGGCATTCGTGGTCTGGAACCACGGGCCGCCGGCGCTGGTGATCGGGCTGACGGTGGTGAACTCGATCGCGTCGACTCCGTACCGTCCCGCCCTTGTTGCCGCGACTCCGGCGCTGGTTCACGAGGATGATCTGGCCGCGGCGAATGCGGCGGAAGGCGTCGTAGGTCAGTTGGCGTACTTCATCGGCCCCGCATTCGGCGGGCTCGTCGTCGCGACTGCGGGAGCGGGAACTGCGTTCGTTGTCAACGCCGTCACATTCATCGTGTCGGCGGTCTTGCTCGCCCGGATCGGTCAGGTAGGGGGCGGTAGGGTCGCCGGCGCCGGCGAGGCGGGTGAGTCAGCCAGCGCACGGAGTCAGATCGCCGATGGCCTGCGCACGGTTCGTGCCCAGCAGGGGGTTGCCGCGCTGATCGCCTTCAGCGGAATCGTGGTGTTCCTGTACGGCTTCGAACAGGTGGTGCACGTGCTCGTGGCGACCAACCGGCTCGGAATGAGTGCATCGGGCGTCGGCGTCCTGGGTGGTGCCATCGGAGTTGGTGGCCTGTTGGTGGCGCCGTTCACTGCCCGCCTCGGCGATGGCCCATCGACCGGGCGACTGCTGGCGCTCAGTGGAGTGCTGATGGGCCTTCCGCTTGCTCTGCTGGCACTGATCTCCAGTCCGGTCGTGGCCGTGATCGCCTTGTTCGTCGAAGGCGTCGGTGGCATCGCCTTCGAGGTGCTGTTCATCACGCTGCTCCAGCGAGCGACCCCCGAAGACATGCTTGCCCGAGTCTTCGGTTTGCAGGACTCCGTGACGTCGGTCGCCCAACTGCTGGGCTCACTTGCAGCCCCTTTCCTGGTGAGCGGTGTGAAACTCGAAGCGAGCCTGTGGATCGCCGGTGGTCTGGTGGTCGCCGCCTCGGTGTTGTTCGCGGCACCACTCCACACGTTGTCGACGAACTGCGACGCGCAGCGCAAGCGCTATTCGCCGATCACCGCACGTCTTCGCAACCTGAGCATCTTCGGTGACGCTCGACAAGCGGCACTCGAGCGGATTGCCCGGGCGGCTGGGTCGCGAATGGTCGTTGCCGGTCAACCCGTGTTTGCCGAAGGCGACGATGCCGACGAGTTCTTCGTCGTCGTCAACGGCACAGCCAGCGTCCGCAAAGCAGGTGTCGGGGAGGTCGGCCGCGTGGGTGTCGACGACTGGTTCGGTGAGGTCGGTCTGCTGCGCGGCGCCCCGCGCAACGCGACTGTTACGGCGATCGACGACCTCGATCTGCTGGTGATCCCCGGAAGCGTCTTTCTGGAGGCGTTGACGACCAATGAGATGCTCCCGGAACCTTTGCGTCTCAGCCTTTCCGCTCGAACCATCCCGCCGCCCAACTCCGAACAAGTGAGGACACCCACATGAGCTCTCGCGCCGACCTGCTCCGCCGCCTGGCCGCGGTCGCAGACGATCTTGGGGCCATCGAGTCCCCGCTGCAGGCGCGCCGCCAGCTGCAGGTGCTCTGTCGGGCGGCACGGCTCGCGCTGGATTCAGCGTCCGTGTCGGTAGCTCGATTGGACGGTGACACGCTCGTGTACGAAGCCGCCGACGGGGAAGGCGACGAAGCGATCGTCGACACCCGCCTGCCGATCTCGCGGGGCATTGCCGGCTACGTGGCCCGTACGTGCCAGGCGTTGATCATCGAGCACGTTGCCGGCGACCCTCGATTCGCACGCGACATCGCCGAGCGGGTGGGATACGTGCCCGACTCGCTGCTGGCGACGCCCATTGTCGACGAGCGCGGTGACGTGATGGGAGTTCTGTCCGTTCTCGATCGTGGGCAGCACACGGGCGATACCTTGGCGATCGCGTCCGCCTTCGCCGATCAGGCCAGCTTCCTGCTGCCACACATCGATCTCACCGTGCGCCTCGCACCGGTCCTGTTCGCTGCGCTGGCCGACGCCATCGAGCAGAGCGATCACGATCTCGCCGGCGCACTGCGGCGGCAGGCGACGCGGCTGCCGGATGACACACTCGAACTGGCTGCCGTGCTCGCCGCTCTTCGATCCCTCAACCCGGCTGCGCGAGCGTCGGCCGTCCGTCTGCTCTCCGAGTTTGCAGATTTCGCGACGACGGTCCGCCGGCGCCGATGAGCGACATCGTCCCGGCGTGGGCGGAGCCCTTCTTCGGTAGGGGTCCGGGACCCGCCCCAAGCCTGAACCTCCCCACGCCGCTCGTATCTGAGTGGGCGTTCGGCGACCGTACAGGCCGCGGCGTCCGAGTAGGGGTGATCGACAGCGGCATCGAAAGTGGCCATCCGCTCGTCGGCGACGTCCAGCAGGCCATCGCAGTCGAAGACTCCGAGGAAGACGAGGATGCAGTCGAGTTCGTCGAAGGGCCGCACGAGGATCTCTATGGTCACGGGACGGCATGCGCTGGCATCATCCGCGGGCTGGCGCCGCTCGTCGAGCTCGTCAGCGTGCGAGTGCTGGGGCCCGACCTGAAGGGGAGCGCCTTCTCATTCGCCCACGGGCTCGACTGGTGCATCGAGCACGGCGTGAACGTGGTCAACCTCAGCCTCTCGACGGCCAACGAAGACTACGCCGAGGCGTTCTACGAACTCATCGACCAGGCCTCCTACAGGAACGTGATGATCGTGTCGGCGATGAACAACGAACGCAAGCGAAGCATCCCCAGCGAGTTCTCCGGCGTGTTCTCCGTGGCCTGTTGTGAAGGTGCTGAACCGGACCGGTTCTTCAGTAATCCCCAGGCACCCGCGGAGTGGGGGGCGATCGGCGTCAATCTGGAGGTGGCATGGTGCGGGGGCGCGACGATCGTCGCCACTGGCAACAGCTTTGCTGCGGCCGTCATCGCCGGACACCTGGCCCGGATCGTCGGCGCCCACCCCGGCATCACGCCGTGGCAGGCGAAAACGGTGCTGGCCGCATTGGCCGTCAACGCAACGGGCGCGGCTCCAGCGACGACGCCGGGAGGTCGTCCCGCCCGGCGTCGTCGCTGAAGTGAGTCGCACACCGACTGCTCAGCGCTTGGAGCTGTCCTTCCTGGCGTTGGGAGCCTTCCTGGCGTTGGGAGCCTTCCTGGCACTGGCGGCATGCCCTTCGGTGTCGGCTGGACGTGCGGCTGCTTTCTTGGCGCTCTTCTTTGCACTCTTCTCTGCCATGGTTTTCCTCCTCGGTTTTGGACCCGCCTTGCACGGTTTCCATACACGCATGATGCGCCTCCGGAATCTAGCTGTCTGTCACGAAGGCAACAGATGGAGTTTGCCCGGCACGTCACTGCGTGCGTCCGCGCGGCGCCCGTGTTGCTGCACTGTCAACCGCGGGCGCGGGAATGGTCCATCTGCGAGCGTCGCGGCACCGGCGCCTACGGGACGTCGTCATCCAGACGGAATTGGTGCATGGACTTGCGATCGATGAGCTGCTCGAGCCGTCAATTCCTAGGCCGACCCGGTGCTCTTCTGCGCAACTGGAGAGTTCGAGATCTGCCAACACTGGACGAACTACTCGCTCACCCTTTCAAGGTCGCGGCGTGGGTTCGAATCCGTGGGGCTGTCAACAGGCTGAGCCGAGGTCAGTGGCTTTCGCGGGTGATCGTCGAGCCGCTGCCGCCGACCAAGAAGTCGAGATCACATCCCGTGTCGGCCTGCGTGACGTGGTCAATGTAGAGCCGGTACCAACCGCGCACGGCGACAGGAGGTGGTGCCTCCCAAACGTCGCGGCGGAATTCGAGCTCGGCATCGTCGACATGGAGCGTCAGCAGCCTGGCGGGCACGTCGAGGGTGATCACGTCACCGGTCCGCACCAGCGCGAGCGGGCCGCCGACACTCGATTCGGGCGCGGCGTGTAGCACCGTGGTACCGAACGCCGTCCCGCTCATGCGGGCGTCACTGATCCGCACCATGTCGAGAACGCCTTGCGCGAGGAGCTTGGCCGGCAGCGGCATGTTGCCAACCTCCGGCATCCCCGGGTAGCCCTGGGGTCCGCATCCACGCAGCACCATCACCGTGTCCGGCGTGACGTCGAGATCGGGGTCGTCGATCCGGTCCTTGAAGTCCTCGATCGTGTCGAAGACCAACGCAGGGCCGGTGTGCGTCAGGAGCTCGGTTGAGGCGGCCGACGGCTTCACCACTGCACCCTGCGGGCAGAGGTTGCCGCGCAGCACCGCAATGCCGGCCTCGGGGATCAGTGGGTCGTCGAGCGATCGGATGACCTCTCGATTCCAGGTAGTACGCCCAGCCCAATGCTCGCGGATCGGCACGCCCGTGACCGCCAGCGCGTCGCCGTCGAGCAACTCGGCGAGCTCGGCCATCACTGCCGGGATGCCACCCGCCTCGAAGAAGTCCTCCATGAGGAACTCGCCCGCCGGCATGATGTTGACGAGCAGAGGCAGGTGCGAGCCGATCCGGTCGAAATCGTCGAGCGTCAGGTTGACACCGACCCGCCCTGCGATTGCGAGGAGGTGGATCACGGCGTTGGTGGATCCGCCGACTGCCGACAGGACGCGGATCGCGT
>JBDTWJ010000171.1:0-7194 GCA_040006755.1 Ilumatobacteraceae bacterium | reverse complement strand
GAACGTCATCATCCGCTCGGTCTTCGAATTGCCGTGCACGACCGCGGTGGCCATCACCATCTCGTTGACGTAGACGAGACCGGGAGCGAACTCGCGGCACAACGTGCGGAACGGCGCGTTGGTGACCCCAGCCATCGGCGCCAGCACGACAGGCGCCACCGGTGCGAACGACCCGATTCTCACCGCACCAGGCTACGCCCAGGTCCCCGCGATGAGAGATGAGCCGTGCACGGCGGCTCATCTCTCATCGCACTGGTGCCGGGCTGGGGCGCGATGAGAGATGTGCGGTGCCGGACGGCTCATCTCTCATCGCGGGGTTCACGGGTCGAACGCGAGGCGGAGGTTGGGGAGGGCGCCGATGTCGAGGGGGGTCGGGCCGTCGCTCGCCAGGCGGTGCCAGCCGGCAGCAGCGATCATGGCCGCGTTGTCGGTGCACATCGCACGGCTCGGCAAGAAGACTCGCATCGAGTCCTCGTCACCGGCGGCGGCGAACCGATCGCGCAGCAGCGAGTTCGCAGCAACGCCCCCGCCCAGAGCCAGACCGCGTGCACCAACCGACGCGGCTGCGCGTCGAGCCTTCGACACGAGCACATCGACGACTGCGGCTTGAAAAGACGCCGCGACATCGGCGGCGGAGACCTCAGGGTTCTGACGCACGTAGTTGACCACGGAGGTCTTCAATCCACTGAAGCTGAAATCGAAGCCGTCGTTGAGCATCGCCCGCGGGAATGCGATAGCCGTCGGATCACCACGGAGTGCCTCTTGATCGATGGCCGGCCCACCCGGATATCCGAGCCCGAGAAAACGTGCGACCTTGTCGAATGCCTCACCCGCAGCATCGTCGACGGTCTGGCCGAGCAAGCGGTAGCGGCCATGATCGCGCATCTCGATCAACATCGTGTGCCCGCCCGACACGAGCAGCACCACCAACGGCATCTCCAACGATTGGTCCTCTAGGAACGCCGCGTAGAGGTGCGCCTCCATGTGATTGACAGCGATGAACGGCACGTCCCAAGTGAGCGCCAGTGCCTTCGCTGCAGAGACCCCCACCAGCAACGCGCCGACCAGTCCGGGCCCGACCGTGCAAGCGACGGCGTCGATGCGCTCGGGCTCGATGCCGGCTTCGACGACGGCCCTCGCCACCACCGGGTTCAAGAGGTCGAGATGGGCACGGCTGGCGATCTCGGGCACGACCCCGCCGTATTGCGCGTGCAGATCGACCTGTGTCGACACGACGCTGGAAAGCACGTCGTATCCGCCCATTACCAGAGCGGCCGCCGTCTCGTCGCAGCTGGTCTCGATTCCGAGCACCACCGTGGTTTCGCTGACGGTCATCGCTGCCGACCGCGCCGCACAGCGTCGGGGCTCAGAAGGCGTAACCGTTCTGTGTAGGTCTTCTCGCCGATGTCGTGACACCACATCACGATCGCGTCCTCGGTGTTCTCGTAATAGCGCTGCCGCACGCCGGCGGGCACGAACCCGAACTTGCGATACAGCGCCTGAGCGCCGGTGTTGCTGACCCGAACTTCAAGGGTCAAGGCCTCGCATCCGCGATTGATTGCCTCCCACGCCAATTCGGCCAACAACCGCGTGGCCACACCGGAGCGCTGGCGATCAACTGTGATCGCGATGTTGGTGACGTGCGCATCGCCGACCACGAACATCAAGCCGGCATAGCCGACTACCACCGAACCAACACGGGCCACGATGTAGTGACGCTCGCCGCCGCGGGCAAGTTCGAGCTCGCTCTGGAACACGCCACGCGACCACGGCTTGGGATAGGAGACCAGTTCAATGGCCATGATGTCGGCGAGGTGCCTGCGGCGCAGCGGCTCGATGACCAGGTGCTCGTCGGCATCGCCTCGCGCCAGCAATCGCGACAGCACGCTCATCGCCCACCTCGAGACGCAGACGCTCGCGTCGACCAGTTGATCTGGGCGTCTGGGGCGCGCAGGTACAAGGGCTGGATCTCCCACGGATTGACCCACTCCTCGCGCAGCGCACGAGCGTGTGCCAACTGCACGAGTGGCGCGGCAGATGGATGTGAGAGAAACTGCTCGGCGAAGTCACATCGCACGACCGCGGCGATCTGGTCTCGGTATCGCAGGGCTCCGTCGCCGACGCACACCATCTCGTGTCCACGCGCCATCAGTTCGCCGACGAGATCGTCGACTGATCCGCACCGTGGCTCACCGAGGCGTTGCACACCTCCGGGAACGGGTCGGTAGAAGGCGGAGAACAACTCACCCTTGCGGGCGTCGATCACCGCCGCGACCTCGCGCCCGCTCTGGCGTAGAGGAAATGCCAAGAGGTCGAGCGAACTGATCCCGATCATGGGGACCCGCAAGGCCTGCGCGATCGCCTTGGCGGCCGCAAGGCCCACTCGCATTCCGGTGAACAAGCCGGGACCAACGTCGACCGCAATCGCACCGAACTCCGACATCTCGATGTCGGCCTGCTTGCAGACGAACTCGATCGATGGAATGAGCGTCTCGGCATGCCGGCGACCACGGCACACCTCGAACATCGCGAGCACGCCTTCGTGGCCACCGATCGCGACGCTGACCTGTTCGGTGGCCGTCTCGATTCCGAGGATCAGCATGCGAATGCCGCCAGTCTGCGTTCGATCTCTGCCCAGCGCGCAGCCCAGGCCCGACCCGCCGCACTGATCTCGATGTCGCGAGCCTCGACGTCGGCGTCGTCGAAATTGAGCCGTACCAGTACGTGGTCCCCCAACGTCCCGGCGACGACATCGCCCCATTCGACCAACACGATGCCGTCCGACTCGAGCAGCTCAGAAAGCGCGAGATCCGCAACCTCGTGATGCGTTGTGAGGCGATAGATGTCTGCGTGGTGCAACGTCACTCGACCCGCGGGATAACTGTGCACCAGCGTGTACGTCGGTGAGGTGATCGGCTCGGTCACGCCGATTGCTTCGCCGAATCCCTTCGCGAATGCGGTCTTGCCGGCACCCATCTCGCCGGCGAGCACGATGAGGTCGCCACGACGAGCCACGCCGGCCAGGGACGCGGCGATCGCGGATGTTGTCGCCAGCGAGTCGGAACGGAGATGCAACATGGCCGTCGATGATGCTAGAGGTTCACGCCCCCGTGTAACGCCGGTCGACACGAGGCGTGATGCCGCAGACCACTTCGTAGCCGATGGCCCCGAGCCAGTCGGCCCACTCGGCCGTCGAGATCGCCTCGGCACCCTGCGCCCCAATCAGAACTGCCTCGTCACCAATCGCGACGCTGTCGTCACCGCAATCGACCATCAGCTGGTCCATCGTGACCACTCCGACGATCGGCCGCCGGCGACCACCGATCAGCACCTCGCCGCCACCCGCGAACAAACGGCGGGGCACACCATCGGCGTAGCCCAGCGGCAGGGTCGCGACGGTGGTGTCGCGTTCGAATCGGTGCCGCATACCGTAGGAGATGCGATCGCCCGGCCTCACTCGCTTGACGTGGGAGACGCGTGCACGTAGCGACAAGGCAGGATGCAACGCGGCGGCCTGCCGGTCGAGCGCAGCTCCTGGCGAGATGCCGTAGATGGCGATGCCAACGCGGACCATCCCGAAGTGGGCAGAGGGCCACGACAGAGTCGCTGCCGAGTTGGCTGCGTGAACGAGAGGAACGTCGTGCCCGGCAACAGCCAATGCAGTCAAGACGTCGCCGAATGCTTCGAGTTGGATTGCGGTGAACGGCTCATCCGGCTGGTCCGCTGCGGCGAGATGGGTGAACACGCCCGCCAATCGCACCGCACTCGACTCGGCGATCGCATCCGTCAGACCCAAGGCATCGCCGACCTCCGCCCCAACCCGCCGCATGCCGGTGTCGACCTTCAGATGCACCGGATGATCGGTGCCACCAGCCGCCGCAATCGCCTCCAATTGCTGGTACGAGTACACGGTGAGTTCGAGTCCATTGCGCACCGCTGCGACCAACTCCGTCGCCGGCTGTTCGCTGAGCACGAGTATGGGACCTTCGAGACCCGCGTCCCGCAGAGCTACACCTTCCTGAACAAGGGCAACGCACAATCCGCTTGCCCCGCCCTCTCGCGCGGCGCGAGCGACGTGAACGGCACCGTGTCCATAACCATCGGCTTTCACGACCGCCCACACCTGGGCGGGTGCGGCCGCCGCACGCAGAACGGCGACGTTGTGCCGAACTGCGTCGAGATCGATGTCGGCCCACGCCCAACGACTCACAACAGCTCTTCCAACACCGCCGGAATCAGGTCGGGCAGGTCGCTGGCGACCAAGCCATGTCGTGGCCCGCGCCGACCCGCCTGACCGTGGACCCATGCCGCGGCGGCGGCGGCGTGCAGTGGTGGCATTCCACCGGCAAGTAGCGCGCCGATGATCCCGCTCAAAACATCGCCGGTTCCGGCCGTGGCGAGCCTGGCGTCGCCGGCTGTCACCACCAGTGCGTCGCCGGACGGGTCGGCAACAATCGTCGCAGCGCCCTTCAGGAGCACAATGCAGCCACTGTCGGCAGCGAGTCGACGCGCAGCGACCATTCGATCGACACCCGGCTGGCTGCCCGACAACAGCGCGTACTCACCATCGTGCGGGGTCAGAATTGTTGGCATGGAGCGGCGACGCAGCAGCGTCGTTGCACCCTCCGAGCTCCAGCCGAGCGCGAACAGCGCATCGCCGTCGATGACCATCGGGAGCGGAGCCTCGACAACGAGTCGCCGCACGCTGGCTGCGGTGTCGTCGGATCGACCGAGACCAGGCCCGACGACCATGGAGTGGAATCGATCAAGCGAAGCCAGCGCGGCGTCGGCCCACGCGTTGGTGGGCAACGGCTTCTGCACGATCTCGATGGGGGCATCGGTCAGTGTCATTCCGGGTACCGACAGATGCACCATGCCGGCTCCTGTGCGCATCGCCGAGAGGGCGACAAGTCGGGGAGCACCAGTCATGGTCGAGGTGCCGGCGATGACGCGCACAGCGCTCTGCCACTTGTGTGCATACTCGTCGCGCTCCGGCCACCATTCAACGACGTCGGCGCCCTGCACCAGGTTCGCGCGAGCCGAACCGACATCGAGTCCGATGTCGACCAATTCCAGCTCGCCTGCAAGCGCACTGCCGGGTGGCATCAGCAGGCCGGGCTTCAACGCGGCAAACGTCACCGTGCGAGAGGCGGCCAGGACATCACCCGTGATGTCGCCGGTTAGCGCGTCGACACCACTGGGAATGTCGACAGCCAGCACAGGGGTGTCGCCCACGTCGGGAGGTGTCCACCTGCCGTGGAAGCCGGTGCCGTAGGCAGCATCGATCACCAGGTCGGCAGGCGGCAGCACGGGTGGGTGGTCGGGCACGTCGTATACACGAACGCGGACGCCCCTGGCCGAGAGGTGGCGCGCTGCGACACGGCCGTCGGCACCGTTGTTGCCCTTGCCACACAGCACGTTGACCGTGCACCCATACGCCCCACCCAGCATGCGCAAGGCCGCCCAAGCGACGGCAGATCCAGCTCGCTCGATCAACACCCCCGGCGGCGCCGGTGATGCCGCATCGATTGCGGCCATTTCCTCCGGGGTGACGATCGGCAGCATGCCCGATGAGGCTACGTCACGAGGCGACGACGTAAGCGATGGCCATCAGATCGGTATGAGTGATCGACAAATGCCATGTTGCGATGCCCCGCTCGTCGGCGAGTTCGGCGGCTCTGCCGGTCACATTGAGGTGGGGCTCACCACTTTCCAGGTGTTCGACCCACACCTCGTGGAACCCGAACGACCCCAAGCCAAGTCCCATCGCCTTCATCACGGCTTCTCGCGACGCGAACCTCGCGGCCAAGGAGGGAACCGGATCCGCCTTCGGCGCGACATAGGCGAGTTCGTGCTCTGTGAAGATTCGCTGATGCATCGAGGGCGTGCGCTCGAGCGATTGACGGAACCGCTCGATGTCGACAGCATCGATTCCGATGCCGCGAATCACGATCGCCATTGGTCTGCGACGTCGGAGATGGGAAGGATCAACAGGTCAGCGACAGGGAGCTCAGCGAGCAGGTCGTCGCGGAAGACTCCTTCGGTCTCCGACACCCAGTCGACCAACCGGTCGTAGCGGTGGTCGTAGCCCTGTAGCACGCCGCGCATGATGTCGGCCGGCAGGCGATCATGAAACTGCACATGCAACAACGTGATGCCGGTGCACACGCCGGATTTGATCTCCGGCACGAAGATGACCGTGCGGCCGTCGCTACGTCCGCGTGCAACAAGAACCTGACGCTCCGCGGCTACGCGACGCTTTGTACCGACCAGCTGCGGGTTGCGTTCGACGCGGCTCGACACGTCGGTGGAGAGCCCACCGCGGTCGACAATACTGATCTCCGCATGACCCGCCGGGTCGCCGTCGATGCGATACCTCGTATAACCGGCCACCGCCTGCACGGCGGGGTCGAGATCGGCGAGCACCTTGAGGGTGTGGTAGCTCAGCGCATCGCGACCGGCTCCGGCCGACAACGTTGCCTGCACGAGCGCGCGATCCATGATCCCTTCATCGCTACGGCTGATCCCGACGGTCACCGTCTTCGCCTGGTGCTTGATCGCATCGACAGGCCGCGTGAGCTCCTCGATCGCTCGCGTCAGGGACGCCGTGAGATCGTCGATCATGACACCAGGCGTCGCGACCTTGCCCGTTGCTCGGTGGTATGCCTCGAGCGGCAGATCGTCGCGTAGGTCGGTCAGGAGTGCCGAGAGCCGCACAGCGGTCGAGGCCTCGAGATGGCCGTCGTACAGACCGGCGCGCAGTCCCTCACCGAATCGCTCGGCGTGTTGACCGATTCCGTGCCGCACCGAACGCAGCACCTCGTCGCCGTTGTCGGACTCAACGAGGGCAAGCTCGATGACCTCTCTCGCTTCGCGCAGTGGACGTGCCGAGGCGTCGATCGCCAACGCTGCCTCGTAGCCGAAGAGGTGTCCGACCATTGCCGAGAGCACGAACGCCAACGCCGAGTCGACCGGTGGCACTGTCAGCACGGCCGCGGCCGCTGCGAACCGCTCGTCACCTTCCGTAGCAACGACAATCGGTGTCGCCTTGTGCGCCTTGTAGATGGCGACTTCCTTGGCCACGTCGTCGGCGGTGCCACCGACCAGTCCAGCGGCGCAGACGAGGATCAGCGGCTCGCTCGACAGGTCGATGTGCTTCTTGTCCTCGGTGATGTCGCAGGCGATCGACTTGTA
>JBDTWJ010000170.1:0-7328 GCA_040006755.1 Ilumatobacteraceae bacterium | reverse complement strand
TCTCGTACGTCGGCGAGAACGGCTGGGAGATCTACACCAACATGGAGCACGGCCTCCGGCTGTGGGACACGGTCGCCGAGGCCGGCAAGGAGTTCGACATCATCCCGGTCGGTATTGGCGTGTATGCCGTCACCGGTCGTATCGAAAAGGGATACCGGTTGATGGGCGCCGAACTGGAGAGCGAATACAGCCCGGTCGAGGCCGGCTTGGCCCGTCCGAAGGTGAAGGCGGCCGACTTCATGGGCAAGGAGGCGTACCTCAAGGCGCGCGACGAGGATCCTGCGGCGATCATGTGCACGCTGTCGATGGATTCCCAGAAGTGCGCCGACGGTTACGACCGGTTCCCCACGGGCGGCAACGAGCCGATCCTCACGCTCGACGGCGAGCGGATCCTCGATGCCAAGGGCCGAGTATCGCGAGTCACCACGGCCGGCGCCGGTCCTTCGGTGGCCAAGTTCCTGCTGTTGGCGTACCTGCCACCGCAGCACGCTGTCGAGGGCACCAAGTTGCAGGTGATGTACATGAACGAGCTCTACCCCGTCACCGTCGAGCGCGCCGGTGCCACCCCGTTGTTCGATCCGGACGACAAACGAATGAAGTCATGAAGATCCTTGTCTGCGTGAAGCGCGTGCCGGCTCCCGGTGCGCGCATCAGCATCACCGCCGACGGTCAAGCCATCGACACCGCGTTCCTCGGGTTCACCATGAGCCCGCACGAGGAATGTGCGGTCGAAGAAGCGGTGCAGTTGGTCGAGAGGCATGGTGGTGACGCGACCGTGTTGACTCTCGGCCCGGCCGAAGCCGACGAACAGTTGCGCTACGCGGCCAGCCTCGGTGTGGCCAACGCTGTGTTGCTGCCGATTGACGGGGCCGACTGGGATCCTCAGCGAACCGCTGCCGCGATCGCGGCGGCCATAGCCGATATCGAGGCGGCGCGGGGTCCCTTCGATCTCATCCTGTTCGGCAACGAGAGTGCCGACTCGGGTGGCTTCCAGGTCGGTGTGCGCGTCGCGCACGCGCTCGGCCGTCCGATCGTCAACGGGATCAAGGGCATCGAGCTGCAGGGCGATACATTGCGGGCTCGCCGTGAAGCCGATGTCGGTGTCGAGGTGTACGAGGTGCCGATGCCCGCAGTGCTCGGCGTGAAAGAGGGGATCAACCTGCCCCGCTACCCCACGTTGAAGGGCCGGCTTGCCTCGAAGAAGGTCGCAGTTGCGCAGGTGACGCCGTCGGCCGAGCCGGGTGGTCAACAGATGGTCACACTGCTTCCAGCAGCCGAGCAGGTCAGCGCCACGGTGATCCTCGGGAACGGGCCCGATGCCGCGGCCGCCGTCGTCGACATGCTGCAAGAGATCGGCGTGGTCAAATGATCCTCGTTGTTGTCGAACACGACCGCGGCACGATGTCGCCGGCCTCCTGGGAAGCGCTCGCCGCGGCTCGCGAGCTCGGCGAGGCGCACGCTCTCACGATCGGCGAGACAGCCGATGGCCTGGTCGAGCAGATCGGTGTCTTCGGTGCCGCGACGGTCCATCAAGCGCACCACGAGTTGTTGGGTGACTATGGGCCGGAAGCGTGGGGTGCGGTCGTCGCCCAAGCCGTGACGTCGCTGAATCCTGAGGTTGTCTTGGCGACCGGTACCGATCGCGGCAACGAGGTGATGGCCCACGCGGCCGCGCGCCTCGATCTGCCCATGGTTGCCAATGTCATCGAGTTCGTCGGCGACGATCTGGTCAGGGTGCGCTGGGGCGGATCGCTGCTCGAGCGCTGCACCCTCGACGCTCCGACTCGACTCCTGACGCTCGCCCACCACGCGTTCGCCGCGCTCGAGTCACCGTCGACCCCGACCACGGCCTCGCTGGATGTCGAACTCGATCCGGCGCTCGCGCGCACGGTCGTGCGTGATCGTGTCGAGCGAGCCGCGGGCGTCACCTTGTCGACCGCACCCGTGGTGGTCAGCGGTGGTCGCGGGGTTGGATCCGCCGAAGGTTTCGCGCCGCTGAAGGAGCTCGCCGAGGCCCTGGCCGGCGTCGTCGGCTGCAGCCGCGCGGTCACCAACCTCGGCTGGCGGAACCACACCGATCAGGTCGGTCAGACCGGCACGCGCATCGCTCCCGACATCTACATCGCCTGCGGGATCTCCGGGGCAATTCAACACTGGGTGGGAGCGATGGCGTCGAAGAAGATCCTCGCCATCAACACCGATCCCGAGGCCAACATGGTGACCAAAGCCGACTACGCGGTCATCGGTGATCTGCACCAAGTCGTGCCGGCGATCACCGCCGAGATTCGCAAGCGACGCGAGAAGGCTTGACACGCAGCCGGGCTACGACGTGACTTCTTTGCCGCGCAGGTAGAGGGACCCGAATCGGTTGGCGAGGAAGTCGGACAGCGCGCACTCCTCTTGGCGCACGAATCCGCGTTGGGGCAATTTGCCCTCGCGCATCAAGTCGGCCATGGTGCAGATCCCCGCAGCGGTGGTCAGTTGGATTGCCGACAGCCGCACGCCGTTGACCTCGCTCGCGTACACCTTGCGGGCGAACGTCTCTTGCATCAACAACCCGTTGCGGGTTCCAGAGGCCGTGACGAAGATCAGCACGACATCCTGAAATGTGATCGGGATCGCTGCCTCGAGTAGCTCCTTCAGCAGGTCGCGTCGCCTGGACAGCCGCAGATCGTGGATCAGCGTCTTGATGGCATCGCGGTGGCCCGGATATCGCACCGTCTTGTAGTTGAGCGTCTCGACCTCGCCGAGCAACGTCTCGCACAACGTGCCGAGTCCGCCCGATGTGTTGAACGCCTCGTAGTCGACGCCGTCGAGTGAGAACGCTTCCAGCTCTTCGAGCGGCAACACCTCCAACATCTTGCCGTCGACGATTGCCTCGCACGGATTGCAGTACTCGTTGATCAATCCGTCGGTCGACCACGTGAGGTTGTACTTGAACGCGTTGGTGGGGAACTGCGGTAGTGCGCCGACGCGCATCGAGATCGATCGGATGTCGTCGAAGGATCGGGCGAGCTCGGCTGCAGCAATCGACACGAATCCCGGTGCCAAACCGCATTGCGGGACAAGGGCAGACGTCGCATCAATCGCGAGGCTCTTGACGACCTTCGTCGACTCGACATCCTCGGTGAGATCGAAGTAGTGCGCGCCGGCATTGCGCGCCGCGGTGGCGATGGTCGACGTTGCATGGAACGGGGCGGCACTCAGCACCATGTCTTGGTCGTCGATCTGCGCGGCGAGTGCCATGGGATCGGAGATGTCGACCTCGAACGCCTTCACGTCGCGCGCTTGTAGTGGTGCTAATGCAAGTGGATCGCGGTCGATGACTGTGACTTCGAACTCCGGCGCCGACGACAGCAGCTGGACGATCGCTTGGCCGATCTTGCCAGCTCCGATCAGCGTCAGCTTCGTCGCCGACGGGGAACTCATCCGGCGACAGTACACCGTGCGCATGGCAGGCTAGAGCCGACATGGAACGCAAAGACGACGGTCCGTCCTTCACTCGCGACCTCGCCTTGGCGACGTGGGGATTGTTTGTCGGCTTGGCATTTCTGCTCCTGGCAGCTGGGTTGTTCGGCACGCTTCTGGGAGTTCGCTCCGAACTGATCAAGTTGCCGACGGTCGTCAGCAGCCTCATCAGTGCGTCCTACTATGGAGGCTTTCTGGTCGGGTCGCGTGTCGCACTGTCAGCACTTGGCCGGGTCGGGCACATTCGAGTCTTCGCCGCACTGGCATCGCTGCTGTCTGCCGCGATGTTGACGGTCGGTCTGACCGAATCCGCACCGGCGTGGGTCTGGTTGCGGTTCGTCACGGGCCTGTGTCTGGCGGGCCAGTACGTGGTTGCGGAGTCGTGGCTCAACAATCTGGCGACGAACGAGAATCGAGGACGGCTGCTGGCGATCTATGCCGTGGTGACCTCGGGAGCGTTCGGTATCGGCCAGGTCCTGCTGTTCGCGATCGACGCTCGTGTCATCACCGGTTTTGCGATCGCCAGCATCGTCACGTCGCTCGCAGTTGCGCCAGTTGCGTTGTCGGAGGACGCGGTTGCGCCGAGCGTGGTGAAACGCGAGCACATCTCGCTGCACGACCTCGCCAGACTCGTGCCCACCGGAGTGTTCTCGTGTCTCATCGTGGGCATGGCTCATGGAGCCCTGACGGGTATGGCGGCGATCTACGCGACACGAGTCGGATTGTCGACCGGTCGAATCGGCCTGTTCGTCGCCGCGCCCAACATCGGTGGGATGTTGTTACACTGGCCGGTGTCTGCTGCATCCGACGACATCGATCGCCGTGTTGTCGGTCTGGCGGCGTGCCTGGGCGCGATCGGTGCCGGCGTGCTGCTGTTGCTCGGCCCATCGAGCAGCCCGATGGCCTTGCTGTTGTTCGGCACGCTCGGCGCCTTCAGCTATCCGCTGTATTCCATCGCTGGGGCGTACACCAACGACTGGATCGATCCCGGGCACGTCAATGCGGCGGCTTCGCAGTTGGTCACCCTGTACGGGCTTGGCGCCATGGTCGGTCCGTTTGCTGCGGCGGGGATGATGATCGTGGCCGGACCGAAGGGCTTCTTCTGGGCGGCAATCATCCTGCACGGTTTCTTGGCTGCGTTCTTCGTGTACCGCATCCGGGCATGGCGAGCGCCGCTGAAGAAGCGTCCATGGGGCGAGGTCTCGCTGCCCGCCCGAGCGTTCTTCGTGCCGGCGACGGTGGTGGCCATGGGTCGCCGATACCGGAAGAAGCTCGGCCGTTGAGTGGCCGGCGCCGCCCAGGCCTGCCTCAACGCCACGGCCGGCTCATTGCTTCGGCCCCCGCTGGCTCCAATCACCGACGCCGCACCGCTGACAGCCGCAGAATCCCAGTTCGAACACTCATAGCGCAACCGCTCGGTATCATTCGGCTGTGCTGAGCCGCAGAGAGATCATTGGATGGGGAGCGTGCTCGGCAACGATCGCGGGCTTTATGGCCTCATGTTCCTCGTCCGGTTCGAACGTTGCAGGCACTACTACCATCGACGGGGCAACTGAGGATCTCGCCGCGCAGTTCAGCGAGTTCCAGGCCGCCGAAGAACCCAACGGCAACCTGGCGAACGTGGACTGGCCAAGCTTCGTGACCGATGCTGACCCCGAAGTCAAGCGTCTCTACGAGTTCCAGATCACTCACGGAGAGCTGATGCGATTCATCCCGTGCTTCTGCGGCTGCGGCCAAGACTCTGGACATCGCAGCAACCGGGACTGCTACGTGAAAAGCGTCGACGCCGATGGCACGGTCGTGCTCGACTCGATGGCGCCGACTTGAGGCGTCTGCCTCGGAGTCACGCGTGACGTGATGAACATGCTCGATCAGGGAAAAGCCCCACGCGAAATACGAGCCGAAATCGATCGAACCTATGCCGGCCAGATCAAGTACTCGACGCCGACACCGTACCCGCCGGTCTGATCTGCGCTAGCCGGCGATTGCCTCGATCTGGCCGTCGAAGCCGGTACTCGACATCAACGCCTTGCACCGCTCGAAACGTCCAACGGCGTATGCCCAGAAGTCTTCAGCGGGATTCCCGTTGACGTGTTGGATCACGCCCCACAGGGTCCACAGCAGATCGCACAAGGCCTTGTACGCCACCATCCGGCCGCGCTGGTCGGCCGGCGGACCACCGCCGAAGTACGCGCGCAGCAGCGCATCGTCCTGCTCGTCGCCGAACTCTCCTTCAACGGAGAGATCGCCGAGATCCCACATCGGATCGTTGTTGCCGGCGTACTCGTAGTCGATGACGAACATCCGCGTACCGGTGTCGAGGAAGTTCTCGCACAGAGGGTCGCAGTGACACGGAGCGAGCGCGACGGGTGCGGCCTCTAGTGCGGCGCGCACGGTCTCGGCCTGCCTCTGAACTTCGTCGTAGCCGGCGGGAAGCGCCGCTCCTTTCGACGACAGCAACGCCTTGTACTCGTCGATCATCGGGAACAAACTGAAGTCGGCAGCGAACGGCGCGGCGGTGGTGTGCAGTTGTCGAAAGGCCCGAGCAGCGCGGGCGACAGCATCGAGGTCGCGGAACCGCTCAGCGGTCATCGTCGCCGCGCCGTCGATGTACCGAGTGACCATCAATCCATCGGCCGCATCGAAGAAGACCACCTCGGCGTTGACACCGGCGGTCGCCGCCGATCGGGCCGCCACCTCCTCGTCCACGCGGTTGATGTATTCGCTCGTGCCCTCACCGGGAAGGCGCAGTACGTATCGGCCGTCACCGACCTCCACGAGATGGTTGACATTGGTGAGACCGGCGAGGCGAGTCGTGGCAACGTCGGTAGGCAGCCCCGCTCGCCGCAAGAACACATCGAGTTCGTTCATGACTTCAGCTTGACGTTCTTCGGATCGTAGAGGGCGCCGACGTGACGTGTTGCAGGGATCGGCTCGCCGTAGACCTCGATCACGAAGTTGGTGCGGTCGGCAAGCGCGATCGGCAGGTACCCGTAGGCGATCGGTTTGCCGATCGTGTGGCCGAAGTTGGCGCTGGTCGTGAAACCCACCACCTCACCATCGGCGATGATCGCCTCGCCACTGACCGGGTAGGCCATCTGCTCGAGCGTGAAGGTGCACAGCTTGCGCGTCACTGCTTCGCGCTGTGCTTCGAGTGCATCGCGTCCGCAGAAGTCACCCTTGCGCATGTTGACCCTCCAGTCGAGCCCCGCCTCCCACGGACTGGTGTCGGGCGTGATGTCGGTCGACCAGTACAGGTAGCCCTTCTCCATTCGCAATGTGTCGATGGCGCGATAGCCGACGTTGGTGATGCCGTACTCCCACCCGGAATCACGCAGTAGTTCGTAGACATGTGCCGCGTACGAGGTGGGCACGTGCAACTCCCAACCGAGTTCGCCGACATACCCGATGCGCATCGCCAGCACGGGTGCAGAACCGATGGTGATGTCGCGCGCCGTGGCGTAGCGAAGCGCGTCGTTGG
Source organism: Ilumatobacteraceae bacterium (assembly GCA_040006755.1). Classification (GTDB taxonomy): domain Bacteria; phylum Actinomycetota; class Acidimicrobiia; order Acidimicrobiales; family Ilumatobacteraceae; genus JAENVT01. The sequence continues at coordinate 379 of JBDTWJ010000170.1, read as the reverse complement.
AGACGTCGTCCTCGCTGACCGCCTGCAACACGTCGCGGGCCATCGGGCCACACAGATTGATCACGGCACCGGCCGACGTCAGGTCGCGGATCTGCACACTGCCGTCGTCGGGTGCGTTCGAGCGGATCCAACCCATGTCGTGAGCACCGAACGCCGAACCGGTGACCAAGTACCAGTGCTCGTAACCGAGACGTGTCATCGTCAGGTCGCACTCGATGCCGCCGCGCTGGTTGCACAGTTGCGTGTACGTCACCGTGCCCACAGGTTTGTCCATATCCGCGACCGAGAGCCACTGCACCGCATCGAGCGCGCCGGGCCCCGTGATCTCGAACTTGGCGAACGACGTCTGGTCGATCAACGCCACGCGCTCGCGCACGGC
>JBDTWJ010000169.1:0-7357 GCA_040006755.1 Ilumatobacteraceae bacterium | reverse complement strand
TGCCTGCGCAAGTATTCACGCCATGTGCGGCTTCATCACGGATACGGGCTCTACGAATTTACGATCCAGGTCGAACGATGAAGGCGGTCATCTTCGGAACTGGCGACATCGCTCAAATTGCTGCCTACTACTTCGAGCGTGATCGTGTTGCGGAAGTCGTCGCCTTCACCGTCGACAGCGCTTATTTGCCTGATCCGTCTCGGTTCGAAGGTAGGCCGGTGGTGGCGTTCGAGGATCTCACGGTCAGTCATCCACCATCTGAGTTCGCGCTGTTCATTGCTCTCAGCTATTCGTCGATGAACCGCGTCAGGGAACAGAAGTATCTCGCAGCAATCAACCACGGGTACCGCCTGCTCTCATATGTCAGTCCAGACTGCACGTATCGCAGCCAGTTCGAACCAGGGCTGAACTGCTTCATCTTCGAGGACAACACGGTTCAGCCGTTCGTGCAGATCGGCAACAACGTGACCCTGTGGTCCGGCAACCACATCGGTCACCACTCTGTGATCGAGGATCATGTGTTCGTCAGCAGTCACGTGGTCATCAGCGGACACTGCACGATCGGCTCGCACAGTTTCCTCGGAGTCAACTCGACGGTTGCGCACGGTGTGAGTGTCGCGGGTGGCACGTTGCTGGGTGCGGGGGCCGTCCTGACCAAAAACTCGGAGCCCAACGCCGTCTATGTCCCGGCGCGGAGTGTCAAGCTCGAAAAGACCAGCGATCAGATCGAGATGTGACAGTGCGATGGGAGAAGCTCGGCCGAGTCTTCGTGCCGTCGGGGGAAGACTGGTGGGCCCTCAGCCACGCCTCGACACCGACAGTTTCTTGGAATCTGGACGGCACTCTTCGCGTCTACTTCTCGGCACGTGATGAGGGTGGGCGGTCGCACATCGGTTCCGTGGTCCTCGCACCAGATCAGGGTTTCCGCGTCATAGAGGTTGACCACGAGCCGGTGCTCTCACCGGGCCAACTCGGCCTGTTTGATGACAGCGGGGTCGCCGTTGGTTCCGTCGTCCACTGGCGCGGTGCGGAATTGTTGTACTACATGGGATGGAACCTGCGGGTGACCGTGCCGTGGGCAAACTCGATAGGTCTGGCGTTGAGGTCGAGCACCGACGATCCATTCGTTCGCGTCGGCCGAGTTCCAGTGATGGATCGCAGCGAGGAGGACCCGTTCACGCTGTCGTACCCGTGGGTCGTTTCGGCGGGTGATTCGTTGACCATGTGGTATGGCACCAATACCGCGTGGGGTGCAACCGCCGATGATATGAAGCACGTGGTTCGTCGTGCGACAAGTTCAGATGGGATGACATGGGTGCGAGATCCACATCCTTGTCTTGACCTCATCCATGACGGTGAGTACGCAATCTCGAGACCGTGCGTTCACCAAGAATCGCCTCAGCTCGAGATGTTGTACTCGTACCGCAGCCACGTCGCCCCCACGAGCTATCGACTTGGTCGAGCTGCCTCGAGCGACGGGCTGGTCTGGCAGCGAATGGACGACAACATGGGTATTGAGCCGACCTCCGGCGACTGGGACGGCGAGATGATCTGCTACCCGTGTGTCTTCGAGTGGAACGACGAGACGTGGCTCTTGTACAACGGAGACGGGTATGGACGAACTGGTTTCGGACTCGCCCGACGTGTGAGATCGACTTGAGCCGCGATGAATTATCCTGATCTCGACCTAGCGCTGGCCGACTTTGTAGGGCTAGTGGACTGGGACTCCATTGCCAAAGCGATCCAACTGAAGATCGGCGGCGAACTCAGCGCAGTTCGCGCCCAACTCGAGACCTACGTGGGCGAAGTGCATGTGGCTCGTCGAGTCGTCGGACCGTTCTTGCGACCCGGTTTGAGGGTGCTCGAATTGGGTAGCGGCATCGGCCTCTTCTCCGCGTTCCTCGCGGATCTCGGAGTCGACATCACCGAACTCGAACCTGCCGGATCCGGTTTCGAGTTCATCGCCGTTGCGAGGTCATGCCTCGCCGGCGCTCTCGCACGGCCACCTCAACTGGATATGGTCGCCGAGGCGTTGAGCCCGGATATCGGACAGAACTTCGATCTCATATTTTCCCTGAACGTCCTCGAGCACGTGACCGATTGGCGCTTGGCGCTCGAAGCGGCGCTTTCTGTTCTCGCACCGAACGGGACGATGGTGCACATGCACCCGAACTACACCTTTCCCTACGAACCTCACTTCGGTCTGCCGCTGATACCCGGGCGACCAGGCTCGACCGCGCGACTGCTGCCCGCGGCTGTCAGCCGGTCCTCGGTGTGGATCTCCTTGAACTGGATCACTGCTAGGCAGATCCGCGGATGGTGCGCCTCGCGAGAACTCGACGTCGAGTTCAAGGAAGGGGTTCTGTGGGACTCGCTCGGGCGAACACTGACTGACCCGGAGTTCGGGAAACGACACGGCAGTGTGATTCGCTTTCTCGCCCGGACGTCGCAACGGCTTCGCTTGGGCAACCTTCTTCGTCGGCTACCTCCAGCATTCGTTTCCCCAGTCCGTTACACCATTCGACGGCGACAAGAGTGACGACGACTCAAGGACCGTGCTCAGGATGTGATCGCCGGTATATCGCGCTTCGGCTTTGATGCCTCGATGATGCAGTGCGTATATGGAAACGGAACGAGGTCGGATCTGATGGTCGTGCGCAGGTCAGGAAACGAAGCTCGAATGAGCCGCTCGTAGTCCTCGGGGTGTCGTACGTATAAGCCGCGGTCCATTGCCATGAGTATTCGTGTGATGGAGCGTTGCTCTGGGTGAAATGTGGGATCGAGTGTTACCAACCTTCCCTCGTCGTTCAGCAAGTCGTACGCATTCGCCACGGTCGCCGAGGCGACGGGCGTTGAAAGATGATGGAGCACGCCCAATGCAACGACCACGTCGAAGTTCTCAAGGGTCAGTGAGCCGAGGTCGGCCAGGTCGGCCTCGAGAAACTCGACATGTGCGGCGCTGGTTCGAGGTCCCCGAGCAGACGCGATGTACTTCGGATTGTGGTCGACGCCTACGTACTCGACTCCAGGCAGGTAGTTAGCCAGTTCGCCGTTGCCACATCCGAGATCCAGCACTCGGTCGCCTGGCTTGCATCGGATGTGATCGGTGATGATCGTCCGAGTCGCCGATTCGGCTCGAAGCAGCCGTCGAAACGCCGCGTAACCTCGCGGATGGCCGAGGACCCTGTGTCGAATGGACATACGGCGACGATACTGGCCGCCGTTGGATTAGCGATCCGACGAAGAGCTCCGGTGTGCGCGGAGAGTCGCGCTGTAGCGTGACGTCGATGGGAGCACCGTTGCGGACGATGCTGCATGACCGTCACCGATTCCCGAGGACGCCTCTCGGATGTATTGCGCTCGCCGTCACCTTGGTCTGCGCCGTTGTGGCGCTGAAGTGGATCTTCGAAGTCGTAGCCAACAGTGGCCGTGGACTAGACGCATCTGACGAGTCCTACTACCTACTGTCGGTCGAGTTCCCACACTCGTCGAGTTCGGCGGCGTCAGGTTTCGACAGCTTGCTCGCTCCGATTTGGTGGCTAAGCAACGATTCGATTGCTCGTTTTCGTATCGCCGGCGTTCTAGTTCTGATCGGAACACTGGCCGTCGTAGCCCGCTTGTGCAGCAGCACGTGCTCGACGCTGTTCGCTCGATCTCGGCCCTTGGTCACAGCCTTCATCGCCGCGTGCTTGGCCTCCTTGTCATTCGCGTTCTACACCAACTGGATTCCGACGCCCGGGTACAACCTCGTCGTTCTCGTCCTGACGTTGCTCATCGCAGCTATGACGGCATGTCTCGCTATCGAGGATCCACCCGTTGATGTCGAACGCCTGCGCAGGCGCGTGCCCATGGAGGCGCTGCTCGCTCTCTCGTTGTGTCTCGGGATCGTCGTCAAGGCACCAGCGTTCGTTGTGATCGGGGTTCTTTCAATTGGAACGCTCGTACTAATACGTGGTGCCAAGTGGTTGGTGAGTCGTCTATGGAGCCTGGCAGCTGGATTCCTCGCAGGAGCTGTGCTGTTCGTTGTCTTGACTGGGTCGCCCCTCGCGATTGCGCGACGTCTCTCGCGGGGGATCCACGCCGGCAACCTGCTCGGCAGCCATACTCCCGAGTCGTTGTGGGAGCTCACCGAGATGAAGCAGGTGTATGGCCCGTGGTTCCTCAAGTATTCGTTAGGCGCCATCATCATTTTGCTCCTCTGGAGGGTGATACGTCGCGCGGAATGGCGATTGGCAATTACAACCATTGGATCAGTCGTAACCGCGATCGTCTTTCTACGTACCTTTCCCGAAGTCGAGGTGAGCGGCGACTCGATCGGGTGGTGGTGGATCCGCCTGGCATCCATGATGACTTTGTGGGCCACCGCCAACTCCCGTGCGCGATCCCGCAGATCTGTGTTGGGACCACTCATCTCGCTCATGGCAGTCGGTGCTGCTGCCGGGAGTGGAAATGGTCTTGTCCGGCAGGTTGTCCTGACCATTGGCGTCCTCGGACTCGGCCTTCTTGTACACGGTATCGTGATGATCTCGTCTCAAACGGAGCTGCTTCGCGAGAACACGAACTCCCGTGGCTGGCGACTGGCGCTAGTGGCGCTGCCCATCGCTCTGTTCTTCGTCGTCGGAGGCATTGCTTCGAACACCGTGCTCGATCGGGCAATTCACGAACCGTATCGTCTCAACGACACACTGCATGCTGAGAATCAACGGGTGGACCTCGGCTCCTTCGGAGCGATCGATGTCCACCCGGAGACAGCAAGGTACATTCGCGAACTGCAGGCCATCGGCGCCCGAGCACCGCAGAGTGCCCGACGTTGTCTCGTCGATCTCGCTGGCGGAACGCCGTTGTCGGCCATCGCTCTCGGCGCCAAGCCGGCCGATGTGCCCTGGGTCGTTGGAGGGTATCCAGGGTCGAATCAGTTCGCAGACTTCGTTCTCAGCGGCTCACCGTGCTTATCGGATCAGTTCTTGCTGATCGAGGCGCCTTCTGGACGACGATCTATAGAACGCCCAGCGTGGCTCGACGTGAACGGGGCGACCCTGTTGGGACGCGTCCAATACAGCGGATACAACGTCGAGTCACAGTTTGTCTGGCTCGTGCCGGGGTTGCCCTAGCGAGGACCCGTCCCGTGCGTGAAGGCTTGTCGGGGCGTCCTCATCGCTCGACGGGTAACCTCTCCAACCTGTGTCAGAACCCAACATCCCAATTTCCACCGTCAGGCTCGGTCCGGATGTCGAATCGATGGTGCTCGAGGTCCTTCGTAGCGGCGTGATCGCCCAGGGGCCCGTCGTCAAGCGACTCGAAGACGAGTTCGCTTCTCTGTCTGGCGTCAAGCACGTGGTGGCTGTCAACAACGGCACAACGGCGCTCATTGCCGCGGTCAACGTGCTCGACCTCGAGCCGGGGGACGAGGTCATCACCAGTCCTTTCACCTTTGTTGCCACGCTCAACGCCATAATCGCCGCCGGCGCGACGGCTCGCTTTGCCGACATCGGCTACACCGACTTCAATGTGGACCCCCAAGCGATGGCTGCTGCGATCACCCCGCGAACGAAGGTGCTCCTTCCGGTGCACCTGTACGGGCAGTGCGCTGATATGGATTCGATCTCCACCTTGGCGACCGAGCACGATCTCCATCTGATCGAAGATGCCGCACAGGCACACGCTGCGAATATCAACGGTCGTGCTGCGGGGACGTGGGGCATCGGGTGTTTCTCGCTCTATGCAACAAAGAACATCACGTCTGCCGAAGGCGGACTGATATCGACCAACGACGACGTCATGGCGGACCGCCTGCGCGTGCTGCGCAATCAAGGCATGCGGCAGCGATATCAGTACGAGATGGCCGGCAACAACTATCGGCTCACTGACCTTCAAGCTGCCGTCTGCGTCCCTCAACTGCGCACCTACGAGGCCAATGTCGCCACTCGCCAGCGAAACGCTGCGGCTCTCAGTGAGGGCCTGTTACAGGTGCCGGGAATCACGACGCCTGCAGCTCTTCCGGGTCGACACCACGTCTGGCACCAGTACACGATCTTGATCGAGGACGGTGCGCGGTTGACGCGCGACAAGCTCATCGACGAACTAGGGGCCGCCGGCGTCGGGTGCGGCATCTACTACCCGAAGCTGGTGTTCGACTACGAGTGCTATCTCGATCATCCGCAGGTGATCGTTGACAGCTTCCCTGTAGCGACCGATGTGATCCAACGGTGTGTGTCGCTGCCCGTGCACCAGTTCTTGACCAATGCGGACATTGACAGAATCGTGTCCACTGTCTCTGACTTGATGGAGGGCTGACGTGACAGTACGAATCGGGGTTGTCGGCGTCGGGTCCATGGGTGCACTTCACGCACGAGTCGTCGCCGGCCACCCCGGAGCCGAACTCGGATGGGTGAGTGACCCGAATTCCGACGCTGGTCAGCGTGTTGCAGAGCGATTCGGCACCAAATGGATCCCAGAACCAGACCTCGGTTCGGTAGACGCAGTGATTGTCGCCGCTCCCACGCAATATCACTTCGACCTCGCGAATGCGGTCATCGACAATGGCACTCCACTGTTACTCGAAAAGCCCTTGGCCGACGTTTTTTCACACACATCCGCGATCGTCGAGAGTGCATCTCGCCGCGGGGTGCCGCTGATGTGCGGCTTGCTCGAGCGATTCAATCCAGCGGTACGAACTGCTGCAGAGATCGCCGACGAGCCTCTTCGCATCGCAACGATGCGTCATTCGCCGTACTCGGGCCGTATCGCGACGGGGGTTGGCTCTGACCTTTTGATACATGACCTCGACCTTGTGCTTCGACTCACCGGGGACTATCCGTCGAGCGCGCACGGGCACTTCGGGTACTTCGCGCCGACGAGCGAGATCGGAGCAGAGGACGTTGCCGAGGCATCACTCAAGTTCACATCTGGACGAATTGCAGTGCTCTCTGCGTCGCGCACGTCGCAACACAAGGTGCGCTCGCTCAGCATCGCCGAGCGAAACCGATTGATCGACGTCGACCTGCTTCGCCAGTCGATCACGATATATCGGCATGTGGACGGCGCTGCCTTTGACGAGTCAGCTGGATACAGCCAACAAACGATCATCGAGATTCCGGTCATCCGTTACACCGGAGAGCCGCTACAGCTCCAGCTCGACCACTTCCTGCGGTTGTTGAACGGTGACGTTGATCAGGAGATGGAGCTGAGGAGCGTGCTGCCGCCTCATAGGCTGCTTGACGAAATCGCTTCCTCGGCCACGGATTCCTGATCGGGACTTCGCACCGAGAGAACTGGCGCGAAAGACGCGGCGATCAGCAGCACCCATATGTAGGAATAGAACAGCACGAAGCTCTCGGTCACGTTCTCGAGCAGGACA
>JBDTWJ010000168.1:0-7480 GCA_040006755.1 Ilumatobacteraceae bacterium | reverse complement strand
GCCCTCGCCACCAGCGTCCTCGCCGGTGCCGACGAACCGCCCGCCAGCCCTGGGTTGAGTTTCGTCACGGACGATTCACGAGGGGACGAAACAGGAGGCAGGGCGGGCAAAGCGGGCAAAGCGGGCAAAGCGGGCAAAGCGGGCAAAGCGGCAACTCCGGCGACCTGCCCGGCGCTGGCGGCAGTGGGCGGATTCGGGATGGGCATCGCCGACGGCCGGTTTGCCGCGGCAATCGCAGCCAGGCAGGCAGCAGCACGCGGCAGTGCGGTGATCGTGCCGAGCGGCGTCGAGGCGACGGCCGACTTTCTGGCGCCATTGCCGGTGCAGTTGCTGGCCGCGGTGGCTGGCCTCGACGACGACTTCGTCGAGCTGTTGAAGCGGCTCGGCGTCGGTCGGCTGGGTCAGCTCGCCTCGCTGTCGATCGCCGATGTGCTGGCGCGGTTCGGCAGGCTCGGCGAATTTGCACATCGCATTGCCAGCGGCGGCGATGACCGTCCACCCGATACGGTCGAACCACCGAGCGGATTGGTCGCCGTGCAGGTCCTCGACGACCCAGCCAATCATGTCGATACGTTGGTGTTCATTGCCCGGCAACTCGCAGATCAGCTCACCAGTGCGCTTGGCGCCGACGGCAAGGTTTGTACACGCTTGATCATCACCGCAGAGACCGATCACAGCGAACGCAACGAACGGATGTGGTATCGCTCGACCGGCCTGTCGGCAGCAGCAATGGTGGAGCGTGCCCGATGGCAGCTCGATGCCTGGGTCAACAGCGCCGCACTCTCAGCCGGTGTCACCATGTTGCGGTTGGAGCCTGTCGAGGTCCGAAGTGACGATGGCGTGCAACTGGGCCTTTGGGGCGGGCGAACGCAGGCCGACGAGTGGGCGGTGCGAGCCGTTGCCCGGCTTGCCACTTTGGCGGGGGCAGAGCGCGTGTTGGTGCCCGCCGCATCGGGTGGCAGGCTTCCCGGCGACGCGTTTACCTGGGTGCCAGCGGTCACCGCCGACCTGGCAGAGCCTGCCCAGCGTCTCGTAGTATCCGAGGGACCATGGCCAGGCAGCCTTCCCAGCCCGTCGCCGGCCGTTGTGCACGCCGAGCCATTGGCAATCGACGTACGAGACAGTCAAGGTCGGCCGGTGCTGGTGACCGGCAGGGGAGCCATCAGCGCTGCACCGGCAACCGTGCAACGCGGCATGGAGAGCAATCACGCGCCACCCGAGTCCGTCGTGGCGTGGGCAGGCCCGTGGCCGCTGGAAGAACGCTGGTGGGACGCAACCAGGGCGCGGCGATCGGCAAGGTTCCAGCTGTTGACGGCTTCAGGATCGTTGCTGCTCGTCTGTCTCGAGCATCAGAAGTGGTGGTTGCTCGGCGACTACCGCTGAGCTTCTCATTTCAATCGCTGGATCAGATCCCCGAGCCCCTCGACCGCCCCAGGATCGGCGACATCGACGAGGCGAACAATCAATGACGTCGCCCCCGCCTCGACCAAGCGCATCGCTCGCTCGTAGTGGTCCGCCACCGTGCCGGCATTGACTTGGCTTGCGAATCGCTCGGCGCCCATCCGCTTCGGTCGAAATCGCTCGATCGCCGATGACACCCCTTCGCGATTGCGTCCGATCAACACGGTCGACAGGTGCGACACGTCGATCTCACTGACGTCGCGGTCGACCTCGTTGCAATGCCGAGTGAGCACAGCCACCTTCCGCGCAACCACGTCCGGCTCGCCGAACAGGTTGCACCCATCGGCATACCTCGCGGCAAGCTGCAACGTACGACGTTCACCGGAACCACCGACGACGATCGGCACGCGCTCCTGGATCGGTCGTGGGTAGCTCAGCGCTTCGGTGAGCCTCACCGTCGTGCCGTCGAATGATGGCGATCCCTTTCCCCAAAGTAACGGCAATGCCTGCAACATGTCTTCGAGATGCGCATAGCGGCGATTGGTGGACGGGAAGTCGATCCCAGCTGCGGCATATTCCTGTGCGAACCAACCGACGCCCAGCCCGCACATGACTCGGCCCCCGGACAGCACATCGAGAGTTGCAATCTGTTTGGCAAGCACCACCGGTTGGTGACGGAACGCCGGCGACACGAGCACGCCGAGCCGCACCCGCGAGGTTGCCGCGGCGAGCCAGGCCAACGCTGTGTACGGCTCGAGGATGTCGGCCCATGCCGCACCGACCTGCGGGATCTGACGAAGGTGATCCATCATCCAGATGCGGTCGACGCCGGCCTCCTCGGCATCGGCAGCGATGGAACGGAGCTGCGAACCGAGCCGCTCGCGTCCACCCGGCCAATCGAAGCTGGACAGATGCAGGCCAACGTTGACAGCGGTCTCCGGTGACGCAACTGCTGCCGGCCTGTCATCGGTCGAACGACGTCGTGTCGCCAGCGCGGCAGGAACCACGACAACCGGTTCGGGCGTGAGCACTTCGGACCAGGGCTCTGCAAGCACCGATGAATGGATCGCCGACCACCGGTGCAGTTGGTTGCCCACAACATCGGCAGCCACCGGCGTCGATCGAGCGGCGTTGCGGCGGCGGCACTCGGCAGTGGGCGTGTCGAACACCACGGCAGTGCAAGGCATACCCGCAGCGCGCGCCGACTCTCTCCATGCGGCGCGCCGGTTCGCGTCGAATCCGAGCGTGTCGATCACTGTCGTCAGCCGCCGGCGCAATCGGCTGGCAATGATCTGGTCGAGCACTGCGAACGCATCGGCCGATGCGCGTAGGTCGTGCTCGGTCTCACCGACCACGGCGCGCAGGGCGTCGCTCGACACGATCTGGTTTGGCGCAAAGTGCTTAGCGGCCCACGACGACTTGCCGGATGCAATCGGCCCGATCAACACGACCAGGCACGGCGACGGGATCTGGACGGGCTCGATGATTCCGTCAGGCTAGGTCCCGGGCTATGTCGAGGAGTTCAGGCAGGTACGAGTTCGCGACGATCGACTTCGGGACGAAGTACATCGTTGCTCAACCGGAATCCGACGCCGCGAACGGTGTGGATGAAACGCAGTTCGGGTGCTCGCAGCTGCAGCTTGCGCCGCAGGTTCGACAGGTGAACGTCGACCACATGCGTGTCGCCCACCCAGTTGGGGCCCCACACCTCTTCGAGCAGTTGCGTGCGTGCGCAAACCTCCGAGGGACGGCGGCACAGCTGCTCGAACAATGCGAACTCGATACGGGTGACGGGAATGTCGTGGTTGCGAACCCGGATCTCCTTGCGGCCGACATCGACGGTCAGTGGACCGAGCGTGATGACGGAAGCGTGGATCGGATCCCATCCGCTGTGCAGCTGCCTCGGCCGCCGCAACAGTGCTTGACAACGCGCTGCTAGTTCGTCCGGGTTCACCGGAGTGGAGACCACGTCGTCTGCGCCCGCGCGCAGAGCACGGATACGCATGTTGTCGGCATCGGGGGGAGCGATGCCGACAACATACGAGTCCGTGAGCTCGCGCATGGTGTCGAACAAGCTGCCGCCGTGCGGGCTTGGCAGCTGCAGATCGACCATGACGACGTCGGGGCAGAATGAGGTGGCCAGCGTCAATGCTGCTGGTCCTTCTGTTGTGGCGCTGACCGAGAAGCCCCGAGACCTCAACGCAGCCGAGGCAACGCGGCGCAACAGGGCGTCACTCACTGCCAAGAGCACACGTGGTGCCAGTTGTGCATCGGGTTCCATTGGTCCTATCTTCCGCCTCGTGATTGTCGGTGAGATTCCCGTACATCCATTCCCTACGAAGGAGTTATCGGCAGGCAATGCCCCAGCTGAAGGACGGATTTGAAAGATTCGATGAACCGCGAGGTATTGCGAGATTCGGTGGCGGCGCGCCGCCCGGTCGACGCACATGAGCGAGATTCGATCCGGACGTTCCTGGCGCTGTTCGACACGCTGGAACGACCGCTCGACGAACACGGTTCGCCGATCCACGTCACGGCGTCGGCCATCGTCACGAGCGGACGCGGCGTGGTGCTGCACCTCCACAAGAAGCTGGGCATCTGGGTGCAACCCGGCGGCCACATCGACAACGGTGAGACTCCTTGGCAGGCGGCCGTCCGCGAGACCAAGGAGGAGACAGGTCTGACCGTCGAGGCCGTGAGCGACCCGTCGGAATTACTTCATGTCGATGTGCATCCCGGGCCGCGCGGCCATACACACCTCGATGTCCGCTACCAGTTCGCGGCCCCGCCTGTCGACCCGACGCCGTCTGAGGGTGAGAGCCAGGACGCGCGGTGGTTGAGGTGGTCGGATGCGATCAAACTCGGCGAGCCGGGCCTGGAGGGGATACTGCGCTTCCTGCAACCGGGCCAGCCGACCATTCGCCGGGCGGTCCGCGACGACGCTGGCGCATGTGCTCACGTCTATGTGCGTTCGAAGGCGTTCGCGATGGAGGAAGTGCCGGAACCGCACACCGAAGCGGATATCGCAACATGGATGGCCGGTGTGGCGATTCCCACGATGGAGGTCTGGGTCGCAGACCTCGACACAGTGGTGGTGGGGCAGATGATGCTCGACTCCAATTGGATACACCACCTGTACATCGATCCGTCGTGGATGGGACGTGATCTGGGCGATCGGTTCATCGGCCTGGCCCGCGAGCGCCACCCTGGGGAGCTGCAATTGTGGGCCTTCCAGTCCAACGGGCGCGGCCGTCGGTTCTACGAGCGTCACGGTTTCGCTGCGGTCGAGTTCACCGACGGCAGCGGCAACGAGGAGCGCTGGCCCGACGTTCGTTACATTGGCTGAGGAGGTGGAACGCGCGAGCTACGATTTCCACTGTGGCAACAATGGCTGAAGTCGCGGTACACGCTGGCGTTGGTATCGGCACGGTGTCGCGTGTGTTCAGCGGCAGCCCGAAGGTCAGCGATCTGACTCGCACCAAGGTCCGCGCATCCGCCAAACAACTGGGGTACGACCGGCGACGAAAATCCCCCGCTGAACAGGGCAAAGGGGGCCGGCTGGTCGCCGTACTCGTGCCATTCTTCGACGAGAAATCCGCGTTTCAACGAATCCGCGGCATCGTCTCGCGCCTCGCTCCGCACGGCTGCGCGGTCGTGTTGCACAACGTCGAATCGCCCGCCCAGGCCCGCGCCAAACTCGTGGAACTTCCACGCAGCTTGGTCCTCGACGGTCTTATCGTGATCTCGTTGCCGTTGGTCGGCGACGAAGGCGACCGACTGGTCAACACCCCATTTCCGACCGTGCTGCTCGATTCGTCGTACCCCGGCATGCCGAGCGTGTGCATCGACGACCGAGCCGGTGGTGCGCTGGCCACCAGGCACCTGCTGTCGCTCGGTCACACGCGGATCGCCTTCGTCAGCGAGCCACCGCACAACGCCTTCGGATTCATCGCCGGCGCTCGCCGCGAAGAGGGGTTCAGGGCGACGATGGCGGACGCCGGGCTCGATGTGCCGGCAGAGCTTGTGCGTTACGGCGCCTACCTGCACTCTGCGGCGAGGCAGATGGCCATTGAGCTGCTGTCGTTGCCGGACCGGCCGACCGCCATTGTGGCGGCGTCCGACGTGCAGGCCGTAGGCTGCCTCGAAGCGGCAACTCACTTGGGTATCAAGGTCCCCGACGAGTTGTCGGTGGTCGGCTACGACGACATCGACCTGGCCGGCCTCATGGGTCTGTCGACTGTGCGCCAGCCATTGATCTATTCGGGCGAGCGAGGCGCAGACCTGGTGCTCGAGGCACTGTCGATGCGCAATCGGCAGCCGAACAACGAGATGTTGGAATTGGAGCTGGTCGTTCGGGCAACCACGGCAGCAGTCAAGCGAAAGGGATCACGATGACAGAAACGCAGACGACCGATGCGCAGAGCGAGCCAGAGTCGGCCAACCATCTGTGGTGGGAGAACGCCGTCGTCTACCAGCTCTACCCGCGGTCGTTCGCCGACAGCAACGGCGATGGCATCGGCGACTTGGAGGGAGTCCGTAGTCATCTCGACCATCTGCGCGACCTCGGTGTCGACGCCCTCTGGCTGAGCCCGTGCTTCCCATCGCCGCAGGCGGATCACGGCTACGACGTCGCCGACTACTTCGACATCGAGCCCGACTACGGCACGCTCGCCGACTTCGACCGCATGTTGGCCGAAGCCAAAGCACGCGGGATTCGCATCATGCTCGACATTGTGCCCAACCACTGCAGTTCCGACCATGCTTTGTTCCAGGCGGCGCTGAAGGCCGCACCCGGCTCACCCGAGCGCGCCCGCTTCTGGTTCATGGACGGCAAAGGCCCCGACGGCGACGAGCCACCCAACAATTGGCGGGCGATCTTCGGCGGTCCTGCCTGGTCGCGGGTGACCGAGGCCGACGGCACGCCGGGCCAGTGGTACGAGCACACCTTCACGCCGGGCCAGCCCGATTTCAACTGGTACAACCAAGACGTCATCGACCACTTCGATCGAATGCTCACCTTCTGGTTCGACCGTGGCGTCGAGGGCATCCGTGTCGATGCCGTGCCCGTGCTGGGCAAGCACCCCGACATGCCCGACGCGCCTCCAGCACCCCCTGGGCTCACCGATGCGCAGGCGTGGGGCTACAACATCTACGGGCACTTCTACCCGACCGCCCACGACGTGTGGAAGCACTGGCGCGCGCTGATCGATCAATACGAGGTCGACCATCCCGGCAGGCACCTGGTCACCATCAGCGAGTCGTATGGCACGCCTGAAGTCACCCGCTCGTTCCTGCAGGGCGACGAGTTCCACCAGAACTTCGCGTTCGAGCTGATGCTGATCACCTGGCAGGCAAAGCCGATGCGCGACGCCATTGCCGGTTCTCTCGACATGCTCGAGTCCGTCGGCGGATACCCAGCGTGGACGATGAACAACCACGACACGCAACGCATTGTCACCCGCCTCGGTCGGCTGAATGCCAACGACCCGGCAGCGTGGACCGGCAACAACTTGGTCTACGTCGACGCGCCAATCGATCTCGAGCTCGGTCGGCGCCGAGCCCGTGAAGCCATCACCTTGGCAGCGGCCCTTCCCGGTGCGCTGTACCTCTTCCAGGGCGAGGAGATGGGTCTCGAGGAGTACCTCGACATGCCGGCAGAGGCGCGGCAGGATCCGCTGTTCATCCGCACCAACGGCCGAGAGCTCGGACGCGATGGATGTCGTGTGCCGCTTCCGTGGACCAACGATCCCGCCACCTCGTACGGATTCTCGTCGGCCGCCGATCCGGCGTCGCCATGGCTCCCGCAGCCCTCGGGTTGGGGCGAGCATTCCGTCGAGCGGGAGGCAGCCGATCGGAATTCGATGCTGGTGTGGTATCGCACGTTGCTTGCCCACCGGCGGTTGTTGTCCGGCGACCTCAAATGGGTCGACATCGATCTGCCCGAATGCCTCGCCTTCGAGCGTAATGGGGTGCTGGTGGTGGCCAACGTCGGTGCCGATGCCATCGAGTTGCCGCAGGAAGTGGTGGCCGGGCGCAGCGTCATCCTGGCAACGCAAGCCGACGCAACGGCGACGCATAT
>JBDTWJ010000167.1:0-7656 GCA_040006755.1 Ilumatobacteraceae bacterium | reverse complement strand
CCAGGGTGCTGGCCGATGGCTACGACCCCGATGTGTTCGTCGACGGACCGCTCGTCTCAGCGATGCGCGATGGATCACTGCTCTACATCGAGGAGATCAACCGCATTCCCGAGGAGACGCTGAACGTGCTCATCACGGTCATGAGCGAGCGCGAGCTGCACGTGCCACGACTCGGAAGGGTGGTCGCCGAACCGGGCTTTCGCTTGGTTGCGGCGATGAATCCATTCGACGCGATCGGCACGGCGCGCATCAGCAGCGCGGTGTACGACCGCGTGTGCCGGCTGTCGGTCGACTACCAGTCTGCCCTCGACGAGGAGACAATCGTCGCCAGGTTGGTCGAGCCGACACCCGACCTGGATTGGTTGGCACAGGTGGTCGAGGTGGTGCGCCTGACGCGCTCGCACCCAGACGTGCGCATCGGCTCGTCGGTGCGTGGAGCAATCGACATCGCCGCGGTCGCTGCCACGTTGGCACCGTTGCGCCATTCGTCGGCCACATCGTTCGACGTCGGACTCGACAGCGCCATCGTTGCGTTGTCCGGCCGATTGCGGCTGCGCGAGGGGTTGTCGCGCAATGCCGAATCGATCGTTGTCGAGCTGTGGCAGCGGGTGTTCGGCGAGCACGCAGCGGAGTCCTCGGGAAAAGTCTCAGCCCCGACCGGGGCGACGCGCCAAACCCGCTAACCCGCGAAGGCGCCGACGCCGAAGCGGCGATCACCGAGGCCCGCAAACGTACGACATCGCGACGCGAGCTCGATCGCAACCCACGGTTCCAACAGGTGTCGCCGGAGGTCGGTCAACTCGACGACGCCGCCGTAGAGGAGGCGGTGCACGAAGATCCCGACGAGATGCTGGCGCTGCTCGCCGACCTCGCGGCAGCAACCGATCAAAGCCTGCGCGAGAGCGCGCGGCGCTTGGCCGTTCGCTTGTTCCTGGACCTCGCGCGACGGGGCCCGTCAGCGCGGCGCGGCATTGGCAAGATCACCGCGCAGCCGTACAGACCCGATGGCGGAGACCTGGATCTCGACGCCAGCTTCGATGTGATCGCGGAGGCCGCGGCGGCGCGTGCCGCAGTCGACTTCGAGCGCTTGCGGGTCAGGTCGTGGAGCACTCCCGATACTGCGCTGTGCCTGTTGGTCGACCGCAGTGGATCGATGGGCGGTCAGCCACTCGCGACGGCGGCGATCACCGCGGCAGCCGTTGCAATCCGCAACTCTGCGAGCTACAGCGTGCTTGCGTTCGGCAAGGACGTGGTAGCGGTGAAGAGTCAGGGTGCCGACAAGGCCACCGAGCTTGTCGTCACCGATGTGCTGACATTGCGCGGGCACGGCACCACCGACTTGGCCGGAGCGTTACGGGCAGCCGGCGAGCAATTGGGTCGCAGCAAGGCGGCGCGCAAGATCGTGATCCTGCTCAGTGATTGTCGCGCGACGGTCGAGGGCGATGTGCGCTCGGCGGCCGCCGCGCTGAGCGAACTCGTGATCATCGCGCCAGCGCAGGACTGCGATGAAGCGATGAGGCTTGCGCACGATTGTGGTGCCCGCCTCGCCACGGTGGCTGGTCCCTTTCAGGCGGCTGAAGCGTTGGCAACCGTGCTCGAGCGCTGACTGCTCAATCGACCGTTCACGCGCTCAGCACTCGGTGGTCGCGTCCGGAACGATCGCCGTCGCTGGAGCGTTCGACAGCGGGGCGTTGCCGGTGGCAACGGTTGTGCCGGTCACTGCGGTGGTGGAAGGCGCCACCGTCGTGCCCGCGGATTTCACCGTGGTCGGCGTGCGCGGCAGTGTCGACGTCGTGGTGGTGTCGGCGAACTGCTGCTCGGGCGCGTCGGCCAATGGTGCGAGCCCGCGGAAGATGTTGAGGATCGCCTGCATGTTCTCCGAGCCCTTGTTCCACACCAGGACCGATGCTCCGCTCTTCTTCGCGCCCGTCGCCTCGATCTGGTACGTGCGAATTTCAGACGCCGTCACCATGCGCACGACGCCGACGAACTCGATCATCTTGTCGATCGTCATTCCGGTATCGATGACCAGGTCGTCGCGATACGACGCGTAGAGGCTGGTGATGATTTTCGGCTTCAGCACGTTCTGCTTCAACGCCGCGGTCAGGGTGCGCCGCAGGAAGTCCTGCTGACGGGCGATCCGGCCGAGGTCGGACGATGGATCTTCGTGCCAGTCGCCGTTCGCGTCCTCATACTCGAAGTGTCTCGAGCGTACGTACTTCAATGCCTCGTCGCCATCGAAGCTGTGGCAGCCGGCTTCGAGGATGTTCAATCCAGTCGCGTCATCACGCACGGGGAACGGCAGCGGCACGCTGACACCGCCGATGCCCTTGACGAGTCGCTGGAACGCACAAAAGTCGATCTGGATGAAGTGGTCGATGTCGAGGTCGAACTCGGACTTGATCGTCTCGATCAGCAACGACGGGTCATCGCGACGGTACGCGCCGTTGATCCGCTGCGTGCCGTGGCCGGGGATCTTGACCCACAGATCGCGAGGGAACGACAACACTGCAGAGCGCTTGGTCGACGGGTCGAGTCTGATGACCATGATCGTGTCGCTGCGTTCGCCGCTCCGGGCGCCCTTGTCCTGCAGGGAGACGCAGCTCTTGTCGGTCGAGTTGTCCGCGCCGGTGACGAGGAAGTTCATTGCCGTGGGGTCGGCCTCGGGGAACGTGTCTGCTGTACCGGTGTCGACTGGCAGCGTCTGTCCCGGTGCGGCGGTGACGTCGGGCTGGTTCCTGCTCGCGGTGTTCGGATCCGACGGCGTGTTGATCTGGACCTTGCGGCCCTTCTCGCCGGCACTCTTACCGATCAACAGGCCGACCGCCCCGGCGAAGCACAACACGACGATGAGGCAATTGAGAACCAGTACGAGCCGCTGCCCTGCGGTGTGATGGCCACGGAACGAAGGGTGATCAGACGGTTCCGCTTCGGCCATGAATCGTTCAGGTTAGCGGGGTCGGTCGCGAGATGGGGAGCGGCCATAGCCGGCCTTGACTATGGTCGGGTCGTGCCAACGTCTCGGCCTTCGTGGATCGACCGACTCGACGATCTGCACCTGCTCACACCACTGCGAATCCTGGCGATTGTCATTGTCGCGATCGTCGTTGCCATCGTGCTGCGCTCGGTCGTGAGCCGGTTGCTCCGCCGAACTCTCGGGTTACCTGGCACCGATCGCTCGCGCGCCGACGCCAGACAACGAGCGCTGTCGTCGGCGCTGCGCTCTGCAGTCGTCGGTGTCGTGTGGGGCACTGCGGTCATCACGATCATCAGCGAGCTGGGCGTCAACATCGGCGGCGTGATCGCGACTGCGACCGTGATCGGCGGTGCCATTGCGTTCGGTGCGCAGACCCTGATCCGGGATGTGATCGCCGGGCTGTTCGTGCTCGCCGAGGATCAGTACGGCGTCGGCGACAGCGTCGACCTCGGCTATGCCGCCGGCGAGGTCGAGCGCATCACGTTGCGCAGTGTGCGGCTCCGCGATAGCGAGGGCAAGGTGTGGCATGTTGCGCACGGCAACGTCCTGTGTGTGGCCAACCTGTCGAAGTCGTCGATCGCCCTGTTGGATCTGGATGTCGCACGCGACAGCGACCTCGAGATGGTCGAGGAGGTCGTCACACGCTTGGCGCACCAGCTCCGCGAACTCCCGACGGTCGGCCCGATGCTGATCGCCGAACCAACGGTGGTCGGCGTCAACGAGGTCCGCGACGACCGGTTGGTCTATCGGGTCTCCGCCCCGACGATCCCTGGCAAACGCGACGTGGTGCGTCGCGCGTGGCACAGGCTCGCATTGGCTGCATTCCGCGAAGGAGAGTTGAGCCCGCCTCCAGCCCCTCCGACATTCACAAATGTCGTCTCGTCGCCATCCTCGGCGAAGCACGCCGGGTGACAACCCCTAGTCGGTGACAACCACCGTCGTACCAAGACCGGCGAACGCCCACATGTACTCCGCGTCGGCGGTGGCTTGGCGGACGCATCCGCCCGACAGCGCCTGGCCGAGCTGAGCATCGGATTGGATGGGTACGCCGTTCTGCTTCGGGATCTCGTGGAAGCCGATGTTGTCGCCTTTCGGGCCGTGCGCGAACCGAACCATGAACCTCATGCAAATGTTTGGGTGGTCGATGTTGCAGGTGTAGCTGGACCGCGAGAACACCTGGTAGGTGCCCGGGTTGGGCTGGCCGAAGCGTCCGGATACCCGGTACGTGCGCACCGTGACGTTGTTGCCATCGACGATCCACACCCGCATCTGGTTCTTGGAGTACACGACGCGCCTGCCAGTGCCTGACATGTACGGCACACCAGTGTCGGGCGGTGCTGCCTGCACCGTTGTAGTGGGCGCCTCCGTCGGCGGTGGTGGAAGCGTGGGCGTCTCTTGAACGCTGGTGCCACGGTCCGCAGGAATCGGCGCATCCGCTGCGGCTACCTGGCTGGCAAGCGGCGCGTCGACAGCGCCCCCGTCGCCGGCGATGGTGGTGGTAGTTGCCGGAGTGCGGGCCGACGCGGATGAGGGCGCGCCCATCGCGCCCACCCAAAGCGCGGCCACACCTACGAGCAGCGCTACAACTCGAACCCTCGACTTCACGTCGAGCAGGCTACTGGGCAGGTATTACATCCGTCGAGGGGGTCAACCGCACGACGGTCACGAGTGCGTTCGCCTCCGACAGCGTGAACTGGGAGATTCCTCCCGCCTCGGCCAAGTCGGTTCGGCACCCCTCGACGGCCGCCAATGCCGCCCGGGGACCATCGACGATCAACTCGTCGACCGTCGCTCGCTGGCTGAGCTTCGCCTCGGTCTTCGCTCGTCGAACCGCGGCGAGCACCTCGCTGACCGGCACGAGCCACGTCGCATCGCCGGTCGCCGGCAGTTCTGCGGGCTCGGGCCAGGATGCGGCGTGAACGGAGCCCTCGCGCCACCAACCCCAGACCTCTTCGGTCACGAACGGCAGGTAGGGTGCGAACAGGCGCAGGACGACATCGAGCGATTGGCGAAGTGCGGCGCGGGCAGAGCGCGCGGCATCGTCGCCTTGCGTGCCGTAGGCGCGGCCCTTGACCAACTCGACGTAGTCGTCGCAGAACCACCAGAAGAACGCTTCGGTGCGCTCCAAAGCGCGGGCGTAGTCGAACTCTTCGAGCGCTCTCGTCGCTTCGTTGATGACGTCGGCAAGTCGGGCCAGCATCGCCCGATCGAGTGGCGCCGCGGGCACGACGTCGGCTGGCGGCCCGTCGAAGCCGAGCACGAACTTCGAGACATTGAGCAGCTTGGTCCCCAACTTGCGACCGATCTTCATCTGGCCTTCGTCGAAGGCGGTGTCGACACCCGGTCGTCCGGATGCCGCCCAGTAACGCACGGCGTCGGTGCCGAAATCTTCGAGGAGGTTGATGGGCGTCACGACGTTGCCCTTGCTCTTCGACATCTTCTTGCGGTCGGGGTCGAGTATCCAGCCGGAAATGGCCGCATCGGTCCACGGGAGGCAGCCGTGCTCGTGGTGACTGCGCACCACGCTGCCGAACAGCCATGTGCGGATGATGTCGTGGCCCTGTGGCCGCATGTCCATGGGGAACACGCGGGCGAACAGATCGGGGTCGTCGACCCAGCCGCCTGCGATGTGGGGAGTCAGCGACGATGTCGCCCAGGTGTCCATGACATCGGGATCGCCGATGAACCCGCCGGGCTTGCCGCGCTGGTCTTCGGTGAATCCGGTGGGGAAGCTGGTCGAGGGATCGATGGGCAACCGCGCGTGATCGGGCGTGAGGATCTCGTCGTACAACGGGTTTCCCTCGTCGTCGAGCCGATACCACAGCGGGATCGGCACGCCGAAGTAGCGCTGCCGGCTGATCAGCCAATCGCCGTTGAGACCGCCGACCCAGTTCTGGTAGCGGTTCTGCATGTACGCGGGGTGCCAGTTCAACTGTTCGCCGCGTTTGAGCAGCGCGTTGCGCAGGTCGTCGTCGCGGCCGCCGTTGCGGATGTACCACTGGCGTGTCGCGACGATCTCGAGCGGACGCGAGCCGCGCTCGTAGAACTTGACCGGGTGACTGATCGGGCGCGCCTCGCCCAACATCTCGCCCGATGCCTGCAGCAGTTCGACGATCTTGCGCTGCGCCTGTTTCGGCGCCAAGCCCGCGACCTGAGCGTATGCCTCGTGCCCACCAGGGGTCGTGACCCAATCAGGGATGTCGGCCGCCATCCGCCCGTCGAAGCCGATCAGTGCACGCGACGGCAGGTTGAGCTCGCGCCACCATGTGACGTCGGTGGTGTCGCCGAACGTGCAGATCATCGCGATGCCGGTGCCCTTTTCGGGATCTGCAAGGTGGTGGGCAAGCACCGGAACTTCGACCTCGAACAACGGTGTTCGCACGGTCGTGCCGAACAGCGGCTTGTAGCGCGCATCTTCGGGATGCGCGACCATGGCGACGCAACTGGCAAGCAGTTCTGGCCGTGTGGTGTCGATGGTCAGATCGCCTTCGCCGTCGCTGCGGTGGAACACCAACTTGTGATACGCGCCGGGAACCTCACGGTCTTCCATCTCCGCCTGCGCGACGGCGGTTCGCTCGTCGATGTCATAGAGAGTCGGCGCGTCCTGTTGGTACGCCTCGCCCCTCTCGAGGTTGTGCAGGAACGCCAGCTGACTGGTCCGCTGCGCACGCTCGCCGATGGTGGTATAGAGGAGCGACCAGTCGATGGAGATGCCGAGCCGACGCACGAGTTGCTCGAACACCTCCTCGTCGTCGTGGATCACGCCGTGGCAGAGGCTGACGAAGTTGGGTCGGCTGACGGGCACCGCGCGGTGATCTCTCGGGACGTCGCCGTTGTACGGCGCGACGAAATCGGGATCGAACGGCAGCGTCGGATCGCAGCGAACCCCGGTGACGTTCTGCACTCGGCGCTCGGTCGCGAGACCATTGTCGTCCCATCCGATGGGATAGAACACGGTCTTACCGCGCATGCGCTGGAACCGGGCGATGGTGTCGGTGTGGGTGTAGCTGAACACGTGCCCGATGTGCAGCGAACCGCTGGCAGTGGGCGGGGGGGTGTCGATGGCGAACACCTCGTCGCGGCTTGCAGTTCGATCGAAGCGATAGGTGTCATCGGCTTCCCACCGCTGCATCCAGCGTTCCTCGATGCCGTCGAGCGACGGCTTGTCGGGGATGTTCGACATTTGCTCAGACATGGTTGTTCAAGGCTACAGACCGCCCGCATCTGTCCTGTGGCGACTTTCGCGCTGGCGACGTCAATCACCGGCAACGATCGTCATCGGCGCGGTTGCGGCATTCGACTTGACGAGCGAATTCATCAGGGGCTCACGGCCGCCGACACGTAGGCTGGCGGGCCATGCTGCACCTGTACGACACCGCCACCCGAGAGGTACGTGAGCTCGCGTTACGCGAGCCCGGCACGGTGAGCATCTACCTCTGTGGCCCGACGGTCTACGGCCCGCCGCACCTCGGCCATGGGCGGGCGACCCTCGTCTACGACGTGCTGCGACGCTACCTCGAGTGGAACGGCCTGCACGTTCGACTCGTCAGCAACGTCACCGACATCGACGACGCCATCATCAACCGCGCCAACAACGAAAGCCGGCCGTGGCAGGAGATCACGGCGAAGTGCGAGTCGGTGTGGTTCGAGGCGATGGGCAAGCTCGGTGTCGCCCGGCC
>JBDTWJ010000166.1:0-7704 GCA_040006755.1 Ilumatobacteraceae bacterium | reverse complement strand
CGGCGCTTGCTCAGGGCCCCGACACGGCGGAGTGCCTCAGGCAGATCGCCGCGACCGAGTCCCTCGGTATCTGGCGAATCGGCGACCGCCCGCAGGATTGCTCGAACGTTGTCGCGACCGAGCCGCGGTGGTGTGATTCGCAGGTGTGGTCCGGCGACGAGCACCGAACCGAGCCGGTTCTGGTTGCGTGCGGTGAGGAAGCCGACGGTCGCGGCGGCGGCAAGTGCGATTTGTGCCTTCGTGGTGTTCTTCGTGCCGAAGTGCATCGCCGCGGAGAGGTCGACCACCATCCACGCCTCGAGATCGCGATCAGCGATCTGGTCGCGCACATGCAACTCGCGAGTGCGTGCCGTGACGTTCCAGTCGATGCGGCGCACATCGTCGCCGGGTTGATAGGTGCGCGACTCGCCGGGCTCGCTGCCGTGGCCCGGCGTGATGCCTTGATGCTGGCCGTGCAGCTGTCCGTCGAGGCGGCGATTGATGCTGAACTCCAACGCTCGCAGCACCTCGGCAATCGATGCAGGAGTAGGCCCGTTCGGCCACTCGATCGTCGAACTCGTGACCATTTTCAGGTCCGGGGAATTGTGTCGTTCGGCTTCGGCGAGACCCACATCGTCGGAACGGTGCTGAGCACCCGGCTGAGGACGTGCTCGATGGAGATGTCGCGTGCCAACGCGTCGTAGGTGAGGATGAGGCGGTGGCGCAAGATCTCGGGCGCGAGGTCGAAGATCTCCTGCGGAGTTGCGTATGTGCGCCCACGCAGCAACGCCAACGCCTTGGCACCGCGCACCAACGCCAAGGTGGCGCGCGGACTGGCGCCCAGCGCGATCACGGGCGCGAGGTCGGCCATGCCGGCCTGCGTCGGGGTTCGAGTTGCCTGCACGATGTCGACTGCGTACTGCTGCACGCTGCGATCGATGAACACCCCAGTTGCTTTGCGCTGCAGGTCTGCCAGTTCGCGCAGGTCGATGATCTGCTCAGGCACCGGTGGCGAGACGCTCATGCGATCCACGATCGTCATCTCCTCGTCCGCCGAGGGGTGGGTCATCGTGATCTTCATCATGAATCGATCGCGCTGTGCTTCGGGCAGTTGGTAGACGCCTTCCGACTCGATGGGGTTCTGCGTGGCGATGACGAAGAACGGAGTCGGCACGTCGTATGTGTTGCCGCCGATGGTGACGTGCTGTTCGGCCATCACTTCGAGCAACGCAGACTGCACCTTCGCTGGTGCCCGATTGATCTCGTCCGCGAGCAGGAAGTTGACGAAGACCGGCCCCAACTCGACGTCGAACTTCTCGCTCGAGGATCGAAAGATCCGCGTGCCGACGATGTCGGACGGCAACAGGTCGGGCGTGAACTGCACACGACCAAAGGTGCCACCCACGACCTTCGAAAGCGTCTCGGCGGCCAGCGTCTTGGCGAGGCCCGGCACGCTTTCCAGCAGGCAGTGGCCCTGGCTGAGCAGACCCACCAGCATGCGCTCGATCAGCCGGCTCTGACCGACGATGACCTTGCGCAACTCGAAGAACACTCGCTCCACGATCAACGCAGTTGCCTGATCGTCCTGCGGCAGATTGGTGGTGACCGTCATGGGGGTTCCGCTCCTTCGGCGGGAACGGTATCAACGCGTTCACTGCGCGGGGGCGCGCCAGTCACCGTTTTGCGTGGGCGGCGAGCACCGTGACCAAGCAGCTCGTCAGCTTGCGTGCTGTCGGTATGTGCAGGTACTCGTTGGGTCCATGCGCGTTCGCGCCTGGACCGAGCACGCCGGTGATCACGAACTGCGCCTCTGGGAACAACTCACCGAGCATTCCCATAAAGGGGATCGATCCGCCCTCTCCGAATGCTCGTGATTCATTGCCGAACGTCGCGGTCGACGCGTCGTGGAGCGCAGACTGCAACCAACCGGCGAACGCGGGCGCATTCCACCCAGGAGCGGAGTGAACGCGTGCAAAGGTCACATGAGCGCCATAGGGAGCGTCCTTTGTCAAGGCTTCGCAGAGTGCCGCGCGCGCCACCGCATGATCGCAGGTGGGCGGAATGCGAACGCTGAGGCAGAGCGATGTAAACGGCCGCAGCACATTGCCAGCGGATTCGACCGGTGGGATGCCATCGACACCGGTGATGCTGAGCGCTGGATACCAGGTGCGCGCCAGCAGCTGTTCGGTGTGGTCGGCGACCATCGGTTCGGCACCCTCGACGAATGGGAAGTGCCCACCGATAGGGAACTCCGACGCGGTGTCACTCGCCTGCTCGCGCCGATCCTGCGGCACCTCGACGTGCAACTCTGGTAGCAGCAGCCTGCCGTCGAAGCTGTCTTCGACGCGGTCGAGGAGCTCTCTGCAGATGCGGAACGACGACGGCACGACACCGCTGGCCTCGCCGCTGTGGACCCCCTCGGTCAGGATCTCTACGCGCAACGTGCCGCCGATCATGCCGCGCAGCGATGTCGTGACCCACAGCCGCTCGTAGTCGAGGCAACCGGAGTCGAGGCACACAACCAGACTCGGTGAACCGATCTGGTCCGCGAGCGCCTCCAGGTATGCAGGGAGGTCGGGGCTACCGCTTTCCTCGCTCGCCTCGATCATCACGACACAACGTGTATGACTGAGCCCGTTCGCCTGCGCGGCCTCGATCGCCAGCAGCGATGCGAAGGCTGCGTAGCCGTCGTCGGCGCCTCCACGGCCGTAGAGACGGTCGCCTTCGACAACCGGCTTCCACGGCCCGAGGTCGTCGCGCCATCCCGTCATCTCGGGTTGCTTGTCGAGGTGGCCGTACAGCAGCACGGTGTCGTCGGCGGACCCGGAACCGAACGCGGGGACCGCCATCAGGATCACCGGCGTGCGGCCCGGGAGTTCGTGGACCTCGACGGTGAGCCCTGCGATGGATCGACTCGCGCACCACGCCCGGATGAGCTCGACGGCGCGATCCATGTGCCCATGCTCGCGCCACTGCGGGTCGAACAACACCGACACGTTGGGGATCGCGATGTAGTCGCGCAACGCCGGAAGGATGTCGTCGTTCCACACGCGGTCGACGTGAGCTGACACCGCGTCGTCGGAGGTCGTGCGCTCGGAGCTCGTCACCGGCGGGCCGCCATCATGCGGTCGATCGACGCCTCCGCTTCTGCCACCATCGATTGCAGCAGATCAGCTGCGGGTACCAGCGAATCAATGGCGCCGACTCCCTGTCCGCACGGCATGAATTCTCGAGACGCGTCGACCTCGGTGCCATCGGGGTAGCCGAGATGGTTGACACCTGCCTTTGCCGAGTACCCGGCCTGCGCCGGGAATGGCTGCAGTTCCTCAGGGTGGGCGTCGTAGTGGTTGGTCCAATCGTTGCGCACGACGCGGCACGTCTTGCCGGTGTACGCGCGGCTGATGACCGTACCGTCCTCGGCGGTGGCCAGCAGCGCTTCCTTGTATCCGTTGACGGCTCTCGCCTCGGGCGTGGCGATGAACCTCGTACCGATCCACACGCCATCAGCGCCAAGCGCGATCGATGCTGCGAGCCCCCGCCCGTCGAACAATCCGCCCGCGGCGACAACCGGAACTTGCTGACCAACTGCGTCGACGACCTGTGGCACCAACGTGATGGTCGCGATCGTGCCCGTGTGGCCGCCCGCCTCGGTGCCCTGGGCGACGACGAAGTCGACGCCGCTCGCCACCGCGCTGACCGCATGTCGAACCTTGCCGCACATGCTGCCGACGAGAATGCTCTTGGAGTGCAACAGGTCGATGACCTCGCGCGGCACGCCGAGGCCGGCAACGAAGATCCGAGCACCGCCGTCGATCACCGATTGGATTCCTTGCTCGACCTGTCCCGGCAGCGCCGTGAGCAGATCGACGCCGAACGGCTTCGCGGTCAGCTCGCGAACCGCCGCCATCTCGAGCGGCAACTCGTCGTGGCGCATCGTCGACGCCCCCAGCGTGCCGATGCCCCCGGCCTCACTGACGGCGGCGACCAATCGGTGGTAACTGACGCCACCCATGCCCGCCAGCATGATCGGATGTTCGATGTCGAGCAGGTCGGTCAACCGAGTACGCATGCTGCAGCACCGTAGCGAACCAAGTCCGAGTGTTTGCGGCCCGCTGAGCGCTGACCGAGTGTTTCCGACCACCTCGAGTGGGTCGGAAACACTCGGATGGGAAGCGGGAAATCGGCGGATACGTTGGCGCCGGACTTCCCCCAACTCGACACTGTCGCATCGGAGGTCGTCATGGCGGATCTCACCCCTCATGCGCTCGCCATCCTGCGTACCCAGCACGGGCACGCAACTTCGTCTCAGCTCGACGAAACTGGAGTGCATCGAAGAGCACGGCAGCGACTGATCGATGCTGGCGTTTTCACCTCCGTCTACAAGTCGGTCGTGCGGATCGAGTCGGCACCCAACACCCTGGAAGGTCGATGTGTTGCCGCGTGTCTCGCCCACCCGTCGGGGTTCATCTCGGGCCCGACGGGAGGAAAGTTGCTCGGGCTCTGGCGAATGCCGCGGCCAGAGCCGATCTATCTCGCACTTCCGCACGGGGTTCATCTCGAACGACATCACGACCTCGCGCTTCATCAGACGACGTCGATCAAGCCTTCCGATGTTCGTCGACGTCAGGACGGCATCGTCACAGCCAGTCCTGCACGCTTGGCCTTCGATCTCGCCGCGCTGCTACCTGTGCAAGACCATGCCTCGGTCATCGAACAGCTGATCCGAGAAGGTCACAGCTCGATGGAGGAGCTTGCCGCCGTCGCCCGACGGCTGTGTCATCCTCGTCGCCCTGGTTCCCTGCAGTTCGTCAAGAGCCTCGTCGCGCGTGGCGATCGCCCTGCCGCCGAGTCGCATCCGGAAATCGTGCTGGGAGACGCACTGCGGGCCCGAGGCGTTCCCGTCGTGCCTCAGGTCGAGGCTCTGCAACTTCGCAACGGCGCCAAGATCCGCATCGATCTGGCCGTGACGGCGGCGAAGTGGGCGATCGAGATCGATATCCACCCGGATCACTTGTTTCTCGAGGGAACCACCCGCGACAAGCGACGCGATCGTCAGTGCCATCTCATCGGTTGGCAGGTCGAGCGCGTCACCGAGGTCGACTTCATCGACGTTCCGAGTCTCGTCGACGAGCTCGTCGCGCTCTATGAGGCGCGCATCTCGACCGCTGCTTGAACTCTCGTCCGAGGGCTTGCGTGCACTCCGGGTGGGCCGGAAGCACTCGCTCGGGCGCGATTGGTCACGAAACACTCGATTAGGTTTGGAAGGGGCCGAGTTGGTGGAACGGGCGGGAGTGCCAGCGTGAGGGGGTGAAGGCGATGGCTCTCGGTTCGTCCTCGAACATCCAGCGGGCGAAGTTGCGGCGCGTCCAATTGCTGGATGCCAGGAACCGAATGGCGCCGCGGGCACCGAGCTCGCTGCTGAGCACTTTGCTCAGCATCTTCGACATCCTGTGGTCGGCCAACAGGTGGTGCCGCACGGTCGATCGGTAGCGCGCGGTGACCTCGTTGGGGTCGAGTGCGCCGCCGGCGATGATCGCCTCGGCCGCGAGGCGGGCAGTGAGCAACGCTTGGCCGATGCCTTCGCCGGTCATGGTGTCGGTGGCCATCGCAGCATCGCCGACGAAACACACCCGGCCGGTTGTCAACGTCGCCCGGTCGATCCCCGCAGGGATAGGCCACGCGGTGTGACGGTCTTCCAGCTCGAAGTTGGAGCCGAGAGCTTCCACGACGTGGGGTCTTTGCAACAGTTCGCTCCACTCCCGCTTCATGTCGCGCACCCGTCGCCGGCCGTCGCGCTGCACGCCGAAGCCGACGTTTGCCCGGCCTCCAGGCAGAGGAAAACTCCACATGTAGCCCGGCAAGAGATCGGGCTCGAACCAGACGATCAGTCGCTCGGCCGCTGGACCAGTGACGTTGCGGGCGTATTGGCGAAAGGCATGCCACTCACCGAGGTATCCGGGCTCGCCGACCCCCAAGGCCTTGCGGGTCGCCGACCACATTCCGTCGGCCGCAATCGCATATCGCGTCGTGACGGTTCCGATGCCATCGACGTCGATCTCCACCGAGTCGGAACGCTGCCGAATGGCGCCGAGCGCGTTGCCCTGGTGAACGGTGGCTCCCGATCCGATGGCCAGGTCGACCAGCGCTGCGTCTAGTTCTCGTCGCGGCGTTGTCGCGGCGAAGATGCCGTCGGGGGGAAGGGGCAGGCACACCTCTCGGCCCGATGGCGAGCGCAGCCACGCGGCGTCGACCGATTTCCAACTCGGCACCATCGAGGGCCGTAGCCCGAGGTGCTCGAGTTCGCGCAGCGCCAGGGTGGTGAGGCCGTCGCCGCAGCACTTGTCGCGCGGAAACACGGCCTTGTCGATGACGACGACCGATCGCCCGGCGCGAGCTAGCAGCGTCGCAGCCGTGGCGCCCGCGGGACCAGCCCCGACGACGACGACGTCGGCGGTCGCAGTCGCGGACAGACTCATCGCGGGCAGGCTAAGGGGCGACGGCGCCAAGTCGCCGCGCGGGTTTCAGCACTTGTTTCCACACGGCACGTTGGGCGACGGCGGCCGCGCGGATTTCGGGCAGCAGGGGATACAAGGCGTCTCCCGGACACGCTGTGTAGGACATGTCACGGTGGCCGGCGATGGTGTTGACGGTCACCGGAGTTCCCGCCGGCCAGCGCTGGGATCCTCTGGAGATGAACGATGTGGTCACGTCGGCTCCGACGTCGATGAAGTATCGATCGCTGAGCCACGCCAGCACATTGACCAACGAGGTCATCGCCGACGCGGTCGGCGATTGGCTGGTGAAGTCGCCCAAGAGGCAGATCAGCTGAGCGAATCCCTGGCTCCCGCCGGTTGCGTCCGCGACCACTGGGCCAACGAGTGCCCCTGCTCGGCCTTCCCACACATCGCCGTCGCGACCGATGAAGAACTCGTAGCAGACGTCGCTCCAGCCCTTCGCCGAGCTGGTGTGGAACGCGTACGTGGCCTGGATCAGCATGGCCACGCTGCTGTACGCATTGGACGACGCAGTGTGATGCACCATCAGGAACTGTGCTGTCTCCCGCTCGATCGGCCCGACCGGCGGCAGGTTGGCGCCCCACGCGTCGCGCGGGTAGATCGACAGCCCTGGCATGACCTCGACTGCGGGTACGGAGGGCGGCGCCGGCGCTGCGGTGACTCGAGCGGCGCTGGCGATGCCCGCGCCAATGGCGATGGCCGAGCCCACCGCGAGACCGCCCACAATGGCCTCGCGGCGGGTCACGACGTTGGTCAACTGGCAGTCACACATCGGCGCCACTTTATGATTCCGATATTCGGTTACCCAGCCCGCGGGTTTCCACGACGAAGGTGTGTGCCCAATGAGCAAGTTGTGTGAAGGACGAGTCGCCATCGTGACTGGCGCCGGTCGCGGTATCGGTCGCGAACATGCCCTCAGCCTCGCGGCACACGGCGCCAAGGTCGTCGTCAACGATCTCGGCGGCAATGTAGACGGATCCGGCGGCGACCTGAGCCCCGCCGAACAGGTGGTCGAGGAGATCAAGGGCATGGGCGGAGCGGCAGTCGCCAACGGCGACAGCGTGTCGTCATGGGAGGGTGCGCAGCGCCTGATCAACACGGCCGTCGAGACGTTCGGCGACCTTCACGCCGTCGTCAACAACGCTGGAATCCTGCGCGACCGCATGTTGACCAACATGACCGAAGAGGAGTGGGACGCGGTCATCAACGT
>JBDTWJ010000165.1:0-7768 GCA_040006755.1 Ilumatobacteraceae bacterium | reverse complement strand
GCCATCGAAACGGCGACCACCGAGTGCGTGTCGTTGATGGAACGCAACGAGATCCTCGACTACGAGTTGATCATCGTCGACGATGCCTCGACCGATCACACAGGAAAGCTGGCCGACGAGATGGCGGCGGGCGATCCGCACATCCGGGTCGTCCACCATCCGGTCAACCGCAAACTCGGCGGATCGATGAAGACCGGCTTCGCGACGGCGACGGGCGATGTGGTGCTGTACAGCGATGCCGACCTGCCGTTCGACATGGCCGAGCTGTCGAGGGCCATCCGATTGATGCGCTACTACGACGCCGACATCGTCAGCGCCTTCCGGTTCGACCGCACCGGCGAAGGCTCGCTGCGAACGGTCTACACGTTCTTCTACAACTTTTTGATCCGGCGGCTGTTCGGTGTGCGCATGCGCGACATCAACTTCGCGTGCAAGCTGTGCCGCACCTCCATCTTCGACGACGTCTCGCTGCGCAGCGAGGGTTCGTTCGTCGACGCGGAGTTGATCATCCGTGCCAAGAAGCTCGGGTTCAACGTCATCCAGTTCGGGGTCGACTACTTCCCGCGTACCAGGGGTGAGAGCACGCTGGCCTCGCCCAGCGTGATTCGCAAGATCATCAGCGAGATGGTTCACCTGCGGCGGGAGCTACGTGACCTCAAACCAGTCGTTCGGCCATTCACCTGACCCCGAACGAGCCTTGTCCCGAATCGTGCGCTGATACATTGGCAGTGACGCCCCCAGTCGGAGTTTGCTTGTTTTGAATGCCCGTAGACCATCGCCCCCACCGCGCCGCCGCGGCGCGACCGCGCCTGTGGGTCGGTGGATGCCCACGGTTGCCGGGGCCGGAGTGCTGGTCGTAGTCGTCATCGCGGGGATTTCGGGCAGCGGCGGCGCGAGCAGCGCAGACACCGTGCCCAGCACGGCTGCCGCGGCGGTGGCGACAACGGGCGCAATCACGACGCTGCCGATCGTGGTCAACACCGACCCGGCCATCGTCAAGACAGCCATCGCCCAGACGATCGGCAAGGGCAATGCCGGCGACGACGTCACGAAGGTGCAGCAGCGCTTGACCGATCTCGGGTTTGCCCCGGGCCCGATAGACGGCGTCTTCGGGTCCGGAACGCAGCAGGCGGTGTGGGCATACGAGAAACTGGTCCTCAAGACGCCACGCGCCGAGGCCAAGGGTCGGGTGACCGCCGAGATGTGGCAGGTCATGCAAGACCACATCACCATCCCACCGCGGCGCCCCACCGGTGCCGGTTCGACGCACGTCGAGATCTACGTGCCGGAAGAGGTGTTGATCGTGTTCAAGAACGATGTGCCCGCACTGATCGCACATATCTCCACCGGCGAACAGAACCCCGACGGCACACCGAAGAAGTGGTGCGACACCCTGACCTACGACACCGGACCGAATGGTGAACCGCTCACGGAGCCCGTCACCAAGCAAGAGTGCGCCGACGCCAAGACTCCAGGAGGAATCTTCAGGTTCACCCGTCGCTACGAGGGCAAGCGCACCGGGCCGTTGGGCGGGATGATGAATCCCGTCTACTTCAACTACGGCATCGCAGTGCACGGTGCCGACAACGTGCCGATCGAACCGGTCTCGCACGGCTGCGTCCGCCTGAACCAAACGATCGCCAAGACGTTCCCGTCGATGGTGGCGAAGGGCGATCTGGTGTACGTGTGGGGTCAGGACGGCAAGGAGCCAGAGCACTACACCCGCCGCGAGAGCCTTCCCTCGTTCAACTACGCGGACCCCGACGCGACCACCACGACGACATCGACGACGACAACGGTCGCTCCCACGACGCTGCCACCGCCCACCACCGTGAAGTCGACCACGACGACACCGTCGGCTACCACCACCACACCTGCGACGACGACGACCACGACAATCCCCGGCGGCGCAACCTCGACGGTCCTGTTCGGCTAGCGACCAAGCAGATCAGGCGGTGGGCAGCGGCGCGGCAACGATGCCGACGCGCTGACCGAGCACCTCTTCGAGCAATTCGCTGCGCTCGTTCGCGGTGTACAACTCGAGGCTGATCTCCTTGCCGCGCTTGCTCAACGCCTCGATCACCAGTCGATCGCGGCGGACCTGCGCCATCACTGAACGCACGCGTCCGTCATGGCTGCGATCGAGGCCGATCGCGACTCGCAGGATGCCTGCGAGCGTCTTGACCAGTCGTTGGTGTTCCGGCGACAGTCGTGAGAAGTCGGCGTGGCTGGCCTTCGGTGCACTCTTGCGGTGATAGCGCGCGATCTGGGCGATGATCTCGATCTCGGTGTCGGTGAGACCAGTGAGCTCGCTGTTGCGGATGACGTAGTAGCTATGCAGATGATGCTTGCTGTGCGAGATCACTAACCCGACGTTGGCCAGCAGTGCGCCGGCTTCGAGGTACTCGCGGGCGTCGGTCGACAGGCCGTGCAACGATGTCGTGGCATCGAACAGCTGCAGGGCCAGCGCGGCAACGTGCGCTGAGTGCGTGAGGTCGTCGTCGCAGCGCTCGGCCAACGCCCGTATCGAGCTTCGCGAGACGTCGCGAAGGTGGTGGAGCGCACCACCCTGCAATCGGGCGATGGTGTCGAGCAGGACGCCTTCGCGCAGTGCCGCCTCGCTGTAGACGAACCGCTTGACCTTGTAGATGTCGGCAACGCCCTCGAGTACCAGCACGCCGGCGACGATGATGTCGG
Source organism: Ilumatobacteraceae bacterium (assembly GCA_040006755.1). GTDB lineage: Bacteria > Actinomycetota > Acidimicrobiia > Acidimicrobiales > Ilumatobacteraceae > JAENVT01. Next base: position 5,071 of record JBDTWJ010000165.1, on the reverse strand, counting down.
CACGGCCGGGGTCGAGCCCGGCCGTCGGTCGTCGGTCCTCGGACGACCGCTTCTTGGCCAGCGCGACGGCGATCGACCGAACCTCGTCGTACTCGAACTCGAAGCGGTTGAAGGTATGTAGCGGCGTGTCGTCGCGCATCGCATGGATCATTCGAGCGACGGTCTCTGCCGTGCCCGACGAAGCGACTGCAATGTCGAACCCGAAGTCCTCGACCTCTCGCTCGAACGTCGCCAGGATCGAGCGGATGAACGACCGGCACTCCTTGACCGATTCGGCCGTCGTCACGCCGCCGGGAAAGAAACGATCGGTCAGTCGCACCGCCCCGAGCTTGAAGCTGCGAGCTGCCAGGGTCTCGCCGCGTTCGCCGACCAACACCTCGGTCGAACCGCCGCCGATGTCGATCAGCATCAATCGCTGGTCGAAGGCAGGCACCGCCTGCAACACGCCGAGGTGGATGAGCCGCGCTTCCTCCAAGCCGGAGATCACCTCGATGTCGATCTTCGCTTCCGTGCGTGCCCGCGTCAGGAACTTTTGGGCGTTCTCGGCCTCGCGGACCGCGCTGGTTGCAACTGCACGAACGGTTGCACCGTGCGACGCGGCGACGCGCTGCATGCGCCGCAGTGATGAGATGCCGCGGTCAATGGCATCGTTCGACAACTCCTTCATGTCACCGCCACCGTGGCCGAGCCGCACGGTCTCCTTCTCGCGGGTGACGATCTCGTAGCCGTTGTCGAGGACGCGGGCGACAACCAGGTGGAAGCTGTTGGTGCCAATGTCGAGCGCGGCCAGAACCACCGGACCGGGCGCAGTTGTCACGGCGTGATGCGGTCTTGGCAGGTTTGCATGCCGCCGAGCACGCCAGCTCGGAAAGCGTCGACCCGTTCGAACGCGGTGCCGTTGACGTCGGTGTCGGCCGTGCGGTCGCTGTGAAGGATCGCGGTGATGACGGCTTCGTCGAGATCGCCGGCCGACAGCACCGTGGTGTCGACTCGATCTTCCGGAATCGGCGGAGTGATGTCCTTCGCCCAGACACCGGTGAGGCAGTCGTCGAGCAGGACGCGCGCCTCGCCCTGCAGCGTGCTGCCGAGCACGCCCTGTACGTTCTCGCCGTAACCCTGCGAGACCAGGAACCCGATCGACATGTCGCCGAGCAGGGAGGTGTCGATGGAACTGCTGGCGAATTCCTGATCGATGTAGATCGTGTTGGTGGGCGCGCAGTACAGCACGTTGCGCTCGAACTGGCTGCTGTCGACGCCGTCGCACGTGGGCAGTGCGTCGGTGCTGGGTGAGAAGAGGGTGATGGTCGGGGCAGTGAGGGTGAGGCTGCTGGCAGCCAGCTGTTCGGTCCAGAACCTGGTGAGGCTGGCCGGCAGCAGCGTGACGACATCTTGGGGCCCGTTCGTGGCGTCGGGATTCGGGTCGATGAGTGGAAGGTTGCCCTCGTTGAGATCAGAGAAATCAAAGGGAATGCTGATGAGTTGATTCTCGCGGCCTTCGGTGAAGAACGTCTTGCATCGCTCTGGACCACCGATGAACCCGTCCTGGAATGCGCCCACTCGATCGAAGCCAGTGCCATGTGAGTTCGAGTCGATCTGACCACCGAGCTCCAAGGGATCGCGGACCTGGATCATCGCGATCAACCCGCCGCTGATGTCTTCGTCGGTGAAGTTGATGATGTCGCTCTCGCCGCGCGACACGTGCGCAGTCCATGCCCCTGCGAAGCAATCGGCCTGCTGCTCCTTCAATATCGTCGGCTCGTTGAACGCGTCGGCCCGGAACTGCACGGCGTGACCAAACTCGTGGGCCAGCACAACGGCAACTGCAGACTGGCCGAGATCGTCGACGAGTTGCGGCAACAACTTCTCGTCGTCGTACACCATGAAGTCGCCGTCGACGCAATAGAACGCGTTGTCTTCGACATCGGCGAACGTGGTCTCCGGTGTGCCGCACCCTGGGATTGCTTCGGCGCGCCCCGGATACGCGGCGTAGATGCCGCCCGCGAGTGGCGTGAAGTCGGTGCCGTACAGAACAGGGAACTGCTCTGTCCAGAACGCCTCGATGTCGCTGAATGCGGCAGTGAGGTAGCCGTCGTACGCCCGCTCCGGCTTGTTGGCCCCGAAGTCGATGATTCCCTGCTGGACGGGAATCGGGGTGGTGTCGGGCGTCGTGTCGACCGTGGTGTCATCGGGATTGTTGTTGTCGATCAGGTTGCCACCGTCGTTCTGTCGGGACCGTGTGGCCTCCACACCCGGCTTCTGCACGGCGCAACCGGCAAGGGCCAGCAGGCTGATTGCCACCACAGATGCAGGCCACGCTCGCATATGGCTGGAGCTTAGGCATCCGGTCTTGGAAAAGCCCGTCTGACCGTTCACGCGGCGATGAGCGCACGCATCTCGTCGATCTCGCCGGTTTGACCGCTGATCATCGAGAAGGCGAATCGTCGGACTTCGATCACGTTGGCATGGTCGAGGGCGTATTGCGCCATGTGGATTCCGCCCTCGTGGTGCGCCGTCATCAGCGCCACGAACAGTTGGTCGGCGGCCTGACCGGTGCTGGCAAGGAGCTTGTCGATGTCCTCCTGGGAGGCGAGCCCCGGCATTCGATCAGTGGGAGTCGGCGCGTTCATCCACGTCATCGCGACGTCGCTCTCGTTGATCTCCGTTGCTCCGAATTGGCGGAGCAACTGGATCATCCGCCCGATCTCGATGCTCTGGCTGAACACGATCTCGCGGCCGATGTCGCGCAGATTGGGGTCGGTGCCCTGCACCGAGAGGTAGTACAGGCCGAGGTACACCGCCTGCTCATGGTGCGTGCGCATGTCTTGGAGAAATCCGATGTCGGTGCTGTTGGGATCGGGGATGGCGCGGTTGTTGCCGATCACCCAACCCAGCGCTCCGGACAGCACTGCGATTGCGAGGGCGAGCACGCTGAGGTTGAGCTTGCTGTGCCACCACGGCAGCGTCTCGACCTCGTCGGGCACGTCGCGGGACGTGTCAATCGTTGCCCCGAGTTGATCCACGTGGCCAGCTTGCCAGGCGAGCAAGGGTTCGACTCATCACCCGGAGGTACTACCGTGTGCCGATCGACACATCACCGGGGGGTATGGAGCAATCGTGACCCTGCTTGACGTGCAAAGCGTGTCGGTGCGATTCGGTGGGATCCACGCACTCGATCGCCTCAGCTTCACCATCGATGCTGGCCAGATCTGTGGGCTCATCGGGCCGAACGGGGCCGGCAAGACCACGATGTTCAACGTCGTCAGCCGGATCTACCAACCGTCGGAGGGCCGGGTTCTCTTCAAGGGCGACGACCTGTTGACCGTGCCGGCGCACGGCATTGCTCGACATGGCATTGCTCGCACGTTCCAGAACCTGGCGCTGTTCCCCAGTATGACCCTGCTGGAGAACGTGATGGTCGGCGCTCATTGTCAGGGCAGAGCCGGCTTTGCCCGCTCCGTGCTGCGGCTCGGCACTCGGGCCGAGGAACGCAGGACCCGCGCAGAGGCCGGCAACCTGTTGGCCCGCCTCGGCCTGGCGCACCTCGCCCACCAACCGGCGGCCGGTCTGCCGTTCGGCACGCTGAAGCGCCTCGAACTGGCGAGAGCCCTCGCCGCGAAACCGTCGTTCCTGATCATGGACGAACCTGCCAGCGGATTGACACACGGAGAGGTCGACGAGCTCGGTCAGCTGATCATCTCGATCCGCAACGAGTTCGGCTTGACGGTGCTGCTCGTCGAACATCACATGGCGATGGTGATGGGGATCAGCGACAAGGTGGTCGCCATGGAGTTCGGCCGCAAGATCGCCGAAGGCTTGCCCGCCGAGGTCCAGAGCGATCCCGATGTCATCGCCGCATATCTAGGCACCGACGTATGACAGCGCTCCTCACGATCGATGGCCTGAGCGCCGGCTACGGGCCTGTTGAGGTCCTGCATGCCATCGAGCTCGAGGTGAACGAGGGCGAGATCGCAGTGATCTTGGGCGCCAACGGTGCCGGCAAGACGACGTTGATGCGGGCCGTGTCGGGAATGATCCCTCGGCGGGGACTCGTCGAGTTCGCCGGTCGGACAATCACCAAGGGATCGCCCGACGGCATCGTGCGGCTCGGCGTCGCCCAGGTGCCGCAGGGTCGAGGCACGTTCACCGATCTCACCGTCGACGACAACCTCCGTGCCGGCGCCTATGTGCGCCACGACCACGAGGTGGCCAGCGACATCGCGCTGTGGTACGAGACGTTCCCGCGGCTTGCAGACCGTCATGCGCAGAAGGCCGGAACGCTCTCGGGTGGCGAGCAACAAATGCTGGCCATTGCGAGGGCACTGATGAGCCGGCCGAAGCTGCTGCTGTGCGACGAGCCGAGCCTCGGACTGGCTCCCCTCATCACCAAGGAACTGTTCCAGATCATCAAGCGGCTCAACGAGCAACGCGGCTTGACTGTGCTGCTCGTCGAGCAGAACGCGAACCTCGCGCTCGGGATCGCGCACCACGTGTGTCTTCTCGAGGCGGGCAGGATCATCGCGGCGGGTACGCCGGAAGACATTGCCGACGACGATGCGGTACGCCGCGCGTACCTGGGGGCATGACCCCATGAGGTTCAGGGTGATGCTGCGATGAAGGACCTGCTGCAATACATGCTCGATGGTCTGTCGATTGGCTCCGTCTACGCGCTGGTGGCACTCGGACTCGTCGTCGTGTACCGCGGTACCGGTCAGATCAACTTCGCTCAAGGCGAGATGGCGCTGTTCTCCACGTTGGTCACCTGGTGGTTGCACGACAAGGGTGTGCCCTTGTTGTTCGCCATGGCGATCTCGGCGGCGCTCGCGTTCATCGGCGGCGCGCTGATCGAAGTCGGCTTGATGCGTCCAGCGGGCAGGCGATCCGCGTTCGCTCCGGTCGTCATCGCCATCGGCTTGTTCCAGGGCCTCAACTCGCTCAGCGGCATCTTGTTCCCGCGGTCGGGTCAAGGCCTTCCGTTCCCGTCACTGTTCCCCAACGACCCCGACGACTTCGTGTCGATCTTGGGCGCCGCGTGGCGTGTCGAGCGGATCGGCGTGTTCGTCGTGGTGCTGGC
>JBDTWJ010000164.1:0-7813 GCA_040006755.1 Ilumatobacteraceae bacterium | reverse complement strand
CGACGGCTGGCTACTCACCCTCCAACCGGATCGCACCCTGACCATCAAACTCCCCGACGGCACGATCATGACCACCGGCCCACCCAAACGCAGCGCCGCATGACCGGCGGAGCCGACATTCCGAACGCAACAACTCGACGGTTTTACGCAAGCGCGCACAGGTGTCGCCGTCTCGCGCGGATAACGCGTGGCCGTGCTAGCGGTACAGCGGAAGCGACGGGAGACGGCCGTGCACAGTTTCCCGAGGCAGCGAGAGCTGGACGACCTGGCAGCAACAGGGTTCGCTACTGACCTCGAAGCGTCATCGACTACTCGAATGTCTCGGGCGTGTAGTCGATCGTGACGTATTGGTCAATCGCGGTCATCTCCAGCAGTCGCCGAACTTGATCGCGCGCGTTGCGAATGCACAGTGAGCCACCCTCGCGTTGCAGACGTCGCACCGTTCCTGCGATCACGCTCAGGCCTGCTGAGTCCATGAATGTCACTCCACCGAGATCGAAAACGAGTCGCATGCCTTCACCGGCGAACCGAACAGCCGCGGCGCCGAGGTTGGGCGCGGACAACGTGTCGATCTCACCGGCGAGCGCTAACACGATCTCGCCGTTGATATGGACGGTCTCTACATGGAATTCGGTATCCGACATCGGGGCGGCTCTCCCAATGAAGTGACGGGCTCAGCTCTGAACCCGGTCGGCGACTGCGCGCCTCGATCATGGTGGCACCAATCCCATGAGTGGACAAGGAAAATCACCTGAAAGGGCGATTTGTCGTGGAGAACAGTGCCGGGTCGGCGGCCTCTCACCGTCCAAGCCGCGCCCCGGGACCCCTTGCCAGCTCGCTGCGTAGTACCGCGCTGCAGACGTATCCGGGCCCGTTAAGTCGCCCCAACGGGTGATGTGTGAGGAATGATCGCCCGAAGGATTACAACACGCAGCGCGCGGGCATTGTCACAGTGCCGGCCGAGTGCGCCGGGACCCGTCCCCCTGGAAGCGCTCGGTCGGCACACTCCTCACAGCGAGTGTCCCGAACGCGCGAGAGCCCCGACGGGCGCTCGAACGTCCAGCATCGGGGCTCTGCGAATGAGGAAGCCTCGTCGATCTGCAATTTCGTTCAGCGGCTCCTGCTGTTCGACTTGCGCTTTTGAGAGCGACGACGCTTGGGTGGCGCCACGGGTTGCCCGGCATCGGCCTTGGCTTGCGCGATCGCGTCGCCGAGCGCAAGCCAATCCGCCCTGGGGAGTGTTTCCTTCAGTTCGGGAAGGATCTCGGTCTCTTCCTCTTCCACGTGATGTTCGATCCCGCCGAGCAGCATCTCCGCTGCAGCACCGAAACCGGGCTTGTCGACCATGCTCATCATCTTGGCCAACGCGTCGCGAGCGAGGCCGTGCTCGATTTCGGCTTCCTCTTCGTCTTCTTCGCCGACGAACTCAGCGACGGATGGATACAAAAGATTCTCTTCGATCTGCATGTGCAACGTGAGGGCCGCATTTACTTTGTCGGCCATCTTTTCCCGCTCGGGTCCTTCCTCCGATTCGCCGAGCGCCGTCAACAACTTCTTGACCTCGCGATGGTCGGCTTTGAGAATCGTTGCTGGGTCGTTCATGTCGGCTCCTCCGTGGTAGGTGCGAGGCGGCTACCCCGTGCGTGAAGCGCTCAAACGTGCGACCCGGACCCCGCGCGCCCGGGCATGCGGTTGTGTGAATCGATCCGCAGCTGGGTAGGTCTTGCGACGTCGATGCCCAACTATGGAGGAGTTCGAGATGACCAACGATGATTCTGATCCGGCCGAACCAACGCCCGTGCCGTCTCCGGCCGAACCACCGCCAATTCCTCCCGCGAAGCCCGACGATGATCCGTTCCCCGATCCGATCACGGCGACGCGCGACCCGGACGGTTCCGAGTTCAAGGTAGACGACTGAACAATTGACTCCGATGACCATCGACGACGACATGAACGTGTGGTGGAACAGCCTCACAGCGGATCAACAGGCCGAGGCGCTGACGATTCCGCAGCAGCTACCCGACTGGATGGCCGACAGCGTCAAGGCGTCGGAGATCCTCGCTCATTGGCCGGAGGGCGATCAGATTCCTGCGGAATATTGGTCGGGGCCGCTGCGCGAGTTCCTCGACTCGAAGAGCGAGCACTAGCGGCACCCGCACCTCGGCATGCGAATCGTTCGTGGTCACGTCGGATCGGTTATGGTTCTCGGCTAGGTGAAGCTCCGGCGGCCCCGGTTGCATCGCCCAGGTACGTCTCTGGTCCGAACCACGCGCCGAGCGTGCCGAGCACTTCCAAGCAGCGCCCAGCCCTCAGGGTGTTGGTCGCCACGAGGTCTGGGTGCGGCGCGTCTCGTTGAAGCCGAGCAGCACCGGCCCATTCGCGCCGACGAGTATCCGAGAGACCGAAGCCTGATCGAGGTGGAAACGCCAACCAACGGTCACGTCGACACCTAACGCCCATGCCACCACCGCTTTGATCGGCGTGACGTGTGACGTGACGACGATCATTTTGTCGCGCGCATCGTCGATCAACTCCTCGGCCGCCGCAACGGAGCGTTGGTACATCTGCTCCATCGATTCACCGTCGCCTGCACGGTATTGAGGATCGATCCGCCATCTCGCCCAGACCTCAGCGCCGACGTCGGACACTGCCACGCCGTCGAGACTTCCGTAGTCGAGCTCGACCCAGCGGTCGTCAATCTCGTACGGCACACCAAACGCTTCGGCCGTCTGCCGCGCTCGCAACAGGGGCGAACTGATGACACGGTCAGGTGGCTCGAGCCAACTTGCCACGTCAGCGACTTGCGCGAGGCCGACATCGTCGAGCGGCAGATCGAGCAGACCCTGCAGCTTCCGGCCCGCGTTGGCCTCGGTACGACCATGACGAACGAGCACCAGCACCCGAACAGTGAATCAGATCACGGAGGAAGACGGCGGGTCCCGTGCAACGCGCTCACAATTGCTGCGACGACGGCGGCTGCAACAACAGCCCGTGACGAACCAGGGCGCCACGACGTTGTGGGTCAGACAGGTCACATCGTCGCCACATCCACGCGAGCAGCATGGCACCCGTGGCTTCGAAGGCGAGGTTCAGCCAGCCGCGCTGTAGTGATGGCACACGAACGTCTCCCCACGACCCGGTGAACGGCCACCAGAACACGTTCGTCGACGCGAACGCACCATCCCACACCAGGTGCAGCAGCATCCCGATCGGCACTGCAAGCAGTGACCGTCGAATTGGCTTGCGCCCCGCTGTCGCCAGCATCACGACGACCAACGCGCCGACGGCCACAGTGAGGCTGTGGGCCCAACGTGCGTGCCCATCCGGAAGGTCGATCGCGTCGGGCATCAACGCGCCGACGGCCAACATTCGGTAGTCGACGCGAGGGTCACGGAACACGTACCACACGCTGACAACGGCCGTGCCGATGAACCACAGGAACATGCGAAGTCAGATGACCAGCACGCGCCCGCACTGCGGGCAGTCGACGAGCTCGCCGGGCGGAAGCGATTTGAAGTTGTCGACCTCGGCGCGCGACATGTCGAGATGGCACCCGTCGCACTTCAACCCGACGAGCTTGGCAATGCCGATGCCGCCGTGACGTGCTCGCTGAGCGTCGTACAACGCTGCTTCCTCGCTGGTCAGCACTGCTCGGGCCGCGTCGTACCGTGCGGTCAGCTCCGCTTCCTCTTCTGCGCCCGCGCCTTTGGCCACAGCGAATTGTGCGGCTACCGCCTCGGTCATCGCGACGACCGCATCCTCGTTTGCCGCGAGCTCGGCGAGTCGGCGTTCGGCATCTGCCTGTTGCTCCATCGCTTCCAACTCGCGGTCGTCGAGCTCGTCGCGGTGTGTGTTGATCATCTCGATCTCATGATTGAGGGCGTCGGCCTGACGAGTCTCCGTGACGATCTTCAACTGCTGCTCGAGCCGGCTGCGTTTCGCGGTCAAGGCTTCGGATTCGTGCTCAATCGTCTCGATCGTCGATTCGGCGTCGCTGAGCTGCGTAGCAGCCGTTGCAATCGCGGCGTGATGATCGGCGAGTCGTCGATCGGCCTCGGCAAGCGCTGCGGCCTCTGGCAACTTCGTCAGACGACGCTGGAGTTGATGAAGCGCTGTGTCGAGTTGCTGGAGGTCCCATAGTGCTTCGCCGTTCACGGGTTCTGTTTACCAGTTATCACTACGCCGCCGGGCGGCCGCTCGCATGGGTAGACGATCGTTCCCGATATCGGCACGGTTGGGAACGGTGCCTTCGGGTCGAGGACATCGGGAGAGATCGTTGTATCGCTCGGGATCCTCTTCAGCACCGGTTTGGGAGGTGGCGGAGCCTCGCCGGGCGCCGATACGGCCGGGTCGGGCGGGTCTGGCGGCAACGTACTGGTCGACGTCGTGGTGGCGCCGCCCGGCAGAGCACCGCTGACCAGCTTCGCAAGACACTCGTTGCCCGGTAGGTACAGACGAACCGGCTGACGTGCCGACGCCGGCGGTGGCGCCCAGTCCTCCAGCGGGAGCGGAGCGATGGCCGGTTCCATGAAGGCGCCCCAAATGCGCGCCGGGTATGTGCCGCCCTGCACTTCGCGGATGCCGTCGGCATCGACGAATTCCTGTGTGTTGCAGGTATTGACCCCGTTGATCCTCACTCCGCAAACCATGGGTGTGTAACCGTCGGGATCGCCGACCCACACCGCGGTCGTCAATTGAGGCGTCGAGCCGACGAACCAGGAATTGGTATTGAAGGTCTGCGTGCCGGTCTTGCCGGCCGCCGGGAATGGAAAGGCGCTCAGCGCCTGACGTGCCGTGCCGTTGGTCAACACGCCTTTCAGCACAGAGACCGCGGTGAGGGCAACTCCGGGATCGAGCACCTGGACGCCTGGATCATCGTGCGAGTACAGCCGCGAGCCATCGGCGCGATCGATGTAGTCGACGTAATACGGATCATGGTGCAGCCCCTGATTCGCAATCGTCTGCATCCCCGCGGCCATGTCGATGGCCGCCATCGGGTTGGCACCTGTTGCGTACGAGGCCAGCGGTTCGATCGAGGCGCGCCCGGGGAGTCCCGGTTGCAGGTAGGGGGAACTGGCCATGCGATACGTGGTGTCGACGACGCGGTGCAGACCGATGATCTGCGACAACCGAGCGAACGCGCAATTGATGGACGACCACGTCATGTTGCTCAGCGGCGCCAAGGGCTTGGAAGTCGCATCGGTGATGGGAAACGGCACGTTGGGATCATTCGGATCGGGCAGGACGCACGGCGAAGTTCCCTCGATCAGGTCGTCCGGTTGGACGCCCGCTTCGAGAGCCGCGGCGAGGATGAAGATCTTGATGCTCGAACCCGTCTGACGTGGCACGAGGGCCATGTTGATCTCGTTGATACGCGGCTGGAAGCCACTACCACCGACCATTGCCCGGATCGCTCCGGTCTTGGTATCGAGTGTCAGGATCGCGTTCTCGATGCCGACCTGTGTCTTCGGCAGCACCTCGTGAGCTTGCTCGGCAAGTGCCTGGAGGTTGGGGTCGAACGTGGAGTGAATCTCGAGGCCGCCCCTGTACAGCAAATTGGCGCGCTGTTGTTCGTCACCCAGGAACGTTGCCCGCTTCAGGAGGTACTCCTTGATCGCCTCGGTGTAGTAGGTCGGCTTGGTCGTGTAGGTGGGGATCGTGCGCACGCGCTCGGGCATCTTCCACGTCGTTCCGAGAAGCGAGCCGACCACCGGTGTCACCAATCCGACGTCGGCCAGTCGCGCGGTCACCTGATGGAACCTGGCTCGTGCCCGTTCGGAGTGGCGGATCGGGTCGAACCCCGACGGCGACCTCACGAGGCCGGCCAAGAACGCGCCTTCGATCATCGACAACTCGCCGACGCCCTTACCGAAGTACACCTCTGCTGCGGCCTGCAAGCCGTACGCGTTGTTTCCGAAGAAGACGGTGTTGAGGTACCGCTCGAGAATTGCGCCCTTGCTCATCTTCTTTTCAAGCATGGTTGCGTAGTGAGCCTGGAGGCCTTTGTAACGCCCGTCGCGTGGCAGACCGGCAAGGAACTCGTTCTTCACCACCTGTTGGCTGATCGTGCTGGCACCCTGCCGCGGTGCGTCGCTGGAGAAGTTGGACAGCAGGGCGCGTGCAAAGCCGCGAAGGTTGACGCCGTGATGCACGTAGAACTGTTCATCCTCGACGGCGAGAAATGCGCTGAGCACCTCGGGCGGCACTTGGATGAGTGTGATCGGTTGGCTGTTCTCGCGTTCGAACACGGCAATCACATTGCCCAACACGTCGTACACGTAGCTGCGCTGTGACAGCGATTGGAACTCTGGTAGTGAAACCGGCATCTGATCGTGTGCGTTGGCGACACGCCACAGCCGCGGCCCGATGCCGACGACGACAGCCGTGGTGAGCAGTGCTCCGGCCACGATGATCGCGGCGAGACGGAGAAGCCAAGCAATGAGACGCACGCGGTTTGCAGGCTAGTTGCGAGCAGTTCGCCGGCATCGGCACCCACTAGCTTGACGGCCCATGACTTCTGACCGACCGTTCCGTTTCGGCGTCCAGGCAACGAAAGCCGCTGACGCGAGGGCGTGGGCGGCACTCGCTCGCGCGACGGAGACGCTCGGGTACAGCACGCTGACCATGCCTGACCACTTCGACGATCAACTGGCAGCGGTGCCGGCGTTGATGGCCGCTGCCGCTGCCACCGAGACACTGCGTGTCGGGGCGTTGGTTTGGGACAACGACTACAAGCACCCGGTGGTCCTCGCGAAAGAACTTGCCACGATCGACGTGTTGTCAGGAGGACGACTGGAGATCGGGCTCGGCGCTGGCTGGTTGGCCACCGACTACCAGAAGGTCGGCATCCCCTACGACCCCAGCAGGGTCCGCATCGATCGATTCGAGGAAGGCCTCGCAGTCATCAAGGGAACGTTGTCGGGCGAGCCGTTCTCGTTCGCCGGCGATCACTACACGATCACCGACCTCACGGGCACGCCGCGACCAATGCAGTCGCCGCGGCCTCCGATCCTCGTCGGTGGTGGGGGCAAGCGCATGCTGTCGATCGCAGCGCGCGAAGCCGACATCGTCGGCATCAACGGCACGCTTGCCGCTGGGGTGATCGGACCCGAAGCAATCGCAACCATGACGGCTGAGGCGGTGGACACGAAGGTCGAGACCGTCCGCACCGCTGCGGCCGATCGCATCGGTGACATCGAGTTCAACATTCGCGCGTTCATGGTTCGCGTCGCCGATGATCGAGCTGCGGTGGTCGAGCAGATCGCCGGGTTTCTTCAGGTCGAACCGTCGCTGGTCGTCGAGTCACCGTTCGCGTTGATCGGTTCGCCGGCAGAGATCGTCGACGACCTGTTACGCCGCCGCGAGCGTTGGGGATTCAGCTACGTGATCGTCGGTGCTGACGACGTCGAGTCGTTCGCTCCAGTCGTTGCCGAACTCGCCGGTCATTGAAATCCGCGCCTTTGCGATCAAAGCCGAGTCCATTCAGGCCCGGAAGCCTGTCGAGGCGACGATCGATGCGGTCGGCCACCTCGCCGCCAGCTTCGCCGCCGAACAGGTACGAGATCAGGTGACGAACTTCAGGCTCCGGCATATAACGATCATCGATGCCAAACCGTGGATGAATGGTTTGGTCGCATCGGCGACGCGTCGTGAGCAACGGAGTTCACGAACGCGCGTCGCACCGGCCGTCTCGCCGAGTGCACGAAGCACTGCTGGAATCGCGTCGCCGTGTCAGTACTCCTGGAAGCTCCAGAACGTCAGGAGCGTTGTGATCTCGGGGTCGCGACGTGCGGAGGTGACCGGTAGGTCGGGG
>JBDTWJ010000163.1:0-7889 GCA_040006755.1 Ilumatobacteraceae bacterium | reverse complement strand
TCAAGAAGTTCACCTTGGTCGGCGAGGAGTGGCTGCCCGACAGCGACATGTTGACGCCCACTTCCAAGCTGAAGCGCCGTGGCGTCACGGCCAGGTACACCGCCGAGATCGAGGCGATGTACAGCGGACTCGACTAGTGCTCGAGCTTGCTGAATATGCGCTGTAGCGCGGCAATGTCGCTATCGCTGAGCGCGTTCGCGAAGTGCTGTTGCACCATTCGCCGGTAGGTGATGTTCGCATCGCGCCATTCCGCGCGGCCGTCGCGGGTCAGCGACACCGTGACCGCGCGCTTGTCGTCAGGCGTCGGAGTTGACGCGCGACCGACGAACCCTTCTGCCTCCAGCCGGTCGAGTCTTCGCGACAGGCTCGACGGCAGCTCGTGCAACGCCTCGCACAATTCACCCACGCGCATCGAACCGCCAGCGGCCTGCAACGCGGCAAGCGTCTCGAACCACGCCAGCGGCAGATCGTAGTCGTCGAGCAATCCAGTTTCGACCTTGCGTTGCAGTTCGGCCGCCACCACGCCGAAGTCTCGCCAGGTGGACACCCGGCCGGCATCGAGGCGCGGCATGTACTAGGCGGTGGCTTTGAGCGCTGCCGCAAACGCCGCGAGACCCATATCGATCTCGCGCTCACTGACAACGAGCGGTGGCATCCACCGCAGACACTTGCCGTAGGTACCCGCGTTCATCACGATCATGTGGCCCTCTTCGAGACAGTGCTTCTGGATGGCAGCAACTCGTGGTGCGTCGTGGAACTCGGTGCCGACCATCAGGCCGAGACCCCGGACCTGGGCAATCACGTCGTGCTCTTGCTGCAGTTCGCGAATCCCCGCTTGCAGTTGATCGCCGCGGGCTACGACGTTCTCCAGGAATCCCGGCTCGCTCATCACCTCGATCGTTGCCAACGCAGCCGCGCATCCGATCGCGTTGCCTCCATACGTCCCACCGTGACTGCCCGTCGGCCATTTGTCGTCGAGTTCGCGACGTGTGCCCAACGCGGCGAACGGGAACCCGCTGGCAATGCCCTTCGCCATGCAGATGACATCGGGCTCGATGCCGTAGTGCTCGACCGCGAACATCTTGCCGGTACGCCCGAAGCCGCTCTGCACCTCGTCGGCGATGAACAGGATCCCGTGCTGACGGCAACGCTCGACGAGACCGATCATGAACGCCTGTGGGGCAGGGATATAACCACCTTCACCGAGCACCGGCTCGAGGATGACCGCAGCGGTCTCCTCCGGCGCTGTCATGGTCTTCAGCAGGTGATCGAAACCTTGCAGCGCTTCGGCCACAGCGACATCTTGATCCGCTGCCAATGGATCAGGGTATGGGGCGACGAACACACCGGCCGGCAACGCGAAATGGCCGGCGCGATACCCGGTCTTCGATGTCGTCATGGCCATCGCCATGTGCGTGCGGCCGTGAAAGCTGCCGGCGAACACGATGGTGTGCGGACGCTTGGTGACCTGCTTGGCGAGCTTGATCGACGCCTCGGTGATCTCGGCGCCCGAGTTGGCGAAGAAGAACGTATCGATCGACGGCGGTGACAACTCGCTGAGCTTTGCGGCAAGTGGCTCGAGCAGGTCGTGCTTGTAGACGTTGACCTGCGCGTGGATGAACCGCTGGGCCTGCTCGCCGATCGCCTTGGCGACATGCGGGTGGGCATGCCCGGTGGAGTTGACCGCGATGCCAGCGGCGAAGTCGAGATACTCCTCGCCGTCGGTAGTGGTGACCCAGCACCCTTTGCCACTGGCGACCTGCAGTGGGGTCACCGAGAACCAGACGTTGGACAGATGAGACTCGGAGGACTTCGGCGCGCGTGTCATGCGCCCAATGTTACGCCTCCCACTGCACCTGGTCGACAGCCGGCGAGTCAGTTGGCAAAGGCCGCGGCAAGCACGTCGGCGTAGGTATCGGCGAGGTGGAATGTCATTGCCTCGCGAATGTTCTCGGGCAGTTCGTCGAGATCGGGCCCGTTGCGCTTCGGCAGGATCACCTCGGTGAGGCCGGCGCGATGCGCGGCGAGCACCTTCTGCTTGAGGCCGCCGATCGGCAGGACCTTGCCCTGCAGCGTGATCTCGCCCGTCATGCCGACACTGGGCTTCACCGGTCGGTCGGTGAGCAACGACACCAGGGCCGTGGTCATGGTGATGCCTGCAGATGGGCCGTCCTTCGGAACGGCACCGGCTGGAACGTGAACGTGCACTCGCTTGTTCATCGTCGCCAGGTCGACGCCGAGCAGATCTGCATGTGACCGCACGTAGCTGAGCGCAATCTGCGCGCTCTCCTTCATCACGTCGCCGAGTTGACCGGTGAGGGTCAGCGACGGCTCACCGTCGATTGCCAACGGGAACGCGGTGGTCTCGATGAACAGCACGTCGCCGCCCATGCCCGTGACCGCCAAGCCGGTGGCGACACCGGGCACGTTGGTGCGCTCGGGGATCTCGTCGTCGACCTTGACTCGACCGAGCCAGGTGCGCACATCGTCGGCGCCGACCACGACTGGCGTTGAATCGGTGTCGATCGACACCTTCGCGGCGATCTTGCGCGTCAACTTGCCGAGCTCGCGCTCGAGCGAGCGAACGCCAGCCTCGCGTGTGTAGCCGGTGATGGTCGCCCGCAGCGCGGCCTGCGTGAGCGTGACTTCGTCGGTGCGTAACCCGGCCAGCTCGATCTGACGCGGCAGCAGATAGCGCTCGGCGATGAAGATCTTCTCGTCCTCCGTGTAGCCGTCGAGGCGGATGAACTCCATGCGGTCGAGCAGTGGCGCCGGAATGGTGTCGGCGACGTTGGCCGTTGCGATGAAGACCACGTTGCTGAGGTCGAGTTCGACCTCCAGGTAGTGGTCGCGGAACGTGTGGTTCTGCGCGGGATCGAGTACCTCGAGCAACGCAGCCGTCGGGTCTCCACTCCATCCGCCCGCGCTGAGCTTGTCGACCTCGTCGAGCAAGACGACAGGGTTCATCGAACCGGCCTCGATCATCGCCCGGGCGATACGGCCCGGCTGGCTACCAACATATGTGCGGCGATGACCGCGGATCTCTGCCTCGTCGCGCACACCACCGAGCGAGACGCGCACGAACTTGCGACCCATCGCCCGAGCAACGGACTCGCCAAGACTCGTTTTACCCACGCCAGGAGGGCCAACCAGCGTCAGCACTGCGCCTGACTGCCTGGCCACGCCGTCGCTCGGCTGAACGTCACGCGCGACTCGCAACTTGCGGACGGCGAGGAACTCGACGATGCGATCCTTCACCTCGTCGAGTCCGTAGTGATCAGCGTCGAGCACCGCTCGCGCCTGATCGAGATCGAGCTGCTCCTCGGTGCGCGTGTTCCAGGGCAGTTCGAGGATGCGATCGAGCCACGTGCGGACCCACGAATACTCAGGCGATTGCTGGCCCATGTGCTCGAGCCGGTCGATCTCCTTGTTGACCGCGTTGGAAGCCTTCTCTGGCAATGCCAGCTCTGCGACCTTGGCGCGGTACTGACCGACGACATCGTCGTCTCCCTCCCCCAACTCCTTGCGGATGGCGGCCAACTGCTGGCGCAACAGGTACTCGCGCTGTTGCTTGTCGACACCCTCGGTGACGTCGGCGCGAATCTGCGCGGTGACCTGAAGCTCGGCGAGGTGATCTTTCGCCCACCTCATGACCAGATCGATGCGATCGCCGAGGTCGAGGGCGAGCAGGACGGCCACCTGATGGTCGAGATCCGCCTCGCCCCATGTCGTCACGGCATCCGCCAACTCGCCGGGTTCGCCGATGCTGCGCAGGATCTCCGGTAGCCGTCGACTGTTGCGCAACCTGGCGATCTCTTCCAGCACGACACGCAGTTCGCGACTTGCCGATTCGACGCGGGGTGTTGGTCGGCCGTCGGCGATGAGCACGACGTCGACGTGGTCGCTGCCACGCTCCCCGGGGTGACGAGCGATGATGCGTGCTCGAACCTCGGCCTGCACGATTGCAGCCATCTCGCCGTTCGGCATGGCCCCTGTGTTGGGCACCCGGGCAACGACGCCCATGTCACCCGCCGCCTCGCTCTGGAGCACCAAACGGCCGTCGCCGGCGGAGGCAGCCCGGACCGCCGCGAGTGCTGCATCGGACGACAGGGTAAAGGTGAACACCGTCCCCGGTAGCACCACAGTGGGCACGGTCAGCAGCGGCAGAGTGAGCTGGCGGGTATCGAGATCGGTCATGAATCCGAGGGTAACAACACGAAAGTTGAGTTGCTACCGCTCAGGTTTATTGCGCGACCGTGCTGGCGTGACCTATGGCATCGTCCCAGGACGCTCGCTCCGCCAGCAGCTTTCGGCAGCGCATGACCGGCTTGGGCATGTTCACCCCAAGCACCCCGCGCAGCCGACCGGCGTGCCCGTACAGGGCCATGAAGTTGCCGTCGAGATCACCCGCCACGACCCGCACCTCGTCGTCGCCGTGGGCTCGTCCGACGAACTGGATGCGGCTGTCGAACTGGTCGCTCCAGAAGAACGGCACCGGCGCGTACGGCTGAGCCACCTTCCCCGCCAGCTCGGCGAGCAGGTTCTTGGCCGCCGAGGCGCCCTGCTCTGCGGCATTCGTCCAATGCTCGACCCGCATCTCCTCGCCCACGTCGCCGAACAGGTTGTTGACCCAGCGGGCACAGTCGCCCGCGGCGTAGATCCCCGGCGCAGCACGAAGCGTGTCGTCGCAGACGATCCCATCCCGGATCTCCAAGCCGCTGCCCACGAGCCACTCGGTTGCCGGCGACACCCCGATCCCGACCACGACCACGTCGGCCGGCACGATTTCGCCGCTGCCCAAGCGCACGCCGGTCACGCGTCCGTCGACACCCTCGATGGCCATGACCGAGACGGCGCAACGAACATCGACACCGTTGCGGACGTGGACCCTGGCGACGACCGAACCCATCTCCGAGCCGAGGCCGCGCATCAGAGGAGCGGGCGCGCCCTCGAGCACGGTCACCGCGCAACCACTCTGGGCCGCGGTAGCGGCAACCTCGAGACCGATGAACCCGGCACCGATCACCACGACACGCGGCTGATCCGCCAAGCGACGTCGCAGCGCGAGCGAATCGTCGAGCGTTCTCAGCATGGTCACCCCGTCGAGATCGGGCTGGTTCGGCAGCGGTCGCGGCGTGCTTCCCGTTGCAATGATCACTCCATCGGCGTCGATCGCCTCAGCCGATTTGATCGTGACGGTTCGACTGGATGCGTCGAACCCGGTCGCCGTGGTGCCGAGCCGCAGATCGAGCCCGAGGCTCTCGAGTTCGCCGGGTTTGCGTAGCTGGATGCGCTCCGGCTCCCAATCGCCTTTCAACAGGGCCTTGCTCAGTGGTGGCCGGTCGTACGGTTGATGCGACTCGGCGCCGATCAGCGTGATCGTTCCCACGTAGCCACCGCTGCGAAGTGACTCGCACGCCCACAGCCCTGCCAGAGATGCGCCCACCACGACGATCCGATCCATGGCGATGAGCTTCGCGCGTCGCCATACGATCGCCGCGATGAGCAAAACGATCACCCTCGAAGGTTGGCGCGGACCATGGCCCGACGACGACAAGGACGCCAACCTGAAAGCGGACATCGCCTTGTATTCGCATGTCGATCCGCTGCGCACCGTCCGCGGGCTGTCGGACTCGATCAACGTGCCCGTCGGAGCGATTGTGCACTACGTGCTCGCGCGTTGGGCGAGCGAAGGCGCGTCGGGTCTGCTCGAGCTCGGGCCGACCATGTCACGACGATTGCTCGGCGTCTGCACCGACGCCGAGGCCGCTGGCTCGGATGAGGCGCGCCTTGTGGCCTACGAGCGACTGCGTCAAATGATCTCGTGGCTCAACTATCCCCTCGAGCATCCCGAGGTGTACGACGTCTAACCGGGAGCCTTGCAATCCGTGCAGTGCACGTCGAGGTCGGGCTGGCGACGGACGAGGTCGCTGACCCAATCGACCAACGGAATCCCCTCGACTGTCTCCGTGTAGAACTCGGGTCTGCTCAGCACTGTGTGCGAATCGCCTGGCGAAATGTAGCTCCGTAGATCGACACCCCCGGCCTCGATCTGCGTCTCGTTCTTGTCGATCAGCGTCACCAAGTCATCGGCCGCGATACCGGCCAGACCAGCGAAGAGCTGTTGCACCCGGTCGAACGCATAGTCGTGACGTCCGAAGATGATGTCGGAATCGTGCTTGTGTGCCTGGATGAAAAGTCCGGGGAAGCTCCACGTCGCCGCCGTGAGACCGGCGTTCTCGGGCCACGGTGGAATTGCCGACCCGGTACCCCAAGCTGCGCCGATCACCGCATTGATCGCGGGGACATCGGGGTACGCGCCGGAGCCATCGGCCAGCACAGTGATCTCGGCGTTGGGCAACAGATCATGAGCGAGACCGGCGTACAGCGGTGTGGGAACGGAGCCGGCACTCTCGCCGGTGACGACGACCTGCTCGGCATCGGGGAACTGTGTGGCCAGATCATTGAGTGCCGTCGTGGCGTTGACCGAGCCCTTGTGCTGCACGGTGAGCTGCGGGCCGTACTCGTGGGTCGCGTTGCCCAAGTGCACATCGCCGGTGCAGTAGGGCGCGAACACGAACGAATAGTCGGCCAGCGGATTGCGTTTGTCGCTGAAGTCCCAGACACCCGTCGAGAAGTTGTTGGGGTCGTCACCGCGCCCCGTCGTGGTCTTGTACGAACCACTGTCGAACTTGCAAGTCGTGGCATCGAAGCAGGCACCACCACCCTGCAGGAAGAAGACGACCTTCGTCGGGTCGGCCTCGCGGATCCAGTAGCTGTACGGACTGCCATCGGCGCACATGCACTCACCGGAGGCCATCACCTGGCGCCAGCCTGCGGCAGCGGCCGCCGTTGTCACCACGGCGGGACTCGTGACCGCCGGCGCGGTGTCGACGTCGGGCGGCGCTGTCACAAGGCTTTCGGCTGGCGCTGTGGCGGCCGCAACGGTTTCGTCCGTGGTCGCCGCTGTCGACGACGACGACGAGTCGCTGCTGCACGCTGCGACAACGCTCAGCACCGCTAGTGCCAGAACGACGAGGCGCCTCAATTGGCCACCACAGTGTCGATCGAGGCCTTCAGTGTCGAGACGATCTGGTCGAGTTCGTCGTCGGTGACGACGAAGGGAGGCGCAACCATCACCGCGCTGGGCACTGGTCCAGAGCCGGCTGGATACACCCACACATCGCGCGACAGCGCCTCGGTCACAACCTTCCGCTGCGGGATGTTGAGCTCGATGCCGTAGAACATGCCGCGGCCGCGAACCTCCACGACTGCAGGGTGGTCGTCGAGTTCGGCGTGAAGACGATCGCCGAGCACCGCACCCATCTTGGCAGCGCGCTCGACGAGACCCTCACGCTCCATGATGTCGAGCACAGCGACGCTGGCCGCGCACGCCGCATCGTTGCCGGTGAACGTGAAGTACATGAACCCGGCATCGGTCAGCACATCGGCCACCTCGGTTCGGGCAGCTACCGCGCCCATAGGCACGTAGCCGCCACCGAGGCCTTTGCCTCCAACGATCACATCGGGCTCGAACGGGAAATGTTGGAAGCCGAAGTTGAGGCCGGTGCGGCCGTAGCCACACATCACCTCGTCGGTGATCATCAAGATGTCGTAGCGATGGCAGATGTCGGTGACCACCTGCCAGTACTCGTCGCTGGCCGTCAGGCAGGCGCCCGCGGCGCCCGTGATTGGCTCGGCGATGAACCCGGCGATGGTGTCGGGCCCCTCGCGCTCGATCACCTCGACCACGGCCTCGGGGTCGTTCCACGGAACCTTCGGGAACGGCAGCAGCAACGGCTCGAAGCCGGCTTGGCGGGTGTTGTGGCTGGCGACCGCGATGGTGCCGAGCGTCATGCCGTGGTAGCTCGGGTGTCGGCCGACGACCT
>JBDTWJ010000162.1:0-7968 GCA_040006755.1 Ilumatobacteraceae bacterium | reverse complement strand
CTCGACCGAGGCGGGTCAACTCCGCGCGCAGAGCGTCGAGCTTGTCATCGATCAGAGCCTCTGGCACGCCGCCGACGCTAGCGGCCGAGCCGCACGATGGTGGTGGCGCAATTCGTCCGTCGCAGAGCGCTTGATCGGGCAGGATGGGGCCCGTGACCATCATCGAGGTGGAGGATCTGACGAAGACCTTCGAGGTACCTGTGCGCGAGCAGGGCCTGCGCGCCTCGATTCGCAGCCTGGTACGCCGCGAGACCAGAGAAGTCACCGCTGTCGATTCCGTGTCGTTCACGATCGAGCCCGGCGAGGTGGTCGGCTTCCTCGGCCCGAACGGCGCCGGCAAGACGACGACCCTGAAGATGCTCAGTGGACTGCTGCATCCGACGGGCGGTCGATGTCGCGTGCTCGGCCTCGAGCCCAAGGGACGGCCCGCAGATCTGCTCCGTCAGATCACGCTGGTGATGGGCAACCGGAATCAACTGCAGTGGGACTTGCCGGCGCTCGACTCGTTCGAGCTCAATCGGGCGATCTATCGCATACCGCGCTCGGAGTTCGTCGAGCTCCGCGACGAGTTGATCGAATTGCTCGACATCGGCGACCTCGTGACGAAGCCGATTCGGAACCTGTCGTTAGGCGAGCGGATGAAGATGGAGATCGCCGGGGCCTTGCTGCACCGGCCGAAGGTTCTGTTCCTCGACGAGCCGACCATTGGGCTCGACATCACCATGCAGCGCCGCATCCGCACGTTCATCGCCGACTACAACGCCCGCTTCGGCGCCACCGTCATCCTCACCAGCCACTACATGGCTGACGTCCAGGCGCTGTGCAAACGGGTCATCGTCATCCATCACGGCCGGCTGGTGTTCGACGGCGGTCTGACCGAGTTGTCCGATCGCTTCACGACACAACGCACCATCACTGCGCGCCTTGCCGACGGCGAGGAGATCACGATCCTCGCGCTGCGCGCCGACACCGCTGCGGCAACGACGCGACTGCTTGCCGACCACGACGTGGTCGACCTCACCATCGAGGACCCTCCGATCGACGATGTCATCGAACACGTCTTCGCCGACGCGCACGACACGCCGTGATCGCGCTCTACGCCGCGCACATGCGCCAGTCGGTGCTGACCCAGTTCCAGTATCGAGCCGCCAACTACTTCTACATGATCGGGATGATCGCCGAGCCGATCGTGTACCTGGTGGTGTGGTCGACCATCGCCCGTTCACACGGCGGTTCCGTCGACGGCCTGACGCCCGGCGCTTTCGCCGCGTACTACATCGTCTGGACGTTGGTGCGGAACATGAACATCGTGCTGACCCCATTCGCATGGGAGGAACGCATCAAGGAGGGAACCTTCGCGGGCCAGTTGATGAAACCGGTGCATCCCATCCACGAAGACATCGCCGGATTCATGGGTTGGAAGATCGTCGTCCTGTTGCTGTGGATTCCGATCGCGGCGGCCCTGGTGCTGCTCTTCCGCCCGACGCTCAGCCCGACGCTTCTGCAATGCGCTGTCTTCTTCTTCGCTATCTGGGGCGCCTACCTGATCCGGGCGATCATGCAATGGTCGCTCGGCCTCATCACCTTCTGGACGACGCGTGTTGCCGCGGTCTTCGAGGCGTACTACCTCAGCGAGATGCTGCTGTCGGGTCGTGTGTTCCCGTTGGTGCTGATGCCGAAGTGGTTCCAGACCCTGACGTGGTACTTCCCGTTCCGGTGGTCGTTCAGCTTCCCGATCGTCGCGCTCACCGGTCCGATCAAGAATCGCGATCTGTTCATCGGTCTCGGCATGCAGGTGGCGTGGATCATGGTCAGCATCGGAATCCTGTACCTCGTCTGGCCACGCGCTGTTCGGCGATTCAGCTCGGTTGGTGGGTGACGTGGCGAGCAATCCACATCGCGGCGGCCCAAATCGTGGCGGCCCAAATCGTGGCGGCCGGCTTCGGTTGGCCGGCACGTTCCTTCGCATCGGCGTGATGAACGAGATGCAGTACCGAATCAACTTCCTCCTGCAGCTCGTCCAATCACTGCTGACGATCGGAACAGGACTCGTCATCCTCGCCGTGGTGTTCTCCAAGACCGACGATCTCGGTGGTTGGAGCCGGCCGCAACTCCTTGCCGTAATGGGCGTGTTCACACTCGTCGGCGGAGTCATCCGCACGTTCATCCAACCGAACATGCAGCGAGTCGTCAACGATGTCCGCGAAGGAAAGCTCGACCATGCGCTGACCAAGCCGGCGGACGCGCAGCTGTTGGTCAGCGTCCGAGACGTGCGGTTCTGGCAGTTGACCGATGTGCTCGTCGGCTTGGTCGTGCTGATCATTGCGCTCGCGCAGCTGACCCCATCGTCGCAATGGCAGGACGTTGTCGCCTTCGTAGTGTTGTTGTTCAGCGGACTGATCTCGATCTACTGCTTCTGGCTCATGCTCGCTTCTGCCTCGTTCTGGCTCGTGCGCATCAACGAGGTGCAAGAGCTCTTCGACGGTCTGTTTCGCGCTGGGCAGTATCCCGTGGGGATCTACCCCGGCTGGCTCCGTTACGGGTTGACCTTCATCATCCCGCTCGCGTTTGCGATCACCGTGCCATCGGAGGCCGTCACCGGCCGTCTCGCGTGGCAATCGGTCGTCGTGATGATCGGCTTCACCATCGTGTTGCTCGTTGTCTCGCGATGGTGTTGGAAGCGCGGCCTTCGACGCTACGGCGGCGCGTCGGCCTAGTTCCTGCTACCTGCGCGCTGTGACTCTGCCCAGCTCATTCCCGTCGTCACGTCGACATCGCGCGGCAGACCCAACACGCGCTCGCCGACAATGTTGCGTTGCACATCGCCGGTGCCACCGCCGATGGTCAGCGCCTGGCTGAACAGGAACCCGTCGTACCAGCCGGGGTGCAGGAGTCCGCCCTCGGGCTTCTCGGTGCCGAGGCCTTTGGTGTCGGTGCCCGGCACGAAGTCCTGCAAGCCGTCGCCACCTGTCAACATCGCTGCCGCGCCGACGTAGTCGCGCGCCAACGCCATCACGTGCTGACCGTGCTCGTCGGCGAGGATCTTGCGGACGCTGGCTTCTGGGCCGGGTTGCTGACCCTTCAGCCGTGCCGTCAAGGTGCGCAGCCGGATGAGATCGAGCAGTGTGTGCTCGATGTAGATGTCGGCGATCCGCTGGCGCATGGTCGGGTCGGTCACGGGTCCGCGATCGGTGATCGATTCGATCAACTCGAGAGCGGTCGGCCCGTTGCCCCACAGCACGCCACCGGTCGACAGCGAGATCCGCTCGTTTCCGAGGGTTACCTTCGCAAGCCGCCAGCCATCGTTGAGCGCGCCGACCAGGTTCTCCGCAGGGATGCGAACATCGGCGAAGAAGACCTCGTTGAAGGTGTGCCCGCCGGTCATCTCAGTGATCGGACGGATCTCGATACCCGGAGCGTTCATCGGGCAGATGAAGTACGAGATGCCCTTGTGCTTTGGCGCGTTCGGATCGGTACGGGCGAGCAGGATGCCGAATGCGGCGTGCTGCGCACCACTGGTCCAGATCTTCTGACCGTTGACCACGAACTCGTCGCCATCGCGAACGGCGCGCGTGCCGAGGCTGGCAAGGTCGCTGCCGCTGCTGGATTCGCTGAAGAGCTGGCACCAGAACTCCTCGCCCGACAACATCGGGGGCAGATACCGCTGCTGCTGCTCGTCGGTGCCCGCGTACAACAGGGTTGGGCCCGCCCACCCGATGCCGATCGGGTTGACCGGGCGGCGAACCTTGGCCTTCGACAACTCCTCGTCGATGATCAGCTGGTGGATCGGGTCGGCACTCAGGCCCCAAGGCTGCGGCCATTGAGGTGCGACATAGCCGGCCTCAGCCACCTGCTTGGCCGTTGGATCTGGATGAGCGTCGAGCCATTCGCGTACAGCAGCGCGACGGGGATCATCAGCGTCGGGGAGCTGGAAATCCATACCAAGACTGTAATTGCCGAACAGCTGATTCTGACCCTCGGCTGCCGCTGGCTCTCGGTTACGCACCAGCGGCACGAAGCGCGATGATGAGCGCATGAGGTTCGGTTTTGTCGTGCCGTGGGCTGACGCCGCCGAGGTCGGCGAGCTTGCAGCGGTCGCGGAACTACATGACTGGGACGGACTGTTCGTCTGGGAACCGGTGTGGGGCGTGGATGCGTGGATCTCGCTGGCGGTTGCCGCGTGCCGCACCAGCACGCTGCGGGTCGGCACGATGCTGACGCCGCTGCCACGCCGCAAGCCGTGGGAGCTCGCCGGCCAGATCGCCACCGTCGACCGGTTGTCGAAAGGTCGCGCGATCGTCAGCGTCGGGCTCGGTGCGCCCGACAGCGGATACGACGCGTTCGGTGAGGAGACCGACAAGGTCGTGCGCGGCGAACTGCTCGACGAAGGCTTGGCCATCCTGCGCGGCTTGTGGGCAGGCCAACCTTTCACGCACCGCGGCAAGCACTACACCGTCGAGCCCAGCGAGTTCCCGGCGATCGGACACACGACACAAAAACCAGGTGTGCCGGTGTGGTGCGTCGGCGCGCTCGGCTCGAACAAGTCGATGACACGAGCGCTCGCCTGCGACGGCCTCATCCCTCAGGTCGTCGTCAACGGTCACGCACGCCACTGCACGCTCGAGGAGTTGCAGAGGGTGGAGCTGCCCGATCGACCCTTCGATGTCATCGTCGAAGGCTCGGGCAGCGAGCATTCGCCTGCGGCGTGGGCCGAGGCCGGCGCGACTTGGTGGCTCGAGACGTTGTGGAGCGCTGTCAGTGATCCCGAAGTGCTCGACTGCTCGATGAGCCGGCTACGACAGGGTCCGCCGCGCGAGTCCGGCAGTTGAGCGACGAGTCAGCCGGTTCGACGGTCGTCGTCGTCGACGACGGTCAAGCGCGCATGCGGAGCCGGTTCGACGTTGGCATCAACACGTCTCGTTGACGGGACGGCGAGCAACCAGACCAGCAGCACGCTGATGACCTGCGGGAGGTGCCGAGTCTCGCTCACCAGCGGAATGGTGCCCGTCGCGAGATCGACCACTGCTCCGATGACCTGGGCGCCGGCCAAAACCAGCGCGACGGGCAGGATGGAGCGGGCTCGAGCCGGGCGCACCACAACGACCAGCAACGCAACGCCGTAGGCCACGCCGAAGGCGCCGAGGTGACGGGCCGAGTGAGTGGCCACACCATTTTCCTTGCCGAGAATCAACGCGGGAAGAGCGAACGCAACCACTTGAACGGCAACCACCGCGAGCAGGATCCGCAGCATGCTCCAGTGCGCGGCGCGGTCGGCGGCTGCTGTCAACTTCGAGATCGTCTTCGGGAGATCCGCATCCGAGCGGCCGGTGACACTGGGCGACGTGAGGCGCGTCATGGTGGCCGATGACTCGATCATGTCCTTGTACGACCGGCACCCTTGGCAACGGGCCACATGGGCGGCGACGAGTCGTTCGTCGATGCCCGGCTGCTCGCCATCGGCGATCGCGGAGATCGCATCACGCCACCGACTGCAGTCCATAGTCTTCCAGTCGCTGTCCGGCATCGATTGGTTCCCATCCGTTCGACAATTCCGCGGCCAGACATTATGCGTATGGTGAGCCGACCCAGCTCGAACTCAGGAGAACGATGGCTCGCTTCACGAATGGCCCACCCGCGAAACCTCCGATGGAAACGGCGCCCGTCACCGTGCGGCACGGGCACTTCTGGGTCGGTGTCGATCCAGATCCCGACACCGGCGCGGCGCGAGGACCGATGTACGTCTATTGGGAGGCGCCGGCGGAGGTCACCAAGCCGTACCCGATCGTGTTGATACACGGTGGAGGCGGGCAGGGCCTCGACTACCTCTCGACGCCCGACGGCCGACCGGGATGGTCGACCCTGCTGAGCCAACAGGGTTGGGTCGTCTACGTCGTGGACCGTCCCGGCCACGGGCGCTCCGCGTACATCCCCGATGCGCTCGGACCCATGGGGCAACCGCTGCCAGTCCCGGTCTTGCGGAGCATCTTCATACCGTCGGGCGAGATGCCCTTTGCAGACCTGCACACGCAGTGGCCGGGTGATCGCAACGATGAGGCAGATCCGGCATGGCTTCAATTCCTCGCATCCGGTGGCCCGTTCGCCGCAGACGCCGCCAACCGGCAGGCGCTCGAACAACAGCGATTGGTCGAACTGCTCGATCGAATCGGCCCTGCGTTCGTGGTCGGCAACTCGCTCGGGGGCCCTGCAGGTTTTCTGCTCGCCGACGCTCGACCAGACCTCGTCGTCGGGCTCGTGCAACTCGAGCCGATCGGTCCGGCATTCGCAACGACGTTCGGACCCGACACGCTGCAATGGGGTGTCGCCGCCGTGCCGATGACCTTCGAGCCACCGGTCTCGTCACCCAGCGATCTCAGCCTGGACGCCCACGAGCCGCCGACGCCTGGCGCACCGGCACTCGTGCTGCAGAACGAGCCCGCCCGACAACTGGCCAACCTTGCGAAGGTTCCGATCGCGGTTGTGTCGGGCGAAGCATCGGTGTTCCGATTCACCGACGGACCGCTCGTCGAGTTCCTGCAGCAGGCCGGTTGCGATGCGGTGCACATCGACCTCGCCGAACGGGGAGTGCACGGCAACAGCCACGGCTCGATGTTCGAGCGCAACAACGCCGAGGTGCTCGAGGTCGTCACCGGATGGATGGACGAGCAAGTTGCCGGTGCATGATTGACGTTGATTCGGAATATTGCGGTTGCCGAGCGAGGAGCAGACCATGAACATGGAGAACACAACCAACACGAATGAGCCCCAGCACCCCGCTAGCAGCGGTCGCAACGGGCCGAGCGCCACCTTGATCGGTCTGGTGGTCGTCATCGTGCTGTTCGTGGTCTTCTTCCTGCAGAACAGCGAACAGTTGACGATCGACTTCCTCATCTTCGAGAAGAGGACGACCATTCGTTGGTCACTCTTGGTAGCGGTAGTGCTCGGAATCCTGTTCGACAGGATCATCACGGTGTTTTGGCGCCGTTGGCGGCGGCGCAACAACGAGTGATGCGCGTCACTTCCACGGACGGCGTCGAGGTCGCCGTCTACGACCTTGCCGGCCGAGACGACGCGGGCGCCGAGCTACTGATCTCGCACGCAACAGGGTTTCACGGGAACTGCTATGCGCCATTCGCCGAAGCTCTGGCTCCGCAGTTCCATTCCATCGGCTTCGACTACCGAGGCCACGGCGACACACCACAGCCGCCGCACATCGACGTCGATTGGAATCGCTACACCGACGACGTCGAAGCCGTGGCGTTGAGCCTCACTCGTCCATTGCCGGCCTTCGGCCACTCGATGGGTGGAGCGTGCCTGTTGATGGCTGCGTACCGCCATCCGCGAATGTTCTCTCGGCTCGTGATCTTCGAGCCCGTCGTCTTCCCGCCGGTCGAATCACCCGGCGACGACGGCCCGCCCGAGCTTGCGGGTAGCGCTCGTCGGCGTCGAACGACGTTCGACTCGTTCGACACCGCACTGGCAAACTTCGCGGCGAAGCCTCCCCTTTCCGCGTTCACCCCGGCGGCACTGGAAGCGTACGTGCGGCACGGGTTCAGCGAGGGCGACGATGGACAGGTTCACCTCAAGTGCCTGCCCGAGCTCGAAGCAACGACCTACGAAATGAGCAGGGGTCATCACGCCTGGGACCTTCTTCCCCAGATCGAGATCCCCGTGCTCGTCGTGTGCGGACTGCCGGCGCCGGATTCGCCGGCCCAGCATTCGCGAGCTGTCGCGGACCATCTGCCGAACGGCACGTATCTGCAGCTCGACGAACTCGACCACTTTGGCCCCATGACGCACCCCGAGATGCTTGCAGAGCTTGTTGCCCCTGCCCTCTAGCTGCGCCGACGCGATGATCGACAACTGGCGCGCACCCCTTCTCTACCATGGGGGCATGTATCCGGTGCCAACCAGCCTCTCGCCCAGTCGTGTCGAGGCGTTCACGTCGTGTCCCATGGCATTCCGGTTCGC
>JBDTWJ010000161.1:0-8133 GCA_040006755.1 Ilumatobacteraceae bacterium | reverse complement strand
AAGGTCAAGATCGACTGGGGCGAGATGACCAGCGAGGAACGCTCCGAGGTCATGCTGAAGGCGCGGTGGAACGCCAGGGAGAACGCACCAATCACCGAGATCTCACCATCTACTCGGATCCTGGCCGTCGCCAGCGGTAAGGGTGGCGTCGGCAAGTCGTCGGTCACGGTCAACCTCGCTGCGGCGATCGCCGCAGAGGGGTTCACGGTTGGGGTTCTCGACGCCGACATTTGGGGCTTCTCGGTCCCTCGACTGCTCGGAATCGACGACCGCCTGGAAGCAGAGGCGGTCGAGGGTCGCGACAAGCCCATGATCATTCCTCGTACGCTGCCGATGGGCAAAGGGATGCTCAAGGTCGTGAGCACCGGCTTCCTGGTCGAAGAGGACACGGCGCTGATGTGGCGAGGATTGATGCTCAACAAGGCTGTCGAGCAGTTCCTGCGCGATGTGCACTGGGGCGAGTTGGACTACCTCTTCATCGACATGCCGCCGGGTACCGGCGATGTGCAGATGGGGTTGGCGCGGATGTTGCCGCGCACCGATCTGCTCATCGTCACCACACCGGCCATCGCGGCGCAAAAGGTGGCGGCGCGGGCCGCCGACATGGCCCGGCGAAGCTTCCTTCGAGTGTGCGGCGTGATCGAGAACATGTCGTCGTTCACCTGCGAGCACGGCGTCGAGTACGCGTTGTTCGGAACGGGTGGAGGTCAGGTGCTTGCCGACGAAGTGGGCGTGGAGTTGCTTGGCAGAGTGCCACTCGAGGCCACGGTCGCGGCCGGCGGAGATGCCGGGAGGCCGGTGGCGATCGATGGGATTGGGCTCGCCGCGGCGGAGTTCCGTTCAATCGCACACAAGATCATCGACGACGTCGCTCCACCGGTCAACATGGCTGGGTGCTCGGCGCGAATGCTGTCGTTGGTTGCTGCTGCGCTCGACGCGGCCGACCAGCCCAAGTCCGCCTCAACCAAGTCCGCCTCAACCAAGTCCGCCTCAACCAAGTCCGCCTACACCAAGTCCGCATAGTCGTCGTCGGTTGGCAGCGACACTCCACGGATCCGGCCGTCGGCGTCCTTGCGCATTCTCGGCAGGATCGGGGTGGGCTGGCCGAGCTGCCTCGCTGACTCCATCGCCTGGTCGGCATCGCGATGCGCGCCGACGAACTCGAGATTCTTGATCGTGGGCGGCATCATCGTCAGTTCGCCCGCGGCCTGGCGGCGCAAGGCATCGCTCGGCCTGACCCAACTGCTGGCGATCGTCTCGTTGTCGTCGTGCTTCGAGGTCTGCCCAGACGGCGCGATGGCGAAGAAGAACCGGGTGTCGAATCGCCGGGGCGATTCCTCGACCGGGGTGATCCAATGGCTGACCCACACGAGGTCGGCGATTGCAGGGCACAGGTGATGCTGTTCGCACAGAGCGCGCAGGTCGACGTCACCGTCGTAGACCTCCTGACGGTGTGCGAGTGCGGGATGGCCGTCGTCGACCATGACGCCATCGGCGTCGGTCGCGAGGAGGATTCCCGCTTCCTCGTAGCACTCCCGGATCGCGGCGATCACATAGCCCTCGTCCCCATCGCCATCGGCCGGATCAACCTTGCCACCAGGGAAGACGTACATACCGCCGGCGAAGGCCGCAGCCTTGGTGCGTCGCAGCATGAAGACTTCGATGCCGTCGGCGGTGTCGCGTAGCAACATGACCGTTGCGGCGGGCTTGGCCGGGATCACGGCGTCGGTGGCCATCGCGGGCGACCGTAACGCACACGCGTAGTCTTGCGCCGTGTTGGTTTGGATGGATCTGGAGATGACCGGTCTCGAGCCGTCCAGGCACGTCATTGTTGAAATCGCCACGCTGATCACCGACGATGATCTCAACATCATCGCCGAGGGACCAGATCTCGTCGTTCATCAGGACGAAGAGGCACTCGCCCAGATGGACCCGGTCGTCATCGAGATGCACACGCGCAGCGGGCTCCTCGATCAGATTCGAGCCTCGACAATGACGCTGGCCGACGCGGGCGCCCAGACGTTGGAGTTCATCAAGACGCATGTCACCGAGCCGAGGCGGGTCCCGCTGTGCGGCAATTCGATCGGCATGGACCGTCGGTTTCTCGCGGCTTACCTGCCCGAGATCGAGGAGTACCTCCACTACCGCAGCGTCGATGTCAGCACGGTGAAGGAGCTGGTCAAGCGGTGGTACCCGGCGCTGAACAGCGGTCGGCCACGCAAGGCCGGTTCGCATCGCGCGCTCGACGATGTGATGGAGAGCGTCGCCGAGATGAAGTTCTACCGCGAGTATGTGTTCGTGGCCCAGGTTGTTTTGCCTCCTCCCGTTCCCATGGAGCCGGCGTCGAAGTCGTCTACGGAGAGTTCGCCAGAATCCACTTGATCGCGCTGGTCGGTGGAACCCGTCGCTCGTCGATGTCGTCGAGCAGCGAGCGCAAGCGGGCGAGTTCGTTCGAGGGGCTATGCCGTATCGCAGCGGATTCGAGTGGCTGACCGCCGTGCACGTGATGCAGGCTCGCGGATGCAAGGGAGTGAAGTGTTGGCCGGCGATCGGCGCGGCCAGCAGGCCGCACCACGTCTCTCGACGACGGCCTTCGGGTCTGACGCTGGTCCGCAGGGCATGGGTCCTTCCGAAAGGCGCGATCGAGCCGCCGCGCTCGTAGCCGGTACCAGACCACGAGTCTCCTGAGACCTGGGCCCGGAAGCGGTCGCGCCGTGCGTTGATGTTCGAAGCCATGTCGGTGCTCATCAGCGCGCTGGCGGCAGGCGTGGCGACAGTAGAGGCGAGGGCGGCCTGGACGGCAGGCAATGAGGAACTCTGAGGCGCACCAAGAACATGCGCGATGCGTCGGACGAGGATGGACGATTCGAGGCATGTATTCGTTCTACGCCGAGGGTGTAATACGGAACCGATCCTCCTGCCGAGGACGGGTCCGACGCGCTCGGCAACAAGTCAACGGACTGCCGTGGGATTGCGGCGGCAAGCAGACACGCCAGGTCTCCAGGGACCGTTCACCTGAGCGCGCACATCTCTTGCGAATCGTCGGTGACGAAACACGCCCGGGCACCCGGGCGCCTCCCTCCTCGTGAATCGTCAGTGACGAAACTCCCTCGACCGATTCGACCGCGCCCCCTCCCGAATCGTCAGTGACGAAATGACGCTCGTCGGGTGGGTTTCGTCACGGACGATTCACGAGGGACATTTCGCATCACGGTCGAGATGATTTCGTCACTGACGATTCACGACGAGACGGGACGATCGCGTGGGCGCATAATGTCACTGACGATTCACGAGGAACTTGGGTGGGACGATGCCGGTACCTGCGGCCGGTGCCTGCCGCCAGGTCGGTCGGCCCACGAACTGCCTCGACCTCAGGGCTCATGTCGGCCGGGACGATGGCGGCCGGGAAATTCGAAAGGCGACCTGGCATCGGGCTTGATCGTCGACGAGCCAGCCGTCGTGTTGTGCCGGGTCATTTGGAGGACCAGCGTCGATTCCGCCAAACATGAGACCGATGCCGCGATCGATCGACGATCGATATTCGACTTCTACGCGCAATGGCGCACGGAGGCCTCGCCGGCGGGCCAGCACTTCTTCGACGAGCGCGAACGCGATCGCGTTGTTGATGTGGTTCATCACGTCGAAGTCGGTGAATCGGGTCGTCCACGGGGTCAATTCGAGATCCGGTGGCGGAGGGTCGAGTGAAAGACGCGACGAGACAGTTCTCCCGCCGGTGCTTGGGGAGAAGGTCTCGTCGAACATTGCCGGAGGTGCGGTGGGACGCAACGAATCACCGTCGAGATGGACCCACAACGTGGCCGAACTGATCGACCCGGAACCTGGCATGGAGCTGGCGATGTCGACGCGACGTTCGGCCCATCGCGACCCGATGCCGGAGCACCACGTGACCATGTCGAGAGACTCGAGATACGTGGGGAACTGCCGCACCTCGATCACGGTTCGGCGCACCACCCAGGTCATTTGGGCGAGCCCAGCGTCGCGTGTGTCGTCGTCGGAAAGGTCCTGCAGGTATCGCGCCGCCGCATCCAGTCGCAGCCGGCCACTCGGCGAGCAATCACCCAACCGCACGCGCCGCTGTCCGCTGAAGGTTCGCCCGTCTGCAGGTCGACGCACCATCTCGAACATGGCGTGTGACAATAAATGAGTTGACGCAGCCAGGAAGATCTGGTTGCCTGTGTCTCGGCTTGGCACATCTGTGTCAGGCCGACGAACTACGGAAGGTATGGCAAAGCATGAGCACGACGTTCGCACCGCAAGCAGCATTGGTAGCTGCTGGCGCGCGCCCGTGCCTCGGGCTCGTCCATGGCTACCAGTGGCGTGCAGCAGCGAAGTCCGGCATGAACGGCAATTTCATGAACGAGACCACTATCAAGCGCCCCGCCCGACGCCTCGGGAAGCAACCGACGTAACGCAAGTACGTCGAGAGCATCCGCTCCGAGGCCGTCGGGATTCCATCCCGGCGGCCTTTGTTTTTTTCCACCTTCCCACTCGTCCGAGAGGAAACACCCGAAATGTACGCAATCGAGATCAACCGACACATCGACATCGACAACGAGTTCGCCGAACTGGTCGAGCCGGTCGCGGTGCGCGCCCCCCGGCCGCGCTGCGCCGACGGACACGGCACCCTTACGCACCTGTTCTTCTCGGACATTCCGCTGAACATCGCCCGTGCGAAGGCAATCTGCAGCAAGTGCTCACTTGCCCCAGATTGCGTCAGCGGCGCGATCGAGCGAGCTGAGCCGTGGGGTGTATGGGGCGGCGAGCTCATCGAGAACGGTCGGATCGTGGTCAACAAACGACCGCGCGGCCGACCACCCAAGAACCCCCGCCCGGCGGCGGTGATCGACGAGGTGCCCATCCCCCCGCACCTGGTTGCCTGACGACAGCAACACGTCGAGTCACCGCCGCCCCGGGCGGGTGATCGGCGGTCCGGGGCAACGCTTCGCGCGACCCCCTGACTGCGCCCGAGCGCCCCCTGCCATCGGATCCCCCCGACGATGGCAGGGGGCGGTCCCTCGGTAGCCTTCAGCCGTGCCCTCTTCAACCGCCGGCCGGTGAGCATCAACAAGCGTCTGCTCTTCGGCTCGTTGGCGATCGCAGCCGTCGTCGTGGTCGCCGTCAGCGCCGTTGCAGCGGGCCGGGACGACTCGAACACCCACGTTGCCGAGGATGACGACTTCACGTTGACGTCGAGCAACGATCTCTCGCCGACCATCGGCACAAACGCCGCAGTAACCGGTGAAGCCTTCCCGGCAGTCGATGTCCAGACGCTGTTGGGCGACAGCTTTCCTACAGCCGATCTTGTCGGCAGACCACTCGTCGTCAACTTCTGGTATTCCACCTGCGCGCCTTGCAAGAAAGAGCTGCCGGGTTTCGCCGAAGTGCACGCCAAGCTCGGTGATCAGGTGCGCTTTGTCGGCGTCGACACTCTCTCGCCATCGGACACCGAAGAGGCTTTCGCCCGCGACAAGGGCGTGCAGTACGAGCTGCTCTACGACCCGGACGGTGAACTGACATCGGCGGTCGGCGTCGCCGCATTTCCGCAGACCCTCTTCATTGATTCTCAGGGCACGATCCTCAAACAGACGGGCGAACTCACAGAAGAGAAGCTCGAAGAGCTGATCAGGACGACCCTGCTGTGATCGGACTCGACGCAAGGCTGGCAACCGCGTTCACCGCCGGCCTGCTGGCGGCGATCAACCCGTGCGGCTTCGTGCTGTTGCCGACGTACCTCGTCTACTTCCTCGGCATGGAGAACCTGCGCCCCGGTGCGGAGCGCGCCTCGACGCTGCGTGCCATCAAGGTCAGCCTGGCCGTGTCCGCAGGGTTCATGACCATCTTCGTGATCATCGGCGCCATCACCAAGCTCTCGACGAACTGGCTCGTCGAGAATGCCCAATGGGTCTCGTTGATCATCGGTCTCGCACTGGTCGTGCTCGGCGTGGCGATGCTCTTCGGCTACCGAGTTCCATTCACGACCCCGACGCTCGACGTCGGCGAGCGCGATCGCAGTGTGCGCGCGATGTATGTGTTCGGCCTGGCCTATGCGGTCGCGTCGATGGGATGCACGATCCCACTGTTCAGCTCCGTGGTACTCGGCAGCTTCAGCACCAAGGGGTTGAGCACCGGCATCACCGCCGTCGCGCTCTACGGGATCGGAATGGCCCTGGTCGTCACCGGACTCACGGTGACTCTGGCATTCGCGAACACTGCATTCCTTCGTGTACTGCGGCGCGGGATGGTCTGGTTCGAGCAGCTGGCCGGCATCTTGCTGGTGCTCACCGGCATGTACCTGTGCTGGTACTGGTACAGCAGCATCACGGACGGTACCGGTGGACAGGTCGTCGCCAAGGCAACGAGCTGGAACGACAAGCTGGCCAACTTCGTGCAGGACCACCAAGCAGCCGTCGTTTGGACCGGAGTGATCGTGATCGTTGCCGCGGTCGTCACCGCATTCACGGTGCACCGCAACGAGCCAGCGTCATGACCAGCAGCGACCCCTTCGGCGAGCTGCTGACCATGCAGGGCGTTCAGGAGATCTGCGAACTGCGTGGTCCTGTCGGATTCATGGCCTTCCACGGCGGCTCCCTCGAGGAGCAGACCGATGTCATCGCATCGACAGCGGCCGAGCGCAGCGGAGCCAGCTACTACGCAGTGCTGCAACCGGAGGATCTGCAGTGGCACATCCCGTCGCACAAGGTCAGTCCCGACTCGTCGGCTCAGCTGAAGTCATTCATCAATCACGTCGACACCGTGATCACCATCCATGGCTTCGGTCGCCGCGACCACTTCACGTCGCTCCTGCTCGGTGGCCAGAACCGCCACCTCGCCGATCATGTCGCCCGTCACCTGCGGCCACGGCTGCCGGACTACGCGATCGTCACTGAGCTCGATCTGATCCCCAAAGACCTGCGCGGCATGCACCCCGACAATCCGGTGAACCTTCCTGCGCGCCAGGGCGTCCAGATCGAGCTGCCGCCTCGTATCCGCGGCTCGAGCCCGATCTGGGACGACTGGGACCACACGCAAATGGTCCCACCCATGGCCGCCCTGATCGACGGGCTGGTCGACGCCGCCGCGTTGTGGACTACGGAGCCAACCGCTCGATGACCCAAACGTCGCCGACGCCCACCTCGGCGTCGACGCGACGGTATCGAACACGGTCGTGCAAGCGGCTGGGGCGGCCCTGCCAGAACTCGAACGTGATCGGACGAAGCAGCCATCCACCCCAGTACGCGGGACGCGGAATCTCTTCGACGTCGGCGAAGGTCTGCTCGAACTGAGACACGCGCTCCTCCAACGAGTCGCGGTCAGGCAAAACCTGCGATTGAGGCGAGGCCCACGCGCCAATCTGCGACGACCGTGGGCGAGTCGCGAAGTACTCGTCGCTCTCGACCTCGGGCAATCGCTCGACCATACCCACCACACGCGTCTGCCGGTGCAACTGCAGCCAGGTGAACAACATTGCCGCTCGAGGCTCTGTCGTCAGCTGAGCGCTCTTGGCCGATTCGTAGTTGGTGAAGAACGAGAAACCACGCTCGTCGGCACCGCGCGCCAGGAGATACCGCGAATGCGGCTGCCCTTCGCTGTCGACCGTCGACAGCACGAACGCGTGAGCCTCCACACAACCGGCATCCGTCGCTTGCGTGTACCACTGCTGCCACTGCACGAGCGGGCTCGGATCGACGTCGCCGACATCGAGCCCCGCCGACTCGTAGTCGGCGCGCCGCGATGAAAGGTCACTCATCGTGCGGTGATCCGCTCTATGCCCCGCATGTATGGGTGCAGCGCCTTGGGCACGACGACCGAGCCGTCCGGCTCGCGATAGTTCTCGACGATGGCCGCCCACACTCGCGGCACTGCAAGCGCGGAGCCGTTCAACGTGTGAGCAACCTGCGTGCCTTTCTGACCGGCGACCCGGTACCTGATGTCGGCGCGACGCGACTGGTAGTCGCTGAACCACGAGATCGATGACACCTCGAGCCACGCGCCGGCGCCCGGCGCGTAGACCTCGATGTCGAAGCTGCGGTGATGGCTCTGCCCCATGTCGCCCGTGCAGATCTCGATGATGCGATACGGCAGGCCGAGCCCCGCGATCAGCGCCTCGGCGCG
>JBDTWJ010000160.1:0-8142 GCA_040006755.1 Ilumatobacteraceae bacterium | reverse complement strand
CCAAGATCGACATGCAGCACGAGAACATGCAGCTGCGCGATCCGGTGATGTACCGCATCCGTCGCGGTCATCACTGGCGCACCGGCGAGGAATGGGTGATCTATCCAACCTACGACTGGGCGCACGGCCAGAGCGATGCGATCGAGGGTGTCACCCACTCGCTGTGCACCTTGGAGTTCGACAGCCACCGTCCGCTGTACGACTGGTACCTCAGCCACTTACCGCTGTCCGGCGACCAGCCGCGTCAGACCGAGTTCGCCAGGTTGGAGCTCACCCATACCATCACCTCGAAGCGTCGACTGGCGCGTCTGGTGGCCGACGGGGTGGTCGACGGATGGGACGACCCGCGCGTGCCCACGCTGCGCGGCGTTCGGCGTCGCGGCTACCCGCCCGAAGCGATCCGCGCGTTCTGCAGTTACATCGGCGTGACGCGCACCAACAGCCGCCATTCCATCGAGTTGCTGGAGTCGTTCATCCGCCGTCAGCTCAACGAGACAGCCCAGCGGCGTATGGCGGTGTTGCGACCGTTGAAGCTCGTCATCACCAACTGGCCCGACGATGCCGCCGGCAATCCGGTTGTCGAACACCATGAGGTCGGCAACAACCCCGAGAGTCCCGACGACGGCTCACGAATGGTGCCGTTCTCGAAGGTCCTGTACATCGAGCGCGACGACTTCATGGAAGTCGCTCCTCCGAAGTACTTCCGCCTGACACCCGGACGCGAGGTACGACTGCGCTCCGCCTACCTCGTCACGTGCTCCGGCTTCGTAAAGGATGCCGATGGCAACGTCATCGAGGTGCACTGCACGTACGACCCGGCCACGTCCGGGGGCAATGCACCCGACGGGCGCAAGGTGAAATCGACCATGCATTGGGTGTCGGCCGATCACGCCGTCGATGCGACGGTCGCGCTGTACGACCGGCTCTTCTCCGCCGAGGTTCCTGGCGAAGCGACCGGCGACCCCTTCGACGATCTCAATCCCAACTCGCGTGAGCTGCTGGAGGATTGCAAGGTCGAGCCGGCATTGGCCGACACCACACCAGGGACGGTCGTCCAGTTCGAGCGCCTCGGCTATTTCGCCCACGATTCGGTCACCCCAATGCTGTTCCATCGAACGGTCGGCCTGCGCGACGAGTGGGCGAACATCCAAAAGCGAAACTAGGCATGGCACGAGGCCGGCTCCGGGTGTACCTCGGTGCGGCGCCTGGCGTGGGCAAGTCGCACGCGATGATCGAAGAGGGCGTGCGCCGCGCCGCCCGGGGCGCCGACGTCGTGATCGGTATCCTCGACGTCACGGGTCGCGCTTCGATCGAAGCGCTCGCTCCCGGTCTCGAGCGTGCACCCACTGTCGACGGACCTGCCGGGATTCCAGAGCTGGACATGACCTCGCTGCGCAAACGGCGGCCACGGGTGGTCCTCGTCGACAACCTTGCCCACCACATCGACGCGCACTCCGGTCGTTGGGAGTCGGTGGAACAGTTGCTGGCCGATGGGATCGACGTCATCACGACGGTCAACATCTCCAACCTCGAATCGATGGGCGACCTCGTCGCTGGCATCGTGGGCAGCGCACCAGCCGAAAGCATTCCCGACTCCGTTGTACGAGCTGCTGATCAGATCGAGCTCGTCGACATGAGCCCGGAGGCGCTCCGACGAAGGCTCGCCCACGGTCACGTCTACCCGCCAGACCGTGTCGACGCCGCCCTGGCCAACGTGTTCCGTGCGGAAGTGCTGGGCAAATTGCGGCAACTGACGCTCCTATGGCTCGCCGATCGCGTCGAGGAGCAGATCGAACGACAGCTGACGTCCGATGCCGACGATACCCGCGGCGTTCGCGAGCGAATCGTTGTCGCTCTCGGTGGCCAAGGTGGCGACCGTCTCGTACGCCGTGCGGCACGAATTGCCGGTCGCACAGGCGGTCATCTGGTCGGTGTGCATGTGGTCAGCCCGGGCAGGGCACCGGGGCGCGAGCTGGAACGCCAACGCGGGCTGCTCGTGGGTCTCGGCGGCGTATACCGAGAGATCTTGGGAGACAACGTCGCCGAAGCTCTCGCCGAGTTCGCCCGCGTCGAGCAGGCCACGCAATTGGTGATCGGCGCCATTCCGAGACACACGGGCGAGCCGAGCAGCGTGTCGGTCGCGGACGAACTCATCGACCGCATCGGATCGGTCGACGTTCACATCGTCGGAACAGAGCCGACCGGCAACCAATCCGAAACTCTGCCGAAAACTCACACGGCCGGCGCGGTGCGACCAGCGCGAGTGCGCGCAGCCGCGTGGGCCCTGTGCATCCTCGGGCTTCCACTACTGACGGCGATGCTGGTCACAGTTCGGCGACACGTATCGGTTGGCTCTGCGCTGATGTTCGACCTCTGCCTGGTGATGGCGGTCGCCGCGCTCGGCGGACTGCGCGCCGGACTCGTGGCATCGGTCGGGGCATTCGGCCTGACCAACTGGTTCTTCACGCCGCCGCTGCACAACATCACCGTCACCGACGCGCAGAACGTGGTGGCGTTGTCCGTATTCGTGCTGGTGACGGTCGTGGTCAGCTTTCTGGTCGACCGCGCGGCACGCCGGTCGCGCGAAGCCGCTGCCGCGCGGGCAGAGGCCGCGGCGCTCGCCCGGTCTGCGGCCACACTGGTAGGCGCGCATGATCCATTGCCCGACCTCCTGGAGCAGCTGCGAGCCACATTCGGGTTGGCGTCGGCCTCAGTGTTCGAGTTGACCGGTGAGGGCTGGTGGCCGACCCAGGTGTCTGG
Organism: Ilumatobacteraceae bacterium; assembly: GCA_040006755.1. Classification (GTDB taxonomy): domain Bacteria; phylum Actinomycetota; class Acidimicrobiia; order Acidimicrobiales; family Ilumatobacteraceae; genus JAENVT01. The sequence continues at coordinate 5,382 of JBDTWJ010000160.1, read as the reverse complement.
CCATCCCGAACTGCTCGACCCTGCCGACGGTACCTCGATCGACATCTCTGCTGACGGCAAGTTACGACTCGTAGTCTCCACCAACGTGCTTCGGCCAGAACAGCTCGAAGTGCTTCGCGCATTTGCCGACCAGTTGGCGATGGCGGTCGAGGCGCGTCGCCTTCGCGTCGACGCTGCGAACGCCGACCTGCTGACCGAAGCCAACGCCCTCCGCGCGGCATTGCTCCAGGCTGTCTCGCACGACTTCCGCACACCATTGGCAACGATCAAGGCATCGGCGAGCGGGTTGCTGCACACCGACGCGGCGTTCTCCGAGTCGGACCGCCGACAGCTGCTCGTAGACATCGACGACGCGGCGGACAGACTGGATCGCATGGTGCGCGATCTGCTCGACATGAGCCGGCTGCAGGTCGGTGCTTTGGATCTCAGCCTGCGTTCTGTGGCGTTGGAAGAAGTGGTCGCCGCCGCGCTTGCCGGTCAGCCCACGGCACAAGATCGCGTCGAAGTCGACGTACCGGAGTCATTGCCGACCGTTCTCGCCGACGCGGCGTTGCTCGAACGAGCGGTTGCCAATCTGGTATCGAATGCGATCGCGTGGTCACCAGAGGGAACCGCTGTGAAGGTTCAGGCGGGCCGGATCGGGAACTCGATCGACCTGCGCATCGTCGACAGGGGCCCGGGAATTCCGCAAGACGACCGCGAGCGAATCTTCCTCCCGTTCCAACGTCTGGGCGATCGATCCAACGACGCCGGCGTAGGACTCGGCCTTGCCATCGCCAGAGGGTTCATCGAGGCGATGGGCGCCCGATTGAGCCTCGACGACACGCCCGGCTCCGGGCTGACGATGACCATCAGACTGCAAATCGCCGACGACGACCATTCCGGGCCCGAGTCATGACGCGCATCCTGGTCGTCGACGACGAGATCCAGATCAGGCGTGCCCTCGACATCAACCTCCGCGCCCACGGCTACGACGTCGTTCTGGCTGCAACCGGCGAAGAGGCACTGACAGAGGCAGCCGCCAACACCCCCGACCTCGTACTGTTGGACCTCGGTCTGGCGAGCCTCGACGGCATCGACGTGATCCGTGGGCTTCGAGGCTGGACCTCGATTCCCATCATCGTGCTGTCGGCTCGCGACGGCGATGCCAGCAAGGTGGTGGCACTGGATGCCGGCGCCGATGACTACGTCACGAAGCCGTTCAGCATCAACGAGTTGCTCGCGCGGCTGCGCGCCACACTTCGTCGGCATCATCCCGCGCCCGAGGAGCCGGTCGTCGAGACTGCACACTTCTGTGTCGACATGGTGAACAAGCGAGTCACCCGCAACGACGAGTCGGTGCACCTCACGCCGACCGAGTGGGAGATCGTCGAGCGTCTCGCGCGCAACCCTGGGCGGTTGGTTACGCAACGCCAACTGCTGCAGGACGTGTGGGGACCGCAGTACGAGAGCGAGACCAACTATCTACGCGTGCACCTCGCGGCGATCCGGCGCAAACTCGAGCCAGACCCTGGTCAGCCGCGCTATTTCATCACCGAGCCGGGCATCGGCTACCGGTTCGAGCCGTCTTGACGCGTTCTTAACGAGACCTCGGTCGATCTTTCCGTTTCGTAGTCGGCAAGCGCTGACACGTCGGAGTTCAGTGGTGATGTGCTCCTCGAAGACGACCTCCGCTCCGAACCCACCATCGAACCACCGCATGTCGAAACGTCGATCGTGTCGGTTCCGACGATTCCTGAGCCGCTCGGCTACCGGCTGAAGAACAAGCTTCTCGGTCCCCCGCTGCACAGTGACCGGCTCGAGCACGAAACACTCGGCAACCCCACGGCGCTTGCTGTCTTTGCCTCTGACAACCTGTCGTCGTGTGCGTACGCGACCGAAGAGATCTTGCGCGTCCTGATTCCATTCGTCGGACTCGCGGCGTTCTCCCTCGTCACACCGGTGACGGTCGCCGTGCTCGTGGTGCTCGGTTTCCTCATCCTCTCGTATCGCCAGACCATCAAGGCGTATCCATCCGCTGGTGGCGCCTACATCGTGACTCGCGACAACTTCGGTCTGCTACCGGCTCAAGTCGCAGGCGTCGCGCTGCTCACCGACTACGTTCTCACCGTCGCGGTCTCGGTCGCAGCAGGCAGCGATGCGTTGGCATCGGCGTTTCCTGCGCTGGCGCCGATGAAGCACTGGATCGCCATCGCTTTTGTGATGGTCATCGCCTACGGCAACCTGCGCGGCACGAAAGAGTCAGGGAAGCTCTTTGCGGTCCCGACCTACTTCTTCATCGTCAACATGTTCATCCTCATCGGTGTAGGACTCTTCCGAGAGCTCTTCACGTCGCTCGGGAGGGGCCCGACCAACGCCGACGGAATGGTCGTGCTCGGCACGCATCACGGCAGCGGCTTCCTGATGGGCGCAACCGTCTTCGTGGTGTTGAAGGCCTTCGGTTCGGGTGGCGCGGCGGTCACCGGAGTTGAGGCGATCTCCAACGGCGTGCCGGCTTTCCGGGCACCGGCCTGGAAGAACGCCCGCCAGACGCTCGTCGTCATGGGCACGCTGCTTGGCTTCATGTTCCTCGGGCTGTCGATGCTGTCCGCCCGTACCCACGCGATGCCGTACGACGACGGCGTGCCGTCAGTGATCTCGCAGGTGGGGAAGCTCGTCTACGGCGAGACCGCCACTGGGCACTTGCTCTTCTACGCACTGCAGGCCGGCACCATGTTGATCCTGGTGCTGGCGGCCAACACGAGCTTCGCGGACTTCCCTCGGCTGGCCTCGTTCCAAGCAGGCGACAACTTCATGCCTCGGCAACTCACCATCCGCGGGCACCGGTTGGTCTTCTCCAACGGCATCATCTTCCTCGCCGCCACAGCCATCGCGACGCTGATAGCCACCGGAGGCGAGGTCAGCCGGCTGATCCCGCTCTATGCCATCGGCGTGTTCACGAGCTTCACCCTCAGCGGCGCCGGCATGGCCAAGCACCACATCACCCACAAGGAGCCATCGTGGAAGCGCGGGCTGGTGATCAACGGCATCGGCGCACTGCTGTCGCTGTTGGTCCTCGTCGTGGTGACCGTCGTCAAGTTCCGTGATGGGGCGTGGGTCATCATCGTGCTCGTTCCCGTGATGGTGTACGGCGTCGTGAGGCTCAACCGCACCTACCACATCGAAGACGTCGAGCTGCACGAGGACGCTCAGGCATTGGCGGAAGCACACACCATGCGCCTGCACTCCGTGGTGGTGCTGGTCGACAACCTCGACGCCGCGACAGCCCGCGCCGTTCAGTACGCACGCACACTGCAGCCCGACGACTTGCGCGCGGTGCACTTCGATCTCGACTCGTGGAAGACGAGTCAATTGATCGAGGCGTGGAGCGATCTCGGTCTCTCGCGATTCCCACTCGACATCGTCGAGTGCCCCGATCGCCGCATGCCGCGTGCCGCTCTCGAGCTGGCCGCACAGGCGACGGCGGATTGCGACACGGAACTGACGATCCTGATCCCTCGTCGCGAGTACACCAAGGTCTGGCATCGGATGCTGCACGATCGGTCGTCGAACGCAATCGTCGCTGCTCTGGGCGACACACCGCATTGCAACGTCACCATCGTGCCGTATCACCTCGGTCGCGGTCTGCCGGCCGGAGAGCCACTCGAGCTGCCTACGGCGCCGACTGCCCCCACACCATCGGTCTTCAAGCCGGCAAAGACCGGTCCCGCAGCCACCAATGTGGCTTCTCAGGATCTGCCCACCAGCCGCACACGAATCGCCGACCTCGCATCGCGCCAGCGGTCGACGGTGGCCGGTCGGGTGCGTGCGTTCAGAGTTCAGCCGTGGGGCGGGAACCCTGCGCTGGAATGCACGCTGGCCGACGAGACCGCGAGCATCACCGTGGTCTTTTTCGGTCGCCGCGAGATCGGCGGCGTGCGCTTGGGAACGATCATGTCGGTCACCGGTGTCGCTGGCGAACATCACGGCATGCGGGCGATGCTCAATCCGGAGTACGCGATCATCTCCACCCCGACGGCCGCCGTGAAGCCCGACCATCACGAGAGTACGAAGCACCCGGAGAAGCGCCCCGACCGGCGATGACGCCGATCGCATCGTGACAGACGGCCTCTCAGCGTGGGGACCCCCATACGGAACGTGAATCACGCTGCGTGGTTGTCAAGGTTTGGACAAGGCTTCCGGATCAATGCTTGTTTCGTACCCTCCGATGGGTTTAACTGGGGCAGACGCAGGGAATACCCAGGCTCAATCCGGGCTGAACCTTGAGGGCGAGTCGGGCGAGGCGGTCTCTCGCTCAGCGCGCGAAGTTCACGTTCTGTAATCACGAGGAGCAAACATCATGAGGGTACGGCGTACGGCCAGGCTCACAATCGCACTTGCCGCGTTCGCGGCGGTCACCGCTATAGGGGTTCAGACGGCATCGGCAGTGTCAGGTACCCTGGTCGAGATCATCGGCTCTGTCGACTTGACGTTCACCGATGGCGGCGGCGCGGTGAGGGCCGGTCGGATGTTCAGGCTCGACACCCCAGGCGGAGACCAACTGCTGACGTACTGCGTCGACGAACCCACCTTCACCGAGCCGGGCGTTACTTACGACGAAGGAACCTGGGCACAGGCAAACGTGCCCGGCATCGACAGCGTGACCGCAATCCTGCACGCCTCGTACCCTGTTCGCACGATTGCGCAGGTCCGCACGGCGGCCAGCGCTCCGACTCTGACCGTGGACCAAGCAATTGCAGTAACCCAATCGGCGATCTGGAACTTCACCGACAACCTCCACCTCGATAGGACGGTCGCCGGACAAGGCGCCGCCACCGATATGGGCAGGCTCTACGACTACCTCCTCGGGGTGGCGGCCAACCCCGTCGTCGAGCCACCGGCTGCATTGAGCATCACACCGGCAAACATCAACGGCACCGCTGGAACACAGATTGGCCCGTTCACGATCCACGTCAGTCCAGCCAGTGCTGCGGTCACCGTGACCAACAACGCCGGCGCTGCCTTCACCGACGGGGCAGGCAACCCGATTGTCCCCAACGCCGATGGTCAGCAGTTCTGGGTCACGCCTCCGGCGGCGGGCAACATCAGCATCAGCGCCACTGCCCAGGTAGCAGTGCCGACGGGTCGTGTTTTCCTGCACCCAACCAGCGCTCAAAATCCCGCTCCACGCCAGAAGCTGATCCTCGCGTCCTCAACTGCCGTCACCACCCCCGCCACGGCATCGGTCGCTGCAGCTGCAGCACCGACCACGACGACCACAGCAGCTCCGACGACCACAGCAGCTCCGACGACCACAGCTGCAGGTCCGACCACAACAGTCGCCGGGGTCACCCTGCGGCCAACGATCTGGTCCATCAGCGAAGGACGAATTGCTGAGCTCGC
>JBDTWJ010000159.1:0-8170 GCA_040006755.1 Ilumatobacteraceae bacterium | reverse complement strand
GAATCGTCTGTGACGAAAGTCCGAGGTGGGGATTGGTGGTGCTGGGCCCCTTGTGAATCGTCTGTGACGAAACGCCCGGGGGTTGTTTGCGTCACGGACGATTCACGAGGGACTGACGCGGGGCGTTGGCGCTGGGCGGGGCGTTGGCGCTGATCGGGGCGGGTTTGGTGAACTGTGTGATACCGGTGGGGTACAACGGTGTGATGCCGATCATCTGTCAACCTCGCCCGACTCATCGGGCCTGTGCGTGGTGTGCTGTCGAGTTCGTGGTCGTTCGTCGTCGGGGTCGCCCGCGCCTGTATTGCAATCATGCCTGCCGTCAGCGTGCCTATGAGCATCGTCACGGCTTGGAACATCAGCGGATGGTGCGTCCGTTGCCGGGCCAGGCTCGGGGTGAGACGTGGTCGGGTACCGGGTATGAGCGGAGTTTGAGTGGGTTGTTCGCCAACCAGGGCAGGGTGCATGCGTTGCGTACGTCGGTGCGTCCTGAGGGTCGCAGACGCGAGACGTTGTGTGGTTTGTTGGCGGCACCGTTGGCTGGGCAGCATTTCAACGTGTTGCAACCGCGGGCGTGCAAGACGTGTGTGATGGTTGCGGTTGCGAATCCGTTGCGGTTCGGGATCGCGGCGTCGAACGAGTTGGCACGAATCCGAGCAATGCTCGACGAGATCAGCGAGCAACGCATCGACCCCACCGAAGCCGTGCACTGGATCCACACCAACAACCCCCTCGCAGCCTGAAAACCTCAGGGATAGCCTGAGGGTCGTGCCGGCCCTGTCGACGATCATCTGGCTGCTCGTCGGGCTCGGTATCGGGTTCTTCCTGTGGAAAAGCGGTATTGGCCTGCTGAGGAGCTTTTCGAACCCGATCGCCCCACCTCCACCTGCGGGTGAGCTCCGTAAGGTCAACGTCAGGTACCGATGCAGCGTCTGCGGGCTGGAAATCAAGCTCACGTTGGCACCAGACGAGGATCCACCCCCGCCGCGGCACTGCCTCGAGGACATGGATATCGTTGCGCCGCTCTACGATTGATCTCCACAGCCCTGTGGATAAATATGTGCGCAAACTACAAGTGTGTGAGTTGACTCATCGCCACTTGGTGGCAACCCACAGGCCCGCCAACAAGAATCCAAGCCCGATCAGCACCGGCGTGTTGGTCGTGTCCCAGATGACATATCGGGACAAGATGGACAGCACGCCGATCCCCAAAAGAGTCAGCATCAAGATGGGCACCCACCGCGGACTCTCGTAGAAATCCTTCGGCGTCGGTGGCGTGTAGCGAGACGACGCTGAGACACCGGTGGACGTGGTGGAGACGGACTCGTGCGTCGTCGTCGCCTGTCCTGGTCTGGTGCCCTTGGGGGTCACCCGTCCCGATGTCTTGCGTTTCGGTGGAGCCACGGCGAGAGAGCATACGTCACCGAACTCATTCGACACGACTGGTAGCTCTACGGCAGTCTGTTGCCGTGACCGGCCTGCGCGTTCTGGTGATCGACAGCTACGACAGCTTCGTGTACAACCTCGTGCAGTACCTCGGCGAACTTGGTGCAGACCCGATCGTCGTACGTAACGATCAACTCACGGTCGACGATGCGCTGGCGCTCGAACCCGATGCCGTACTCCTGTCTCCCGGGCCGGGCAGACCGCAGGACGCTGGAATCATTTGCCCGGTCGTGCCGGCCTTTGCGGAGCGCGGCATTCATGTGCTCGGCGTGTGCCTCGGCCTGCAAGCGATCGGTCAGGTCTACGGCGGTTCTATCGTGCCTGCGCCATCGTTGATGCACGGCAAGACGTCACAGATCGAGCATCGTGGCGTGGGCATCTTTCATCAACTGACTTCACCGCTCACGGCGACGAGATATCACAGCCTCGTGATTGATCCCGACACAATCCCGGATTGCCTCGAAGTGACCGCGACCTCGGGCGACGTCGTCATGGGCATCCGCCATCGCACCCTGCCGATCGAGGGCGTGCAGTTCCATCCCGAGAGCATCCTGACCCCCGTCGGTCACGACCTTCTGCGCAACTTCCTCGAGGCCGCGTAACGCGAACTATGAAACGTTGCGTGTGTCGGTGGCCGAGTTGTTGTTCGGCGAAGGATCGGTCACTCCGCTTGGTGGCGTGATGGTGACCGTGTTCTCAACGGTCCCCGGCGAAGTGGCCGTGGCTGTCACCGTGAAGGTCACCGTCGTGCCGACGGACAGACTGACTGTGACGTCGATGTTGTTGGATCCGCTTGCCGGACAGTTCGCACCCGGGTCGTCCGAACATGTCCACGTGACCAAGGTCAGCCCAGACGGCATGATGTCGGTGACCCGCGCTCCGGTGACATCGAACGGTCCGTCGTTGCGGGCGATGATCGTGTAGGTCACCGTCGAGCCCGAGACATTGCCGGTCTTCGTGATTCCCAAGTTGGCAGTCGGAGGAGTCGTGGTCGTCGCCGCCGGAGTTGTCGTGGTCGGCGTTGCCGTCGTCGATGGCGCGGCTGCGGCCTTGCCGACCCTGAGTCGAATCGTGGTGCCCGGGTCGACCGAATCGGTGGGCGGAATGCTCTGCGAGATGACATGGCCATCGTCAGGCGAGCCGACAGCGACGATGACGTATTGCACATCGGGCACCAAACCGCGGTTCGTCAACTGGTTACGCGCTGCGGCCTCGGTGAGACCCTCGACCGGCGGCACCTTGACCTTGGCCGGACCGGCCGAGACGAAGACGTTGACCGCGACGCCCTTGTTGACCGGCGTGTTGGCGACGGGGTCGGTGCGCAGCACCGTGTTCGCGGCGATCGTGGCGTTGGGCTCCTGCGTGATCGTGACAGCGAACGTATACGGCTCGGCCTCGAGCAGTGCCTTGGCTGCCTCGGCGGTCTGCCCGGTCACCTCGGGAACGAGTTGTTGGTCCGGCGCCTTCGAGACAGTCAGGATGATCGCCGTGCCCTGAACCGCCGACTCACCGAATGGCGGGTTGGTGCTCAAAACCTTGCCTGGCTCGAGCGTGGAATCGACGATGAACACGGTGTCTGGCGAGACCGTGAAGCCAGCGGTCGTCAACGTTGCCGTCGCTTCCTCGACTGTCATGCCCTTCACATTCGGAATCGGGACGGGAGCCTTGATCGGGTTGTAGACGACCGTGATCGACTGACCCTTGATCACGGGTGTCTCGGCGACGGGCTCAGTGCGAATCACGACTCCCTCTGCGAGGTCCGCCGTCGGCTCTTCGACCAGGACGAGAAGGAGGCCGAGGTCCTGCAACTTCTTGCCGGCAACATCGAGTTGCTCGCCAACGACGTTGGGCAGCGCGAACGCCGCAGCGCTTTCCTCTTTGTTCTTCAGGACGTTGAACAACACCACGGCGCCGGCAATGAGCGCCAGCAGCGCAATGAAAGCAGCAATCCCGTACCAGCTGTTGCGACGTTCGGGACGTCGCTGCTGCTGTTGCTGCAGGATCGCCGTGCGGGACAAGATGGCGGTCCCGCCCTGTGCCGGATTGGCGGCGGTCCGCGGCAAGCTGCGAGTGACGTTGGCTGCCGATCCCGTGTCACCGGTCCGCGCCAAGGTGGCCGCAGCAGCTCCGACGACAGATGCCAATGCCATCACCGGTTCGCCGCTGCGATACCTGCGCAGGTCTTCGCGCAGCGCCTCGGCGTTGGGGTAGCGCAGGTTCGGATCCTTGGCCAGCAACTTGGCGACGATCGCCTCGAACGGTCGGGGCACGTCGGCGACCAACTGGTTCAGCGGCTGCGGCAGATCGTGCACCTGCTTGTAGGCGATGCTGACCGGGTTCTCGCCGGCAAACGGCGGCTTCCCGGCGACCATCTCGTACAGCACGATGCCCAGCGAATACAGATCGCTGCGCGGGTCGGGCTGCGCACCTTGGGCCTGCTCGGGCGAGAAGTACGTCGCGGTGCCCATGACCGAGCCGACCTGCGTGAGGTTGTTCTCGCTCGGGGCGTTCATCGCCCGGGCGATGCCGAAGTCGGCGACCTTCACCTGGCCGTTGGCCCCGATGAGGATGTTGGCGGGCTTGATGTCCCGATGCACGACGCCGCTGGCGTGAGCGTTGCCGAGCGCAGCGGCAACCTCGTTGGCGATCTCGGCCGCCTGGACAGAATTGACGTGGCCGTTGGCCCGCAGGATGTCGGCGAGCGTGCGACCCTGCACGTATTCCATCGCCATGAAGTACGTGTTGGCGTATTTGCCCCAGTCGTAGACGGCGACGATGTTGGGGTGGGTCAGGTTTGCCGCGGACTGAGCCTCGCGGCGGAAGCGTTCGACGAAGTTCGGATCCGTGGCGAATTCGGGGAACAGCACCTTGATCGCAACCAGACGGTCGAGCAACAGGTCGCGCGCGAGGAACACGTCGGCCATGCCACCCCGCCCGATTCGCTGCTGAATTTCATAGCGGTCGTTGAGAACCGTCCGCTCGCCGTTGTCTGTCACGTGCTGCCTACGCTGCTTTCTTGCGCGTCGAACGCGCCACGAGGATACCTACGCGGCGCCCGTTATCTGACGTCACCAGGGCGTCACCCACCTGTCGCAGTCGGATGGGCGAAGAGATAGTCGAGGACTTGTTTCGCTACGGGACCAGCCAACTTTCCGCCCGTTCCGGCGCTGATCTCGTCATCCGGACCACCCTTCAACACCACGGCGACCGCGTATTGAGGAGCCTCGGCCGGGGCGAATCCGATGATCCAGGCGTTTGATCGCTCAGGTCCCGTGGTGTTCAACTGCGCGGTGCCCGTCTTGGCCGCTGCTTGAATTCCGCCCTCGAGTTGCATCGCCGTACCCGTTCCTCGATTGACGACCTCGATCATCAGCGACTTCAACGTCTCGGCCGTCGTCGGCACGATCGGGGTCTTCCATACGGATGGCGTGGTTCGCGACAACACGTCGCCGCTGTGGTCGAGGGTGGCATCGACGACGTGCGGCTTCATCATCACGCCGCCGTTCGCAATCGTGCTGGCGACCATCGCCATGTGCAGCGGCACCATCGTGGTGCTGCCCTGGCCGAACCCGCCGATCGCCAACAACGGCAGTTGATCGGTGAAGTCGGTGACCTCTCCGAAACTGCTCGCTACCGGACCCGGAAGATCGATCGGAACCTTCTCGCCGATGCCCCACTTCTTCGTCCCATCGACCATCAGCTGCGGGCCGAGCTCGATGGCGAGTTGGGCGAACGGGATGTTGCAACTACGGAAGAAGACCTCGACCATCGTCCCTCCGCACACCGAGCCGCCGTAGTTCTGAATTGGGTCAGTGGTCTGTGGCGGGATGTACTCCTTCGTCGCGGGGAAGACGCGATCGAGCGACGTCACGCCGTTCTCGAAGGCGATCGATGTCGTGATGACCTTGAAGCTCGAGCCGGGCATGTATCGCTCTTGATACGCATTCGTCAGCAACGGTTTACCCGGTAGAGCGTTCAGGAACGTCAGTGCGTCTTCGGCCTTCTTGGCGTCGTGCACCGCGACAGCCGCCGGGTCGAAGCGTGGATTGCTGATCATCGCGATCACCGCGCCGGTGTGTGGATCCATCACCACCACGGAGCCCTCGCGCGTCCCCAGTGCGTCGGCGGCAACCTGCTGCACATCCGGACGCATGGTCAACACCACGCTCCCGGTGCTGTCGGTGCCGCTGAACAAACCGCTGATCGCTCGGATCTTCTGCTCGTTGGTGTCGCCCATCAGGACGGCGTCCTGTGTTCGCTCGATCTGCGTTGATCCGAAGTTGAACGTGTAGTAGCCGGTGATGTTCCCGAACAGGTCGCCCGTCGGGTACTCGCGCTGATACTTGAACGCGGAGCCGCGCGGCAACGGCACGCTGCGAGCCAACACCGTTCCGTCGGCCGCGAGGATCGGACCGCGCGGTCGGTTGAAATCGTGCTCGGTCTGACGGTTGTTGCGCGGATCGGCGTTCAGCTCCTTTTGGCGGCCGACGGCGAGCACGTTCAACTGCACGAACAGGACCAGGTAGAGCGCCAGTAGGGCGACGGCAAGTCGACGGATCTGCTTGTTCACGAGCGGGCGGCCTTCGCTGCGCCTCGGCGCTGGCGGTATGCCTCGAACCGTTCAGACGTCGTCAACTCGTTCGGCGTCTCGCCGAGCCGTCGCGCGGTCGAATCACTGACGCGCACCAACAGCGCCAACAGCACGTAGTTGGCCAACAGGCTGGAGCCTCCGTAGCTCACGAACGGCAGGGCGATACCCGTCAACGGAACGACGCGAGTGACGCCGCCGATGATGATGAACGCCTGCATGCCGACGATGGTGGTGAGGCCTGTGGCGAGCAACTTCTCGAACGCCCGGTCGGCACGAATTGCGATCCGTAGGCCGCTACCGATCATCAGCAGGAAACCGATCAGGATCGCTGTGGTGCCCAGCAATCCGAGTTCTTCACCGATGGCTGCGAAGATGAAGTCGGTCTTCGCCACGGGGATCTTGTTGGGGCTCCCCAGTCCAAGACCCGTGCCACCCGTGCCGCCATTGGCGAACGCGAACATCGCCTGCACGATCTGATAGCCCTTGCCCTCGTATTGCGGCCACGGGTTGCGCCAGATCGCAACGCGCGTCTTGACGTGATCGAAGAGTCGCCACGCCACGTACGCCGCGCCGGAGAACAGCAGCAGACCGATCACCAGGTAGCTGGCCCGCTCGGTCGACACCCACATCATCACCACGAAGAGCGTGAAGAACAGCAGCGATGAGCCGAGGTCCTTCTCCGCCACCATCACGACGACAGCGAATCCCCATGCGAAGGCGATGGGCAACAGGTGCCTCAGCTCGGGTAGATGGAACGGGCCGACACGCCAGGCGCCTGCGGCGATCAGTTCGCGATGATCGGCAAGGTATCCGGCGAAGAACAGGGCGAGCGCGATCTTGGCGAACTCGCCCGGTTGGAAGTTGATCGGTCCGAGGCTGACCCAGATCCGCGCGCCCGCCTTGGTGTTGCCGACGCCGGGCACCAGCGGGAGCAACAGCAGCGACGCGCCGATGGCGAGAAAGCTCCACTGGTAGCGCGCGAGATCGGCCGCGCGCTGGATGATCACGAGCGTCGCGACGTACGCCACGATGGCCACGAAGGTCCACGTGGTCTGCAAGCCTGCCGATCGCTCGCTGAGCCTGGCGATGATCACGTAGCCGATGCCGTGCAGGAGTGCCGCCAGCGGAAGGAGCGTGCCGTCGGCGCCTTTGGCCAGCACTCGATTCGCCAGATGGGCAACGACGAGGAGACCGAGGATCGCAAGCAGGAACGGCACCAGGATCGGCGGGATCACTGCGTTCTGGCCGAGGGAGGCCAAGGTGTATGCCGCACCCGTGATGGTCGCGGCCATCACGATCAGGCCGAGTTCGGTGCGACGCCGCGCGGCGGCAATCGGCGTGGAGCTCATGGCCCCGATGTGCTCGTGCCCACGGTCGTGGTGGTCGAGCGCGGGAGCGTCGTCGACGTCGACGTGGTACTGGTTGTCGATGTCGTCGTCGATCTCGGAGCAGTGTCGGGCTCGCTGACAGGCACGGTCGACGTCGCCGGCGAGGGGTCACTGTTGTTGCCGTTGTGCACGAGGACCGCGATCACGGTGGCAACGATCGTCAGCACCGCGGCCGCGCCCAGCAGCTTCAGGAAGTGGCGTGCACTCCAATGACGTGATGCCTTCGATTCGTTGGACCCGGCAATGTGTACGACCGGCGGAACCGGCTCGCCGCTCAGCGCGATGATGCCGGGTGCGCTGAGCACACTGTTGGCATCGGCGTCGATCATCGTGCCCGTCGTCTCGGAGCCCGGCCACCCGGGCTCGCTCTCCATTTCGGCATCCGCAGCAGTTGGCTCGACGCCCTGCAGCACGTCAACGACCACGACGGTGGTGTTGTCGCGGCCCCCGTAGGCGTTTGCCTTGGCGATCAACTGGTCCGCCGCCACCTGCGGATCGGCTGCTTGCGTTGCGATCGCCGCGATCTCATAGTCGTGGACTTCGTCGACGAGGCCGTCGCTGCACAGGATGAAGCGATCGCCGTGCACCATCGGCACCAGCCACGTGTCGACTCGCACGGTGGGTTCGATACCTAGCGCGCGGGTCACGATGTTGCGCCGAGGATGCGAACGAGCCTCGTCCTCGGAGATGTGGCCGGTGTTGACCAGTTCCTGCACGTAGCTGTGATCGACGGTCGCGCGGTGCAGTT
>JBDTWJ010000158.1:0-8222 GCA_040006755.1 Ilumatobacteraceae bacterium | reverse complement strand
TTCCTCCTACGCCGAGTGCCGCTTCGGTCGCTCGGGTTGCTCCGATCAGAACTGGCGCCACGACCGGTAGCAACAGCAATGGCAGCAGTGATTCGCGACCTTTGGTTCCGGTGGTGAGACCGCCATAGAGCGTACCGACGAACCCCAGCCCGCAGGAAGCGGCTAGCGCGCTCGTGATCAGCAGCCCGACTCCGGAGAGGGCGACCCGGCTGCCGTACAGCACGAATGCCGCCAGGAACAGCAGAACCTCCAGGACCAACAGCTGCGACGCGAGCGCGATCGCCTTGCCGAAGTAGATGCCCTGGGCCGGGATTCCGGCCGTTCGCAGGGCATCGAGGGCCCCGTCTGCTGCCTCGACGGCGAACGAGCGCTGCACCACGACGAGCATGCTGAACAGCGTCGCTAGCCAAACAAGTCCCGGGGCGACCCGAACCAACAGGTCGTCCTTGTCGAGCGCGAAGGCGAACAGCACCATCACAATGGCCGCGAAGGGCAGCACCTGATTGATCAGGACGCGGCTGCGCAGCTCGATCCGCAGATCCTTTGCGGCAACCAACCGAACCACGCCGAACGTGGTCACCGGATCTGCCCTCCGGCCACTTCGACAATTCGAGTGGCCAACGCACCCGCTCGGTCCAGTTCGTGGCTGGCCACGATCATCGTCGCTCCCGCCACCGTCGCCGCTCGCAAGACGGTGTCTAGCTCGTCGCGGCCGGCGGCGTCGAGGCCGGCGTGGGGCTCGTCGAGCAGCCACAGTTCGGCGCGTCGGGCGATCAGGCAGGCGAGTGCGGTTCGACGCCGCTGGCCTGCCGACAGCCTGCGAACAGGCACGGCGCTGAGGCGGCCGGCCAACCCCATCCGGTGGATCGCCGCGCCGATCTCACCCGACGAGGCACCCACGGTCGCGCCCCAAAACCCGATGTTCTCCTTGACCGTCAGGTCGGTGTACAGGCCGTTGGAGTGCCCCAGCAGGCCGACGCGTGAACGGACCGCCTGGCGGTGCTCGGCGAGATCGAGCCCGAGCACCATCGCGGTGCCACGGGCCGGCGGTAACAGACCGGCGCAGAGCCGCAACAGGGTGGTCTTTCCCGCGCCGTTAGGACCCTGTAACAGCACGATCTCACCACGATGCACAGTGATGGACGCGCCGGCCAACGCCGGGAAGCGATCGAGGACGGCCACGACGTCGACGAGTTGAACGACCGGATCCGTCTCCATACGACGTGGCAACGCTACAGGCCATGGGCTTCTTCGTAGCCGAGGGGTCTCAGCAGGTGCTCACCCGCGCCCTTGCATGCTTCAAGCTCAGTCAGGATCGTGCCGATAGCGTCAACTGTTGGTTCGAGGAGCGTCAAGCTCTGGTCAATCCAGCGCCCCACGTCGAATCGAAGACACCATGTCCGAAAAGCCACCCACAAGTCACGACAAGCTCAGTCACTGGGACCGCCCAAAGCCGCCCCGCGACTGGCGTTGGGTGGTGGGCGGAATCGGTCGCACCCTGATCACGCTCGGGCTGCTGATGTTCGCGTTCGTTGCATACCAACTCTGGGGAACTGGAATTCAGACCGCGCAGGCGCAGCGCGAACTGTCGAGAGAGTTCGATCAACTGGTGTCAGCGACAGAATCGACGGTGGCAACGACCACCACCGCATCGCCGACCACCGAGCCTGTGGTCGACGCCACGACGCCGACGGACCCCACGGTCCCCACCACCACGCTCGCACCGGTGCTGGTCGCAGCCGAGCCGCTTCCCGTCGCCGAGGAGGCCGTGGCCAGGCTGGAGATCCCGCGGATGGGTCTCAATCGCATCGTCGTCGAGGGGGCCACCGCAGAAGCGCTGACGAAGGGACCGGGACACTTTCCGGAGACACCCCTGCCGGGTCAACTCGGCAATGCCGCGATCGCCGGCCACCGAACGACCCACCTGCACCCGTTCTTCGACATCGACCAGTTGCAGCCGGGTGACGAGATCATCGTCACGACGTTGAACGGCCGGTATGTGTACCACGTCACCGGCACCGAGATCGTCGACCCCGATGCGTACGCGGCCGTGATTCCCACGACCGACGTCACCAAGGCGACACTGACCCTGGTGTCCTGTACGCCGCGATACTCCGCGAAGAACCGCATCGTCGTGCGCTCAGAACTGGCCCCTGATCTCTCGGATGCAATGACCGCGGCTGCGCCCCTAGCACCGGCTGCAGATCCAGCGGACCCAGCGACCCTTCCCGATGAGGACCCGGTCACCGTTGTCGACACAGTTGCCCCCGTGGTCACGACGGCTCCGGCTGCAGTTGTGCCGAACGACACGATTGCGCCCGAAGCAACGAACGTCGGCAACACCGTGGTTGCCGCGTCGACACGTCCCGCAACAGCGACGGCCGATGCATTCACCGATGGATGGTTCAGCGACTCGTCGGCGATCGCACCCGCGATCATGTGGGGCCTCGTACTGGTGGCCGTCGCCATCGGGGTCTATGGGGTCAGCCGCAAATTCCGTCGCTACTGGGTCGGCGTGCTGAGCGGTTTCATCCCGTTCATCGTCGTGCTCTACTTCTTCTACGAAAACGTCAACCGACTGCTCCCCCCGAACCTGTGACGACGCCTGACGCCTCCGATCCGGTCCGTGTCCGTCGCCAACAGGTCGCGCGCTGGACACGAATGGCAAACCGCATCGGTTACTTGTGCTTCGGCATCGCCATCGCCACATTCATGATCGGCTTCATCGTCAGTTTCAACGGTGCGGTGTCGGCGGTTGTCATCGGTTCGATGATCGTGGGGTCCGCTCTGCTGGCACCGGCAATCGTGCTCGGATACGCCGTGAAGGCAGCCGAGCGCGATGACCGTGAGCGCGGGCTGTAAGCGAACGTCTCCGCCGGCCTGAACTACTCATTTCCCCCAAACCGCTCCCGCTTGTTACCCTGTGGTAACCGTATGAGCATCCGCCTTCCCGCCCCGGCTCGCCGCGAACAGATCCTCGACGTCGCCGTCGAGGTGTTCGCACGAAACGGCTTCCACGGAACATCGATGAATGATGTCGCCGACGCCGCCGGCGTGACAAAGCCGGTGCTCTACCAGCACTTCGACTCGAAGCAAGATCTGTACATGGCGCTCCTCGACGAGGTGGGCAACCGATTGCTGACCGCGATCACCAAGGCGACCGCAGGCGTCGCCAGTGGACGTCAGCAAACCGAGCAGGGGTTCCTCGCGTACTTCCAGTGGGTCGCTGATGACCACGATGCCTTTCTGCTGCTGTTCGGATCGCGAGCCAGCCGAGACGATGAGTCCACTCAGGCGATCCGTCGCATCACGGCCGGTGCTGCCGATGCCATCGCTCCGCTGATTGCAGCCAATATCGGTGCCGATCATCGACGCACATTGGCGCACGGCCTCGTGGGCCTCGCCGAGGGCATCAGCCGGCGTCTCGTGGAGCAGGGTCAACCGTTCGACCCACTGGTCCTCGGTCAGCAGGTCGCCGACCTTGCGTGGGCGGGTCTCCGCGCTGTACACGACTGATGCGCTTGAGCCTGCAGTTCTCGGGGTACGCCCGTGCCCATGGATGCAATCACCCTTCTCCGCGACGACCACAAGACCGTTGAGCAACTGTTCAAGCGCTTCGAGAAAGCCGGCGATACCGCGTATGTCGAAAAGCGCGAGATCGTCGACAGGATCATCGAGGAACTGTCGAAACACGCCTCGATCGAGGAGCAGCTCTTCTACCCAGTAGCTCGCTCCACCGTCGACGACTCCGAGGACATCGTCCTGGAGAGTCTCGAAGAACACCACATCGTGAAGTGGGTGCTGTCCGAACTCCAAGACATGAAGGCCACCGATGAGCGGTTCGACGCCAAGGTCACCGTCCTCATGGAGAACGTTCGCCATCACATCGAGGAAGAAGAGACCGAGTTCTTCCCAAAGGTTCGTCGCGACCTCAGTCGCTCGGTGCTCTCCGACCTGGGCCAAGCCATGGCTGAGGCCAAGAACACGGCTCCGACACATCCGCATCCGCGCTCACCCGACGGCCCTCCCGCCAACGCCGTTATCGGCACCATCACGAGCGTCCTCGATCGGGTCGGCGACAACATCAGCGGCATCGCGCAGGGTGGCGTTTCTGCAGCGCAGGATCTCATCGCCCGAATCCTCGACAATCGCAAGCCACAGTCGTCGCCCACCGGATCGAGCGTCGCCCGCAGCCGCGCCAACGCCGTGCGGAGCACCGCGGCGACCGCAGCCGACGGCGTGCAGCAAACGGCTCGCAGCGTGAAGACGGGCGCGACCAAGACGGCCCGCGCCGCATCGACGGGTATCAAGGGTACGGCGACCACTGCGAAGCGATCCGGCCGCGCGACATCGACGACTGCCAAGCGCGGCGCGACGACAGCCGGCCGAACCGCTCGCACCGCAACGAAGCGAACCGCATCCACCGCCAAGCGCGCCGCGTCGCGAACGGTTGCTGCGGCGAAGAAGTAGCACTCCCCAGACCTAGGCGAGAGCTGGCGCCAGAATCCGCAACTGTTCGAGCGGCAGCGCTCGCGGGGTGTCGGTGAGCACTTGCACGCAGACATGGCTGGCTCCGGCGTCATGGTGTGCTTGCACCCGCTTCGCGATGGCGGCCTCATCTCCCCACGCCACGAGCGCATCGATCAATCGGTCGCTGCCGTTGGCGGCGATCTCGTCGTCGGTGAAGCCGAGACGCCGCCAGTTGTCGGTGTAGTTGGGCAGATTGAAATACAGCGCAAGATTGCTTCGAGCGATCGATCGAGCCCGATGTGGATCGGTCTCCAGCACCACACCCTGCTCGGTCGCTACCAGCGCGTCGGGCCCGACCGCCTCGCGCGCGGATTGCGTGTGCTCCGGCGTGACGAGGTACGGGTGGACCCCCGCGGTGCGAGCTGCCGCGAGCTCCAGCATCTTCGGACCCAAGGCGGCAAGCACCCGATCCTCCACGGCAAGCGGCACCGGCGCGGCGTCGAGCTGGTCGAGGAACGCGCGGGTCGCGGCCACAGGCCGTTGATACGTGCCGGCCTCGAACGTTCGATCGATCATCGCCGCATGGCTGACGCCGATGCCAACCAGGAAACGGTTGCCGTGCGCGTTCGTGATGGCCGCGTGCTGCGCGGCAGTTTCCTCAGCGGTGTGCATCCAGAGATTGAGAATGCCCGTCGCGACAGTTGCCGTGGAGGTCGCACCAAGCAGATTGGCGGCAGGACCGAAGACGTCACCGCCCGAGTCGGGGAACCAGAAAGCGCGGTAACCCAGGGACTCGAGCTCTGCGGCCGCGGCAGCTATCTCTTGCGGATCGCCATGACGCAGCGCACTGCTCCACACACCGGTGCCGGACAGCGAGTGAGTCATGACGGCGAGCTTGCCACGGTGTCACGTGCCGCGGAGAACGAAGCCTCTGTATCCCTCGGTGAAACCTGCGGCCAACAGCACTTCGGCTTCGGCGCCCTTGCGGTCGATTGGCTCACCGTTGACCTTGCGGACCTCGATCGAGCGCTGCCGCCCGTCTTTGACCAGCGTTGCGAGCGCCTCGGACCAGCTGCCGTCGGCCACTGCGGGGAACGTGACCAGATGCGACGACCGCCGATCGAACCAGGCCAGCGGCAGACCGCTGCGCAGCACGACGATTGCGCCTGCTGTGCGGCTGGGACGGCCAGCAGTGTCGGGCCAATCGAGTGCGGCACCGTACGGCTGCGCAGGATCGGTCGCCGACAACACCACCGGCGCAGGCACCAGCTCTGGGTGCAACTGGGGATCGGCGACCTCGCGAGCCGAACGCAATCGGTCGACGGCACCCGGCAACGCGAACTGCGCAGCGCCGAGACCGGCGACGAAGTAACCGCGACGAACCTGACCGCGTTCTTCGAGCACCTTCAACACCCCGTACGTCGCCGCATACCCGCCTCTGACGCCTTCGGCCAACACGGCTTCGCGGGTGACGACGCCGTACCGCTCGAGCAGCTGCAACGCGGACGCGTGCGCCGCCAGTGTTGGCGACGATGCAAGGGCTCGCTGCGGGGCAACCAACGACCAGCGACCGGCGCCGGCGGGCGGGCCGATTCGAGTGAGCCGACCTGGACGGGGTCGCCCGCGGTGCGCCGAAGATGAGCGCGATGCCTTGCTGCCCGACAGCACAGCTCGCAGCGGCGCGAGCGAGTCGTTGCTGACCTCGCCCGCCCAGACCAGATCCCACAGCGAAGCGAGGAGTTCGCCATCGGTCGCATCGCCCATGGCAGCCCGCAGTTGGTTCCAGAAGCTGGCACCGTGCGACGCCAGGTGCGACCGGATCGCGTCGTGGATTGCACCGGCTGGTGGCTCGGGCACGTCGAGCGAGGCGTCGAGGGTTGCGAATTGGTCGGCGAAGTAGAGGCGGATCCTGCCGTCGCTCGGCCCGATGGCACCGCTGCCAACCCAGACGACATCGCCCGTGGTACACAGCTCGTCGAGATCGGCAGCGCGATATGAGCGCAGCCGCGCCGGCAGCACCTCGGACTCGAGCGCGGAGGCCACGAGCGCTGCACCCTGCAACTGAGCCAATGCCTCGACCAACGAGTCGAGACCGTGACGTTCGCCGGGGATGCCGTGCCATGCCTGAATGAATCGGGCGTACGACTCCGGCTCGACGGGCTCGACCTCGCGCCGCAACATGGCCAGCGAACGACGCCGTAGCTGACGCAAGACGTCGGCGTCGCAGTATTCGCGGCCCAAGCCGCCTTGCCGGAATTCTCCGTGGACGACACGATCGTCGGCTTCCAGCGCAGCAAGCGCGCCGACGATCCGCTCGACCGGCGACGCGAGTCGATGGGCAACCTCGGCGGCGGTGAACGGCCCATGCGTTCGCGCGTAGCGAGCGACCAGTGATTCGAGAGGATGGGCGACAGGTTCGGTGAAGGCCAGCGGCAAGCCCAGTGGGATGTTGCAACCGAATGCATCGCGATATCGGGCAGCGTCTTCGGCAGCCACAAACCTCGATTCGCCGCCGAGCTGGATCCCGATGACGCGGCGAGTGTGTGTGAGGTCGTCGATCCACTCGCTGGCCGCACCCTCGCAACGCAGGTCGACCTCGGCAACGGTGAGATCACCGACCTTGCGGAAGACGTCGTGCAACTCATCGGCACTCCGCGCCCGGCGGCCCTCTGCAACGCATTGCAACTCGAGCTCGACATCCGCGAGCACGTCGGGGTCGAGCAGCTCGCGCAGCTCCTCCGCGCCCAACAGATCTCGCAGCAGGTCGCGGTCGAGCGACAGGGCGGCAGCACGACGCTCGGCCAAGGGAGCGTCGCCTTCGTACATGTACGCGGCGATCCAGTTGAACAACAGGCTTTGCGCAAACGGCGAAGCCTTCGCGGTGTCGACACTGACCACACGCACCGCCCGGCTTCGCAGGTTGCCGAGGACCTCGCGTAGCCCCGGCAGGTCGAAGACGTCTTGCAGACACTCGCGAGACGTCTCCAACAGGATCGGGAACGACGGATACTTGGCCGCCACCGACAGCAGGTCAGCGGCTCGCTGACGCTGCTGCCACAGTGGCGTGCGCCGGTCTGGCCGGCGTCTCGGCAACAGCAGCGCGCGAGCAGCGCATTCGCGAAAGCGTGCCGAGAACAGCGAAGTCTGCGGCAGAGAGCCGACCACCAGTTCGTCGATGTCTTCCGGATCGATGATCAACTCCGACAGCGCCACGTTGTCGGCGGCCTCGGGCAGACGAAGCACGATGCCGTCGTCGCTCCACATCGTCTCGATCGGCATGTCAAAGCGCTCGATCAGCCTGCGCTCGATGGCCATCGCCCACGGTGCGTGCACCGGCGTGCCGAACGGAGTGAGGATGCACACCCGCCAGTCGCCGATCTCGTCGCGGAACCGTTCGACCACCACCGTGCGGTCGTCAGGCACGACGCCCGTGGCCTGAACCTGCTCCTCGAGATACGTCACGACGTTGCCGGCAGCAAAGCGGTCGAGTCGATATTCGGTCATCAGTCTTTCGATCGCCGCATCGCCGCCCAGCGCGCGCATCTCGCGCTGGAACGCACCGAGCGCTCGGCCCAGCTCGAGTGGCCGACCTGGACGATCGCCGTGCCAGAACGGCATCTTGCCCTGCTCGCCAGGTGCCGGGGTGACGACGACCCGCTCGAACGTGATTTCTTCGATTCGCCAGGTGCTGGCACCCAGCAGGAACGTCTCGCCGGGCCGGCTCTCGTACACCATCTCCTCGTCGAGTTCGC
>JBDTWJ010000157.1:0-8227 GCA_040006755.1 Ilumatobacteraceae bacterium | reverse complement strand
GGTGAGTATTGTGCTGTTGGCGATGATCCTCGATCGGCTCACCCAGGCATGGGGCGACCGCTCGGCTCCGGAAAATCGCTCATCGTGAACGTGCTCCGATTCAAGGAGCCAAAGGGGAGACAATGAGAACAAAGACCCGTACATCCGCCCGCTTCATGGTCGCGGCTGTCGCGCTCTCGCTCGTGGCTGCGGCCTGCGGCGACGACAAGAAGGAGAGTGACGCCACGACCGCTGCTGCGAGTGACGCAACGACTGGCGCTGGTGCGAGCGACACCACACCCTCCGCAGCCGACGGCGCAGCTCTGAAGATTGCTGCCAACCCGTGGACGGGCTCGGCGGTCAACGCCTATGTCGCCAAGGTCGTACTCGAGTCGAAGCTTGGAACGCCGACCGAAGTTGTCGCACTCGACGAGAATGCCGCCTGGGTGGGACTCGACGCGGGTGATCTCGATGCCAACCTGGAGATCTGGCCGTCGGGTCACGCGGCTGATCACAAGACGTACATCGAGGAGAAGAAGAGCATCGTCGACATCGGCCTGCTCGGTCCGTCGGCCAAGATCGGCTGGTACGTGCCGACGTTCGTCGTCGATCAGCACCCCGAGCTGAAGACGTGGGAAGGCTTCATGGATCCCGAGCTGGCCAAGTTGTTCGCGACCGCCGAGTCCGGCGATCAGGGTCAGTTTTTGATGGGCGATCCCAGCTACGTCAGCTACGACGAGCAGATCATCAAGAATCTCGACCTGCCGCTGAAGTTCGTCGTCGCCGGCTCCGAGGCTGCTCTGATTACGGCGATCCAGCAAGCCGAGGCGGATCAGAAGCCGCTGCTGTTGCAGTTCTGGCAGCCGCACTGGTTGCAGTCGAAGGTCAAGCTGACCCAGGTCGAGTTGCCCGCAGTCACCGAGAAATGCACCGCATCCGCAGCAAGCGCGGATGGCGGGTATGCCTGCGACTACCCGGTCGACGAGCTGTACAAGGTTGCCAGCGCCGGGCTCGAAGCGAAGAACAAGGTTGCCTTCGACTTCCTGTCCAAGTTCCAACTGACCACTGATCAGCAGAACGAGATCGCCGCAATGGTCGACAGCGACGGCAAGACCGCCGACGCCGCTGCCCAGGAATGGGTCGACGCCAATCCCGACGTCGTCGCCGGCTGGGTGGGCTGACGCGGGTTATTTGGCTCGGAAGAAGTCCGTCGGCTCTGGTGTCAGGGGGGTGTTCCCCAGGATCAGGTCGGCGGCTTTCTCGGCCATCATCATCACCGGTGCGTAGATGTTGCCGTTGGTGACGTAACGCATCGCAGACGCGTCGACGACACGGACCCCTTCGATGCCGTGCACCCTCATCGTCATCGGGTCGACGACGCTGTCGTCGTCGGCGCGGCCCATGCGACACGTGCACGACGGATGCAGCGCGGTCTCGCCGTCGGTGCGCACCCAGTCGAGGATCTGCTCGTCGGTGTCGACAGCCGGCCCGGGTGACACCTCGCCACCGTTGAACTGCTCCATCGCCGGCTGGTTGAGGATTCGGCGGGCGATGCGGATGGCCTCGACCCATTCGCGTCGGTCTTCGGGCGTGGAGATGTAGTTGAAGCGCAGCGCCGGTTTGGCCTTCGGATCGGTCGAGGTGATCGTCACCGAGCCTCGCGAGTTGCTGTACATCGGGCCGATGTGCACCTGGTAGCCGTGGTCGCCGGCGGGCGACGAGCCGTCGTAGCGCACGGCGATGGGCAGGAAGTGGAACATCAGGTTGGGGTAGGAGACCTCGTCGTTGCTCCGCGCGAAGCCGCCGCCCTCGAAGTGGTTCGACGCGCCGGGTCCCTTGCGCAGGAACAGCCACTCGGCGCCGATGAACGGTCGCCGCCACATCTTCAACTGCGGCTGCAACGACACCGGTTGCTTGCACGAGTACTGCACGTAGACCTCGAGATGATCCTGCATGTGTCTGCCGACTGCCGGAAGGTCGTCGACCACCGGAATGCCGAGACTGCCGAGCAGGGCGGCGTCGCCCACGCCACTGAGCTGTAACAGCTGGGGTGAATTGAACGCTCCACCGCACAGAATGACCTCGCCGGCCAGAGCCTGCTGCGTGCCGCCGCGACGAGTGCTGTACTCCACGCCTGTGGCCCGGGTGCCGTCGAACAGCACGCGGTGCACGAGCGCGCGCGTGGTGACGGTCAGGTTCTCGCGATTCATCACGGGATGCAGGTATGCGCGCGCTGCGCTCAATCGACGGCCGCGCCGAATGTTGCGGTCGAACTGGGCGAAGCCCTCCTGTTGATACCCGTTGACGTCGTCGGTGATGGGATAGCCGGCCTGTCGCACCGCTTCGAAGAACGCGGTGAACAGCGGATTGGTTGCCGGGCCGCGCTCCAGTTCCAACGGCCCGCTGTGACCGTGGTACTGGTCGGCGCCCTCGGCGGCGAGGCAGTTCTCCATCTTCTTGAAGTAGGGCAGGCAGTGCGCGTAGTCCCACGACTCCATGCCAGGGTCCGCCGCCCAGCGCTCGTAGTCGAGCGGGTTGCCGCGCTGGAAGATCATGCCGTTGATGCTGCTGGAGCCACCGAGGACCTTGCCGCGGGCGTGATAGATCTTGCGGCCGTTCATGAACGGCTCAGGCTCGCTCTCGTACTTCCAGTCGTAGAACTTGCTGCCGATCGGAAACGTCAAGGCCGCCGGCATGTGGATGAAGACGTCCCACTTGTAGTCGGGCCGGCCGGCCTCGAGCACGAGCACGTTCGTGGTCGGATCAGCGCTCAGGCGATTGGCAAGCGCCGAGCCAGCCGACCCTCCGCCCACGATGATGTAGTCGTACTTGGTCACTGCGCCCCCTCGTGGCTCATAGCTGCACCCGCTCGGCTGTGGCGACCACCAACTCGCCCAACTCGTCGGCATCGATTTCGCCAGGGAAGCGATACGCAGGCCCGTGGGCATGGATGGCCCCGACGACGCGGCCGCGATTGTCGCGGATTGGCGCGGCGACCGAGTTGAGCCCGTCGAGGAACTCTTCGAATGCCCACGCATATCCCTTGGCGGCGATCTCGGCGAACCGTGTGCGGATCGCGTCCGCGTCGGTCAGCGTGTGGCTGGCCGTTCGTTCCAACGGTTGATCGAGGTACCGCTCTGCATCGATCGCCCCGAATGCCAGCATCACCTGACCCGACGACACCGTGTGGGCACGCAGGCGCTCGC
Source organism: Ilumatobacteraceae bacterium (assembly GCA_040006755.1). Taxonomy (GTDB): domain Bacteria; phylum Actinomycetota; class Acidimicrobiia; order Acidimicrobiales; family Ilumatobacteraceae; genus JAENVT01. Next base: position 5,042 of record JBDTWJ010000157.1, on the reverse strand, counting down.
CCGTCCAGTCGCGGATCTGCACCTGGTTGTCGGCGTCGACCTGATCGAGGTACAACATGTCGAACCCGTCGGCAATCGACAGACCTGCGGCCTCACCGGTGGCCTTCACCAAAACATGCAGGTGCGGTCGCACCGCGGCGATCAGCGATCTGCCTGGCAACACGGCCGCAGCGATCTCCATCATGCCTGCACCTACGCGATAGCTGCCGCCCGGTTCGATCTGCTCGACCATGCCGAGGTCCTCCAGCGTCGACAGCATCCGCGACACGGTGCTCTTCGGCAGGCTGACGCGATCAGCCACATCGGTGACGCCAGCGGGACCGCCCGAGAGACAGCGCAGCACTGCGAATGCTCGCTCGACCGACTGCACCGTTGACATCAGTTCAGTGCCATCAGGCGGGAAACGCGCCCTGCATGCGTGCCGCTTCGAGCGTGTTCTGCAGCAGGCACGCAATGGTCATCGGTCCGGTTCCGCCGGGCATGGGTGTGATCGCTCCGGCGATCTCGGCAACCGGTTCGTAGTCGACGTCGCCGACGATCCCACTCTCGGTACGCGACACACCGACATCGATCACGGTCGCACCGGGCTTGACGTGGGCAGCGGTGAGCATTCGTGCCTGACCGGCGGCGGCGACGATGATGTCGGCCTCGCGGCACACCTCGACGAGATCACCCGTACGTGAGTGGGCGAGCGTGACGGTGGTGTCGACACCCTTGCGGCCGAGCAGCAACACCATGGGAAGGCCGACCAACGTCGACCGGCCCACCACAACGGCGCGCTTGCCGACGGTGGGAATCTCGTAACGCTGCAGCAGCCGCATGACGCCCAGCGGTGTGCATCCGACATGACCCAGCTGACCGCGCACCAGTCTGCCCAACGATGCTTCGGTAAGACCGTCGACGTCCTTCTCCGCCGGGATCATCTTCAGCAGCGGTTCCGGATCGAGATCGCCCGGCAGCGGAAGTTGGCAGAGGATGCCATGAACACCGGGATCGGCACACAGTGCGGCGACGGTGTCTTCGAGTTCGCTCTGACTGACGTTGCCGTCGACTGCGACGTGACGCGATTGCATCCCCGCCTCGGCGGCCTTCTTCTGCTTGCTGCGCACATAGATCTGACTCGGTCTGTCGTCGCCGACCAGCACGGTCGCCAGGCAGACCGGCGGGTTGCCGGCTGCCTCGATCTCGGCACGCAGCTGGGCGACGATGTCGTCGCGCAGCTTTGCGCCATCCATGACGACAGCGCTCAAGACAGGCCCACGATCTCGCCGTTCTCGTCGAAGTCGATGATCGATGCGGCAGGAGCGGAACCGAGGCCGGGCATAGTGGTCATGTCGCCGCAGATCGGGTAGATGAACCCAGCGCCGACCGACGCCCTGACCTCGCGCACGTTGAGGGTGTGGCCGGTGGGCGCTCCCTTCAGCGTCGGATCGCCACTGATCGACAGGTGCGTCTTGGCAATGCAGATCGGCAGCCCGCCGAAGCCGTTCTTCTCGTAGCGCGCCAACTGGGTGTTGGCGGCAGGCGAGTAGGTGACGTTGGCCGCGCCGTAGATCTTGGTCGCGATCGATTCGATCTTCTCCTTGAGGCTGGCCTCGATGGGATAACAGAAGGTGAACTCGCTGGGTTCGGCGCATGCCTCGACCACTGCCCGGGCGAGATCGGTCGCACCCTTTCCGCCGTCGGAGAAGTGTGTGCACACAGCGACGCGAGCGCCGACCGACTCGGCGATCTCGCGGATGGCCTGGTGCTCGCTGTCGAAGTCGCCGGGGAAGGCGTTGATGGCAACGACCGGTGACACGCCGTGGACTTTGACGTTCTCGATCTGTTTGATCAGGTTGGCTGCGCCGGCGCGCACGTCGTCGGGGTTCTCGGCAAGCAGTTCCGGGGGCAACGGCTTTCCGGCGACGATCTTGAACTTGCCGCTGTGTGCCTTCAACGCTCGCACGGTCGCGACCAGCACCGCAGCGTCGGGCACCATGCCCGAGTTGCGGCACTTGATGTTGAAGAAGCGCTCGGCACCCATGTCGGCGCCGAAGCCTGCCTCGGTGATGAGGTAATCGCCCGTGTGGATGCCGATGAGATCGCCGATGATCGACGAGTTGCCGTGGGCGATGTTGCCGAACGGGCCGGCGTGCACGATGACCGGCGTGTGCTCGAGGGTCTGCAGCAGGTTGGGCTTCAGCGCCTCGCGCATGATCACCGCCATGGAGCCGGCGCCCTTCAACTGCTCTGCGGTCACTGGCTCGCCGGCGCGGTTGTAACCGACGACGATTCGCCCGAGCCGGGCCCGCAGGTCAGCGGCCGACGTAGCCAGCGCCCAGATGGCCATGACCTCGGATGCAGCCGTGATGTCGAAGCCGGTCTGGCGAGTGACGCCATCGGCCTTGCCGCCGAGACCGACGATGATGTTGCGCAAGGCACGATCGTTGACATCGAGCACCCGCCGCCACGTGATGTTGTGGATGTCGAGGTCGAGCTCGTTGCCCTGGTGCAGGTGGTTGTCGACCATCGCCGACAGCAGGTTGTGCGCCGCAGTCACAGCGTGGAAGTCGCCGGTGAGGTGCAGGTTCAACAACTCCATCGGTATCACCTGGCTGTAGCCGCCGCCGGCCGCCCCACCCTTGATGCCGAAGGTCGGGCCCATCGAGGGCTGGCGAAGGCTGATGGTGGCACGCTTGCCGATGTGCTTCATCGCCATGCCGAGACCGACCGTCGTGGTGGTCTTGCCTTCGCCCAGAGGTGTGGGGGTGATGGCTGTCACGACCACGTACTTCGCCTTGGGACGGTCGGCAAGTTCGGAGATGGCCTCGAGCTTGATCTTGGCCAGGTCGTCGCCATGGGCCTCCAGCAGGTGAGGCCCTATTCCCATCTGTGCGGCAATCTCGGCGAGGGGCGCCGTCGTTGCGGCCCGGGCGATTTCGAGGTCGGATGGAAAACCCACTGGTTGACTCCTTTTGTCAGGCCGCTTTCGGATGGTTCCACATTACGGAACTACCCACGATGCGGAATACTAGTCGACGCCGGCGATGGTGCTGCCACCGAAGACCTGCATCGTCGGCACCACCTCCACGCGAGTGACATCCACATGGGCCGGCATGCTGAGCGCCATACCGACCAGGGCCGCGATGTCGGCCGGCTGCACCGAGGTCGCGCCGGAATACAGCCGTGCGACGGCGGCATCGTGCCCGCCGAGCGCCTCGTCGTAGAGGTTCGTCTCCACCCTGCCAGGCATCAACACCGTGACCCGTATCGCTGCGCCATGCAGGTCGATGCGCAAGCCATCGGCGAAGGCGGCGAGCGCGGCCTTGGTGGCCGAATAGATCGCGCTGTTCGCGGTGGGTCGACTGCCGGCAATCGAGCCGGTGAACACGATGTGTCCACTGTTGCGTCCGACCATTCCCGGTAACACGCACATCGTGGCGTGAACCGCAGCTCGTAGGTTGATGTCGATCAATGCGTCTGCGACAGCGGCCGTCGACTGCTGCGCCGGCTTGAGGTCGCCGATGATCCCCGCGTTGTTGACGAGCACATCGGTGTCGAGTCCGCCCAACGCGTTCGTGAGCGCGGCGGTGTCGCGCACGTCGACACCGTGCACCGTGACGCCATCGATCGCGTCGAGCTCGCCGAGAGCACGGTCGGGTAGGGCCAGCGCATGCACGTGCATCCCCAGTCGGACCAGCTCAGCGACGATCGCTCGGCCAATGCCGCCCGATGCGCCGGTGACGACTGCCGACTTGTACGCGCTCACAGGTCCTTGCACAACCGCAACGCGTCGTAGATCGCTGCATGGATGTTGCGGCCTGCAACCGCGTCGCCGATGCGGAAGAGTTGATACCCGTCTGTCGTGATCGGTCGAAGCTCGATCGGTTGGGGCGTGCCCGCCACGAGCGCCCGATAGTCGATCTCACCACCGTTGCTCGAACCTTTCAGCAGCGCGTGATAGAGCTCGTCGTTGGCGAGCACGCCGTGGTCCACCACGACCGCGTCGAAGATGCGCGTATGACGAACGGGTGAGTGGTCGCTGCCGATCTCGACCACCAAGCGGCCATCCTCGCGTCGCACGGTTCGCACCCGTTGGTTCAACGTGATCCGCGCGTCGGTCTCGTTGAAGGCCCTGGCGTACGGCACCATGTTCATGCCGCCGACATCGACGCCGACGGTGCGTTCCGGCGTGACGATCTCCAGCCGTGCGCCTGCGCGCGCCAGCATCTCCGCGGTGGTCATCGCCGAGTGTGTGCCGTCGTCGTCGTACAACAACACGTCGCCACTGAGGCGGGCATCGCCTCCGACGACGTCCCAAGCAGACACGACCAGATCGGCACCTGACTCGAGCTGCGGGTTGTGGGGCAGGCCGCCGGTCGCCACGATCACCACGTCGGGCTGCAAGTCGCCGACGACGTGCTCGTCGGCGTAGGTGTCGACGCGCACATCGACACCGAGGCGGGCCAACTCGCTGTCACGCCACTCGACGATCCCCATCAGGTCCTTGCGGCGAGGATTGCGAGCGGCGAGGCGAATCTGACCTCCGGTCCACGGCATTGCTTCGAGCAGCACGACGTCGTGGCCACGCTCGGCACTGACTCGAGCTGCCTCCAGACCACCAGGCCCGCCGCCGACGATCACGACTCGGCGCCGCCGGATCGCTGCCGGGATGTCGTGCGGCATGGTGAGTTCGCGGCCCGTCGCCGCGTTGTGGATGCACAACGCCTCTCCGGCCTGGTAGATGCGATCGAGGCAGTACGTCGCACCGACGCACGGCCTGATGGTGTGCTCGACACCGAGCTCGATCTTGCGCACCAGATGCGGGTCGGCCATCTGCGCACGCGTCATGCCGACCATGTCGACGAGACCTTCGCTGATCGCGTGGCGCGCGGTCGAGACGTCGTCGACCTTCGATGCATGCAGCACCACGATTCCGGTCTCGGCTCGCACCATTCCAGCGAAGTCGAGGTGAGGTGCCGATCGCATACCGTGAATCGGAATGACCTCGGTCAGCACCGCGTCGTTGACGATGTTGCCGCGGATGACGTTGACGAAGT
>JBDTWJ010000156.1:0-8228 GCA_040006755.1 Ilumatobacteraceae bacterium | reverse complement strand
GAAGCCGTGCACTGGATCCACACCAACAACCCCCTCGCAGCCTGACCCCGCAACTCAGAGTTGGGCGGCACCGTCGACGACGGTGGGAGTACCGGCCAGCACGGTGTGGCGAACCTTGCCACGCAGGGTTCGACCTGCGTATGGGGTGTTTCGGCTCTTGCTGGCGAGCTTGGCGGGCAGGACGGTCCATTCGGCCGCGGGATCGAACACGACGAGGTTGGCCGGCTCGCCGGCAGCGATGGGCCGGCCGTGACGATCGCCGATGCCCGCGATCGCAGCGGGCTTCCAACTCATCGCCGCAACGATGTCGGCCATCGGCATGTCCAGCTCCGAGATTGCCAGCGCGAGGGCAGTCTCGAGACCGAGCATGCCGGGCGGCGCCTGGTCGAGGGGAGCTTCCTTGGACTCGGGTGGGTGCGGTGCGTGATCGGTGGCGATCGCATCGATCGTTCCGTCAATGAGTCCCGTCTTGATTGCAGAAATGTCTGCTGCAGTACGCAGCGGAGGATTGACCTTGAATGCCGCGTCATAGCCGGCCAGCAGCTCGTCGGAAAGCGTGAAGTGGTGAGGTGCAGCCTCGGCCGTCACGAGCAATCCGTCTGCCTTCGCGGCGCGAACGAGCTCGACACTCCGCGCCGTCGACAGGTGCAACAGATGAATGCGGGCCCCCGTAAGTCGCGACAACTCGATGTCGCGATGCACCATCAACTCTTCGGCGATGGCCGGCCAACCTGGTAGGCCGAGATGGCTGCAGCACGATCCCTCGTGCATCACGGCACCCTTGGTCAGCGAAGAGACCTCGCAGTGCTGTGCAAGCGTGATGCCGAGCGCCCGTGCGTAGTCCAGTGCGTGGCGCATGAGCTGCGGATCCTGCACACCGTTGCCGTCATCTGTGAACAGGTGTACGCCGGCGGCCGCAAGCTCGCCGAACGGGGCCAGTGCGGTGCCCTGGCGATTGACCGTGATGCATCCAGCGGGGTGGACATCGCACAAACCCGCGCGCCTTGCCTGGGCTCGTACGAACTCGATGACCGCGAGCGAGTCCTGCGCAGGCTCGGTGTTTGGCATTGCCACGATCGCCGTGTAGCCGCCCATCGCAGCGGCTCGACTTCCCGTCTCGATCGTCTCGGCTTCTTCACGGCCGGGCTCGCGCAGGTGCACGTGCAAATCAACAAGGCCAGGCGAAACCACGCACCCGGCTGCATCGAGCGTGTGATCGCCTGTCAGCGATCGCCCAACTTCAGTGACGCGACCCGACTCGATCGCGACGTCAGCGCGGCTCTCGCCGGACTGATCGAGCACCGTGCCGCCACGGATGACCATGCGAGTCATGCGGCGTCACCCTTCAGGTCGTTGCCCGAGCCGAGTAGGTGGAACAGAACGGCCATGCGAACCGCCACCCCATTCGTGACCTGATCGAGGATCACCGACCCCGACAGTTCGGAAGGATCGACAACCATCTCGACACCTCGATTCATCGGGCCCGGATGCATCACCAACGCGTGTGGCGCAAGTCGCGCAGCACGCTGCGCGGTGAGGCCGAACATCGTCGAGTACTCGCGCAGACTGGGCAACAGTGCATCGTCCATGCGTTCGCGCTGTACCCGCAACAGGTACAGCACATCGAGATCCGCAAGGACAGCGTCGAGGTCGTGTGAGACCTCCACCGGCCAACCGTCGAGTGACGGAGGCAGCAAGGTCGGCGGACCTACGACGGTGACCTGCGCGCCCAATGCGGTGAACGCCTGAACATTGCTCCGCGCGACGCGGCTGTGTTTGATGTCGCCGACGATCGCGATGCGCAAGCCATCGAAGCCGTCGCGGCGGTTGAGGTTCGTGCGAATCGTGTAGCAGTCGAGCAGAGCCTGCGTCGGATGCTGGTGCCATCCGTCGCCGGCATTGACGATGCTTGCGTTGGTCCATCGCGTGATCATCTGCGGAGCGCCGCTCGACTTGTGTCGCACGACAAATGCATCGACCCCCATCGCTGCGATGGTCTCGATGGTGTCGCGCAGGCTCTCACCTTTGTTGACGCTGCTCGACGAAACGGCGAAGTTCATCGTGTCGGCACTGAGTCGCTTCGCCGCGGTGTCGAAGCTGGTCCTCGTGCGCGTCGAATCCTCGAAGAACAGGCTCACCACGTTCTTGCCACGAAGGGCGGGCACCTTGGGAATTGGCCGCTGCGAGATCTCGACCATGTGGTCGGTGAGCTCCAGCAGGCCATGGATGTCTGCCGCTGATAGGTCGCCCATCGACAACAGGTGCTTCACGCGATCACCACGCCGTCAGCGCTCACGCGTACATCCTCGTCGCCCGCAGTCGGAAGGTTTTTGCCGACGTAGTCCGGCCGAATCGGCAACTGTCGGTGACCACGATCGACGATAACCGCCAACTGCACTGAATGGGGACGGCCGTAGTCGTTGAGTGCCTCAAGGGCCGCGCGAACAGTTCGCCCGGTATAGAGCACGTCGTCGATCAGCACGACGGTGGTGCCGTCGAGCGATACCGGAATAGTCGTGACGTGACCGGGCACGATTGGTCGCAGCCCGATGTCGTCGCGATGGAAGCTGACATCAAGCGATCCGATCGGCACTGTTGATCCGATCCCGGCAAGGATCGAGCCCAACGCGTCGGCAATCCACACGCCACCGCGTTGCAACCCAACAAGGACGAGTCGTTCAGTTCCGTGGTTCCGCTCAACGATCTCATGGGCGATGCGGGTCAGGGCACGCCGTACGTCGTCGGCACTGAGGACCTCTCGCGGCCCGGTGTTCGCCCGAGGCCCGGTCGTTGACGGCATTGCTTCCTTCCACGTATCGGCCTCACGGGACCGATTTCACGTTCGGTCCGGAATGTTACCGGCTCGGTTGCCAACGCTCTAGCGTCGCGGGCAACACGCGGTGAACTGGGGGTTCATGAACACGCACCGGATCATCGACGGCGAGGTTTTCCAATGATCGAGCGCGAGATCAAGCTCGCCGCCGAGGTAGGCGTCGTGCTGCCCGACCTCACTGACCCTGAGCGCGGGATCAGCGAGGGTCCTCGAACGACAGTTCAGCTCGACGCGACCTACTACGACACCAGCACGCTGGCGTTGGCGCGGTGGGGGGTGACACTGCGCTCGCGCACCGGCGAGCCCGGCCCCGTCTGGACCCTGAAGCTGCCATTCGGCCTGGAAAATTCTGAACTCTCTCGTCATGAGCTCACCTTCGATGAACCATCGGGCCTGATCCCGAGCCGCCTTCGTCTGGCGGCGCGTGCCTACACACGCTCGCAGGACCTCGGCCCTGTTGTTCGGTTGCATACCGAGCGCACCGAGTTCGACCTCGAGGTCGATGGGACTCTTGTGGCGAAGATCTGCGACGACGCGGTTTGTGTGGACGGTGCGTGGGAACCAATCGCAGCGTTCAGGGAGATCGAGGTCGAGTTGGCCCCGGATTCGTCGAAGGCTGATTCCATTGATGCGGTCATATTGCGGCTTCGTGCAGCAGGATTCACACCGGAAGAAGAGCCGGTGGCGAAGGCGTTTCGGGCCCTCGGACCACATGCCTTCGATCCACCGGACGTCGCCGTTACTTCGATAGACAAGCACGCCACTGTCGGACAGGTCGTGCGGCATCTATTGGCCAAATCGGTGACCGAGATCATCGGTCACCACGCCGGTGTGTGTATCGGCGATTCTGAATCAGTGCACCAGTTCAGGGTCGCGGGTCGGCGACTGCGCTCCGACCTGCGGACCTTCTCCCCGCTTCTCGATCGGCACTGGACGGCGTGGCTTCGCGATGAGTTGAATTGGCTCGGGGGCGAGGTCGGCATCGGTCGCGATGCCGACGTGCTCTCCATACGATTGCGGTCTCAACTCGCTCGGCTCCCCGACCCCGATGCCAAGACGGCGCAGAGCCTTCTCCAGCGTCTCGCCGAGACTTCGACCGACGCCTTCGAGCGAGTGGTCGACGTGCTGTCGGGTGATCGGTACATGACGTTGCTCGATGCACTCGTCGATACCGCTCGCGAGCCCCGGTTCGCGGCGGAGCCTGCGGATCTACCGGATCGTCCGGGTCGGCGAATCTTTCGACGCCTGGCACGTCAACCGTGGCGACGCCTCAAGCGAGCCATCGCTGAACTCGAGCCCGATGCTCCCCAAACCGCGATGCACGCGTCCCGCATCCGCGCCAAACGCGCCCGCTACGCCGCGGAGGCAGTCGCACCTTTGTACGGCCGTGAGGCTCGCCGATTTGCCCGTGCGATGGCCGACGTCCAGACCGTGCTCGGAAAGTTTCAGGACACCGCCGTCGCCGAGGCCTGGCTTCGTGAGGCAGCGAAGGCGCTGCCATCGACTCGACTCGTCGCCGGCGAACTCGTCGGTTTCGAACGAGACGACCGATCGCGTCTACGCGATGAATTCTGGGCGGTCTGGAAGAAAGCGTCGAAGAGCAAGTTGCGAACCTGGCTCAAATGAAACGGTCGCGAACGCTCGGTCTTGCTACACCAGCCGGCCGGTGTCCAAGCGCAGCACCTGGTCGGCACGGTCGAAAGCGACCGCGCGATGCGACACTGCCACCACCGTGATGCCAGCCGCCGAAAGGTTCGACCACAGCTGCAGCTCGGTCTCGATGTCGAGAGCGCTCGACAGGTCGTCGAGCACGACCAGCTCAGGAGAATGCACCAGGGCTCTCGCCGTCGCAACTCGCTGTCGCTGCCCACCCGACAGGCGCAGGCCCCGAGGACCGATCAGCGTGCGTGCGCCATCTGGCATCTCATCGATGTCGTCGAGCACTGCGGCCAACTCGAGCGCCACGGTCAATTGCGCGTTGTCGACGATGCCGAGCGAGATGTTGTCGGCCACCGAGTCGGAGATCAGTTGCGGCACTTGGGGCAAGAACGCCGCATTCGGCGGGATCAGGAATGCCGCGCGATCGTCGAGAAAATCACCGTTCCACGCCACGTCGCCGGTGACTTCCGCCTGATGAGCAAGACCGAGCACGGCGCGAAGCAGGGTGCTCTTGCCTGATCCGATAGGCCCGGTGAGCACGGTGAAGCTGCCGCGCCGCACGGTGAAGCTGACGTCATGGACACCAGCGCCGGTGGGGTAGTGCGCAGTGAGGTGACGAACGTCGAGGACGTCGAGTGGAACTCGAACGGGCCTGTCTGTTTGCGGTCGCTCGCGTACGTGCTTCAGACCGATGGGCAGACTGCGATCGGTGACCGTATTGGAGACTTCCTTGTCGGCGACGAGCCCGCTCATGCGGTCGAACGCCACCGCCACCTGCTTACGCCGCGCCAGCATGCGACCGACCATCCGTGGCAAGAAGCTCAACCAACCGAGGTAGGCGGAGAACACCGCCAACTCGCCGACACTGAACTTCCCCGACGCCATACCCCCGGCTGCGGTCAGCAGCACCAGACCGAGCCCGACGTCGGCGGCGCCTTGGCTGAACGCCCAGACGCTCTCGTCGAGCACGCGATCGCGCACGGCCGTGCGACGACGTTCGTCGACCAGCTTGCGCAGGTGCGCAATCGTCGGCTCGATCGCGTTGTTGACCTTCACCGTGGTTGCCGCAGCCATGACGTCGCCGAGCAGACCGCTGACCGCAGATGCGGCGACGCGGTCGGCCGCGCGGTAGCGCTTGATGCGGCCGTCGAGCGTGCGTGTGGCCATGGCGACACCGATCAGCGGGATCAACAGCACCAGAGCTGCGCGCCCGTCGACGCTGCCCAGCACGAGACCGGCGAGCACTGTGAAGACGACACCGGCGGAGATGTCGACAAAGCCGTCGATGAACTGCGTGACGTCTTCGACGTCGTCGCGAAAGTGCGTGATCGCTTCACCGGCCGAGCCGACGGGCTGTCCCGCGTCCGGGCCGCCGCTGGCCACCTGTGCAGTCAGCAGGTTGGCGCGGAGCAGCGACTGCATGTGCACCCACGCCCGTGTCCACATGAGGGCTCCGAGATGGATCGTGCTCATCCGCGCCAGCTCGCACAGGGCGAGCGCAGCGCCGATCCAGTAGACGCGCGAGTTGTGCCCGGTCGCGATCGCGTTGAAGCCGCGGCCCAGCAGCCAGCCGCTCAACACCGGGAAGGTGAAGAACAAAACAAACAGGAGGTACCCCGACCAGAAGCTGCGCGGCTCGTGCTGCGAAACGCGCCACCCGAGTCGCCACACGCTCATGGCGCTACCGCCCCGTTGTCGTGTGCCAGGTCGAGCAGGTGGCGGTATCGGCTCGCGATGTCGTCGGCCAGATTGCTGCGATCGCCGTGCTCGAGGATGCGACCGTGATCGAGCACGACGATCTCGTCGACGTGACGCAATGTCGACAACCGATGAGCGATGATCACCGTGGTGCGACCCTCGGTGAGCCGGGCGACGGCATCTTCCAACTTGACCTCGGTGACCGGGTCGACCCGTGCCGTTGCCTCGTCGAGCACGACGATGTCGGGATCACGCAGCCACACGCGAGCGAGCGCCAGGAGTTGAGCCTCGCCCGCAGACAGCCCAGCGCCTCCGGCACCGAGCTGTCGGTGGATGCCTCCCTGGGCCAACGTGCCCAGACCTGCGTTGTGCAGCGCCGAAACGACGGCATCGTCGGTCGGCGCCTCGTCGAACAGCGTGACGTTGTCGCGGATCGAACCGCTCAGCAACTCGACTTCTTGCGGTATCAGAGCGACGCGGCGGCGCAGCTCGCACATTGGCATCTCCTCGATGGGTATGCCGCCGAGCAGAATGGATCCGGTGGTGGGTTCGACAAGTCGCAGGATGAGTCGCGAGATCGTCGTCTTGCCGCTGCCGGTGCGACCGACGAGGCCGATCGATCGGCCGGCCGCGAACGACACGTTGATGTCCTGGAGGACGGACTGGTCGTCGCCGTAGTCGAAGCCCACGTCGCGGAAGTCGATGCTCAGAGGACCGTTCGGCGGCCGGGTCGTTCCTTCATCGCGGATATCGGGCTCGACTGCCAGCAGGTCGATCACCCGCACCATTGCGCCGTTGGCCTTCTGCACGGTCTCGAGCTGATCGACCATGTCCTCCAGCGGGCGAGCCAGCAGCAGCACGTACTGGAACAGCAAGAACGCGTCGCCTATGGAGATGATGCCGCGGCTCACCAGCAGCGCACTGACGATCAGCGACACGATTGACCCGGCCTCGACCGAGCCGTCCACAGCCCACCACATTCGAAGGAATGCCTTCTCGCGACGCACCGCGCTGCCCATGGCGTCGGCGCTGTCTTCGACGAACCGCCACATTGCGTGGGCTCCGGCTCCGTTGGAGCGCAGGTCCTCCGCAGCTGTGAGGCGCTCCTCGATACCTCCATAGAGGCGGGCGTACGAGCCCATCTCGTCGGACGACTCGCCGACAGCGCGGTGCCGACCGCTGACGACCACTGCGACGGCCAACGTCACGTAGGCGAGGGCACCGATTGCCAATCGCCAGTCGACCACGACCAGCACGCCGATCATGCCAAGCATCGTGAAGAGCGCGCCTGCCGCCCGAGGAATGACGCGGCCCATGAAGTCGCTGACCGACGTGACGTCGCCGTCTACACGTTGGATCAGTTCACCCGGCGTGTGTTGGCGGTGGAAGGCGTGGCTGAGGCCAAGGACGTGGCGGGCCAGCCTGATTCGGATGCCGTTGGTCGTATGCCAGGCCGTGATGGTGGCCATCCATGCGACCGCCATGTTGATCAATTGGGTGGCGACCGCCACGAGGAGGAACAGCACGGCCAGGCGGCTGATCGCTCCCTTCGTTGAGCCATTCGTTGCCTTGTCGACGATCTCCCGCACGATCAGGGGGCCGGTAAGGATCAGTCCGGAACCCGTGGCCACGAGCGCGCCGAGACCGACCCAACGCCAGGCGTCGGGTCGGAGCAGGGCCGCAAGAGCGCGCCAACGAGAGGTTGCGGAGGACATTGGAACGATTCTTCCCTGTCGGAGGCCCGCGACGCCCGCCATTTTCCGTACCGTGGCGCTGTCATTTTCCAGACGTTGCCCCTTGGCGTTGCGTCAGGTGCCCGATAGCATTGCACTTCGGCCCAGGTCAGCTTCGCGCGTGCGCAGCAGGCATTGGGCTGCAGTAATCATCGTTCGAAAGAGGCCCACTCTGCCCAAGCCAAAAGACGACGCCATCGTGCTCGAAGGCACGATCCTCGAATCTCTCCCCAATGCAATGTTCCGGGTAGAGCTCGAGAACAGCCACAAGGTGCTGGCGCACATCTCGGGAAAAATGCGGATGC
>JBDTWJ010000155.1:0-8255 GCA_040006755.1 Ilumatobacteraceae bacterium | reverse complement strand
TGGTCGAGCGCCTCTTCGACTGCGACGTCTCCACCGGCCAACGACCCTTGACCGGCGAGCGCGGCCTGCACTGCGTTGATGATTGGTCGAACCTGCACGGCGAGGTGTCGCTCAGCGGCCGCGTCGGTGACCGAGGAAACGGGAACGGCTGCGCCGCGGCGGGGTGTCCTGGCGCAGGAGGCGGACGCGTTCTGCGTGGAGCGAAGCAATGAACTCTGGGCTGCTGAAGAAGGGTGACATCATCTTGTCCTTTCTATGACACTACTATGATGTCATATTGATGTCAAACTGTCAAGACTTATTGCTGTCTCACTCCACTGTGCCAAGCCGCACGAGTTTGCCCAGGTCAGAATCATATTTTGTCACGATCTCGCGAACCCGATCGACGGCGGGTGTCGCCAGGCCGTCGACCAGCGCGGTGAAAAGATCGTGCGCCGACGCCCTCGGCCAGCCCCCTGGTAACAGCTCTTTGGGCAGATCCGGATCCGTCACGGCGAACACGAACCATCGATAGTTCGCCCGCGTGCGGCTGACCAACGCCTCGGTCGGGCTCATTCGACCGGCCTCGAGCCGGCGCAGCAGCGGGCGGAAGGTGCTGATGAACTCCGAGTACGACCGACCGAGATCGTCGAGGTTCCACGCCGACGCCACGGCCAACCGAGTCTTCAGCGGGACTTCCGTGGCGCGGATCACCGTGCACGATCGCGGCGGCGCAATCTGCAACGCGATGTCGAGCTCGGGGTTGGGAGCATGCGGTGATACCCACAGTCCGTCGTAGAGCGGCGCATAACCCAGCGACTGCAGTCGACCACGCAGCATCGGACGGAGCCTGCGCTGGTCTTCGGGAACGGTGAATGCCACCATCGTCCATTGGCCATCCCACAGCGGCTTCGGTTTGGCAAACGCCCGCGTGTGGATGGGGCCGTACGGCAGGAGGCTCCGAAAACCCTCGGCAACTCGATAGAAGGTGTTGCGACCGTCCTTGGTGCCGACCAGCAATCCGCGAATCGACAGGCGACTGAGCGCTGCACGTGCCCCCGAAGGATTGACGTCGAACTCAGCGAGCAGGTCGACGAGCGCTGCCGATGGCAGTGGTTCGCTGCGCCCCGACCAGTAGTCGCCCAACAGGGCCAGCAGCAGGTGTTGTGGCGGGAAGCCGACCTGGAATCGAGGCATGTCGAGCTCACCGAACTCGGTGAACCGTGCCGCCGCGTCTGCTGCTATGTCGAGATCGATCTCGGTTGACGAAGTTTCACGCTCTCGACCTCGACGTGGACTCATCGCAGCAACGGTAGCGACTACGGGTTGATCAAACCGTTTTGGTCGTTGATCAAGAACTTCATGCCACGCTCCAAGAAGTCGCCGACGACATCGGCGAACGCCTGGGGACGATCGCACTGGATGTCGTGCGCCGCGTCGTACACGTATTGAAGGGACGAGTTGCGTAGGTGACGGCGCAGGATCCGGCCATTGATCGGGTTGATGATCCCGTCGTTGCGACCGAACAGGATCAGCGTGCGCGTCGGCAGCAATGCCAGTCGGGCGCTGAATCCGTTGTCGGAGCCGTCACCCATCAGTCGTTCGACTGTCGGCCACACACGCGCCATGAACTCAGGATCCGGTGGGCCCATGTGCGGCAGGCGCTCAGGATGAGACCTGAACGCCCTGACGAATTCTTCCTTGGTCAACGTAGATGGGTGCACCGACCGCTCGCGGATCTTGCCGGGGGCCTCGAGCACCAGCGACTCGACCATGTCGGGATGACGTAGGACGAAGTGCAGCGCGCATGCCCCACCGAATGACGTGCCGACGAGGTGGAAACGCTCGAGACCAAGAGCTGAGGCGATCTCGGCGATCTGGTCCGCGAGTCCGTCGAAGTCGGCGACGTCGTTGGGCTGCGAACCCCATCCGGGATACTCGACCGCAATGACACGGAACCGCTCGGCAAGCGCGTCAAGGGCAAACGTCATCACCGGGCCACCGGCACCCGGCAGGTACAGCACAGGGGGACCATCACCTGCTTCGAGATAGCGCACGGTGAACCCGGCTGCATCGAGGAACTTCTCCACGAACGCGGATCCGGGCCCACGAACGTCTGTGCCGTGCAGTGTTGCGGTCATGACGCCACCATTTCCATCTCGTGGAGGACGGGGATGACTTCTTCACCGATGAGCTTGATGCTCGACATCATCGCATCGTGCGGCAACGGGTTGATCGTGCCGAGCGAGACCTCGAGGCGGCCCATGCCCAGTACGTCGTGGATGTCCTTGATGTGGCCGAGGACCGTTTCGGGACTGCCATAGAGCGCTGGACCCATGACCATCTGCGGCGCCATCGACGGATCGATCTTGACGTGCTTCGGCACCCCACCAAGTGCTGCACCGATCTGCGCCATCGTCATCATCAGATCGGGTGACGCCCCGTTGAAGATGCTCAGCAGACCCGCGCCACTGAGCGACTTCATCGTCTCGATGGCCTCATCGTCGGTGTTGGTGACGTACATGAAATGGCGATATTGCAGATTGTCGGCGGTCGGTTCCCAACCCGCCTCTGCGGCCGCCTGACGGTACAGCGCGGCGTGGTTGGCGCATTTCTCAGCACCCATGTACGAGAAGCCGAGATCGAGACCGTGCTGGCCGGCAAAGATCGCGCCGTCCTTGCTGTTGCCCGAGATCAGGATGCGCGGGTGGGGATCCTGTACGCGTCGTGGCCATACGGCGACGTTGCGGAACCGGTAGTAGCGGCCTTCCCACCCGAACGGCTCAGGCTCTGTGAAACACGCCTTGAGCAGGAGGATCCCCTCCTCGTAGCGTTCGCGTGATTCCCATGGATTCGACCCGTAGGTGAGGTACTCATTGGGCGTGCCTCGAAGCATCCCGATGCGCAGGCGGCCATCGAGGATGTTGTCGAGCATGGAGTATTCCTCGGCGATGCGCACCGGATTGTTCAACGGAAGGTCGGTACCGAACACCCCGATCTGGGCGCCGGGGAACCGACGACCGGCGACCGCCGCGAAGATGATGGGGTTCGGCGTCAGCTGTTTCGGGGAGTAGTGGTGCTCGGCAAAGTTCAACGAGTCGAAGCCGGCGTCGAGCGCCGCCCCACACTCGATCAACCCGTGCTCGATGGTGGCACTGACCCATTCCGTTTCGCAGATGCGCGGTGGCGCCGGCCACGAGTCGCCGTGATCCGGACCCCAGTAGTTCATGGTGTGGAAGAACTCGAGCTTCATAAGTTCCTCCAGACTAGCCACATATATTAATACTGTCGATAGAAAATATGTAATTAGTTGTCAAACCTCCGCCACCCGGTTTGGTCAGGCCGTAGCTGAAGTGGTCGGTGTCGTACGCCCCCGGCGGATGGATGACGACCTACCTGATGATCTGATCGGTGACATCGGGTCCCGGCGGGCTGACGAACGTGTTGCCCTCGATGCCTTCGTCAGTGTGTATTCGTAAGACAGCCATCTCGATCGGCGGCAACGGCATGCCGGTGGGCAGGTTGCGCTCGTGAACGACCTTCGTGACGTTCGGTGATCTTCATCCGTCGCCCCATTCCGCACGCGTCGCATCGGCGACTCGTGTGATGAGCGCGATCTGATCGGCGACCGTTCCCGCAACGATCCGATTGGCAATGCCGAAATGCGAGATGCCCGCCTCGCGCATCGCGGCGACGTTCGCGGCCCACTGTTCTGGTGGCGTGACGTGGGCGACGAGTCGACCCTCGATGCCGAACGAGCCAACATCCCGCCCCGCCGTTTCCAACTCGGCGCGCATCCGGTCCACGAATCGCAAGCCGGCATCGAGATCGATGCCGAGCGGAGCCATCATCTTGAAACCGTCGGCGAGACGGGCAGCTCGCTTGATCGTCACCTCCAACGGCATGCCACCTGTGTCGAAGTTGCCGCCACCCATCCAGATGGGAATTGATCGATCTGGTCGCGGGTGCAGCGCGACCTCTTCGAGAACGACATGCTTGCCGTGATAGGTCACCAACGGCTGCGTCCACAGCAGTCGCATTGCTTCGATCTGCTCCTCGATTCGCTCGCCACGCGTCGACGGCTCGACTCCGAGTGCCTCCATTTCGCGGTGCTGCCACCCGACGCTGACACCCAACCTCAACCGACCGCCGCTCAGCAGATCGACCTCTGCAGCCTGCTTCGCCGCGAGCGCAGCCGGCCGTAGTGTCAACAACGTCATCCCGGTGTTCAGCTCGATCCCTTCGGTGATGGCGGCCAGAAACGCGAGGAGGGTGAACGACTCGTGCCATGGCTCGTCGAACGACAATCCGGGAGGGAACGACGAGGCACTGGATGACACCACATGCTCAGAGAATCCGATGTGTGCAAAGCCGAGAGCCTGCGCTGCTTGCACGTAGTCGCGGATCTCGACCGCATGGGCAAAGTACGGGAGATCGACGCCGACACGCATGATGGCGACAGTACTGCGGCTCCCGCAAATAGTCGACAGATGAGCTGCACACCGTTGGTGAATATGCTCTCTATTCATGCACCTGCTCAATCTCGCCGGTCGCTTGAGCACGTTCATCGACGGCGCTGTCGTCGATGTGGCGTCGGCCAGCGACGATCGGTTCTCGTCAGATCCCCAATTGATGTTCGACGATTGGCGGGGGCTCACTGAGTGGGGTGAGGCGTTGAACGCCCGCGGCCCTGGCGAGGTCGACGCCGAACAACTGCACGCACCCGTGCCGCGACCAGCACAAGTCTTCGCCATCGGTCTCAACTACAAGGCCCATGCCGAGGAAGGCATCTTCAGCGTGCCCGACGAGCCAACCGTGTTCACCAAGTGGCCGAGTTGCATCGTCGGACCATCACACGTCGTCGAACTGCCGGTCGACACCGATTGGGAGATCGAACTTGTCGTCGCGATCTCCCAGCGTGCGTATCGCGTCGACGCGGTTGATGCGATGTCGCACGTCGCCGGCTTCACTGTCGGCCAAGACCTGTCTGATCGCGTGCTGCAACGCAAGGGACCCGCGCCGCAGTGGAGCCTCGGCAAGTCTCGCCATGGCTACGGTCCAACTGGGCCTTGGCTGGTCACCCTGGACGAGTTCGACAACCCGCACGATCTTGCGATCCACAGCACGCTCGCGGGAGAGACGCTGCAGACGTCGCGCACCTCGATGCTGATCTTCGACATCCCGTTCCTCGTCGAATATCTCTCGGCGCTGTGCCCGCTGCTGCCCGGTGACCTGATCTTCACCGGCACTCCTGAGGGCGTCGGCTATGCCCGAAAGCCGCCACGATTCCTGAGGCCCGGCGATGTCCTGACGAGCACCATCGAAGGCATTGGCGACCTCGTCACTCGCCTTTCCTGACCGGGCTCGCTGAGCGTCAGGTCAACAGCGTCTTTTGCACTTTCCCCATGGCGTTACGAGGTAGCACGTCGACGATCCTGACCTCGCGCGGACGCTTGTGCACCGACAGCAGGGCGGCAACGTGGTTGATCAATGTCGCGCCGTCGACGTCGTTGCAGACGACGAAGGCGACGATGCGCTGACCAAGATCCGGGTCGCTGACTCCGACCACAGCAGCTTCTGCAACACCTGGATGCGTCAGCAGCGCGGCCTCGACCTCGCCGGCACCGACCTTGAACCCGCCCGTCTTGATGATGTCGATCGACTGGCGGCCGACGATGCGGTGGAAGCCACGCTCGTCGATCACAGCCGCATCACCGGTATGGAACCAATCGCCGTCGAACGACGCTGATGTGGCGTCGGGTCTGTTGAGGTACTCGTCGAACATCGTGGCGCCGCGGATCTGCAACTCGCCGATCGTCGTGCCGTCGTGGACGGCCTCGTCTCCGTTGTCGCCGACCAGCCGGCTCTCGACGCCGCTGATCGGCACTCCGACCCATCCGGGTCGACGCTCGCCGTCCGCGCGTGTCGATACGGTGATGAGCGTCTCGGTCATCCCGTAGCGCTCGACCGGGGCTTGACCGATCAGCGACTGCATCTGCTCGAACACGGCCACCGGCAGCGGCGCACTGCCGGAAACGATCAACCGCGCATTGCGCAATGCCGACGCAAGCGTGGGTTCTGCGCAGACGCGCGACCATACGGTGGGCACTCCGAAGTACATCGTGCCGGCGGCGGCCGCGTATGCCTGCGGGGTCGGCTTGCCGGTGTGGATCAGACGCGATCCGACGCGGAGCGCGCCGAGCACACCGAGCACCAGACCATGAACATGGAACAGCGGTAGTCCGTGCACCAACGTGTCGGCTGGCGACCATCGCCACGCTTGTGCCAGTCCGTCGAGATCGGCTGCGACTGCGCGACGTGACAACACGACACCCTTGGGCAATCCGGTGGTTCCGGAGGTGTACATCACCAATGCCGTTGCGTCGTCTGCGGGCTCGCTGCCCGACCACTCGCGCTCGCCGCCCACCGGAATCTGGGGCAGCATGACCTCGGACCACTGGGTGTCGCCGATCGTGGCCGCGGCACCGGAATCGCGCAGCATGTGCTCGCGCTCCATCGGCCCTGCGTCGGCGGGTAGCGGCACGACCGGCACCCCTGCCATCAGTCCGGCCACGACACCGACGACGGTGTCGAGCGTGTTGGATGCCCGTAGTGCAACCGCAGGCATACCCGCGAGATGTTGGGCCACCGCGCCGGCCCGCGCCGTGAGTTGCGCCCACGACACCGCGTTGCCGTCGACGGAGAGCGCGGCATCGTGATCGCCGAAGTGTCCACTGAGCGAAGGCAGCAATTTCATGAGTCGGCCCTCACTATCTCCCTTTCCGGATCGGTCTCGACACCGTACCTCTGGGAAACTCTCCGACCATGTTCGACAACCAGTGGGATCCACGCCTGCGCGATGACCTCTCCGACAACGAGCGGGTGGTGCTGCACTTCATGAGCGACTGCATGCACGGAGACGATCTGTCTCTCGTCGACCGCTACGTCGCCGACAACTACATCCAACACACGCCGGGCATCGGGCAGGGTCGCGACGGCCTGCGTCACTATCTGGACGAGATTGCTTGGAAGCGTCCTGGGCGGCACGACTGGCGTCCGATCCATCTCTTCGCGAGCGGCGACTTCGTGATCCTTCACAAGTTGCTTCCGGCGGTCGTCATCGCCGACTTCCTCCGATTCAACTCCGACGGAATGATGGCAGAGCATTGGGACGTCGTGCAGCCGCTTCCCGAAGCTGCCTACGATCCGCTGCGTCCGTCCACTGAGGATCTCGTTCGGTTCCGGGCAATGTTCGGCATCGCTGAGTGAGGCGGCAGATCATGCGTCATCAGCGATGAGATCCGCAACCGTTCGCAACACTGTGCTGCTGAGTGCCAACTGGGTCTCGGTTCGATTGACGTCGGGCGACGCGACAACGCGTTGCAGGATCAGATGAAGATGATCGTTGCTTCGCGCGACGATCCGCACGAGCAGGTCACCCGAGCCGGTCACAGTGTGGATCTCGAGAATCTCCGGGATGGACCGCAGGTGAGCAACGACCCGGTTGTGCGAGCCCTGCGAGATCGCCAGCGTCGTGAAGGCGAGCACACCGAGGCCTGCCGCGGCGGGGTCGACGTCGGGGCCGTATCCGACGATCACCTTCCGTTCCTCGAGACGCCGCAAACGGGTGAGCACCGTGCCCCGCGCGCAATCGAGCACACGGGCAAGTTCCGACACGGTCGAGTGAGGTACGGCGCGCAACCGGCCGATCAGGCGGCGATCGAGCGCATCAAGAGCCGGTGGGCCGGGATCCAACCTGGGCATTCTGTCCTTTCGCAGAGGGTCTGATGTTGATCAATCTGTAGTTTACTCAGCAAATTCACTGGCACTTTGACCACTACTATTGATCAGAGCTGATCATCTTGATTTGATAGCGAGATGTCATACATCAAGAAGGTCGATCACATCACCTACGCATGCGAAGCTGGCACCATCGAGAAGTGGGCATGGTTCCACATCGAAGTCGAGGGCGGCACCTTGATCAATCGCATCGACGATGTACGCCCCGGCGATCCCGACAGCAGCATGAAGATCTGGTGCATCGACTACGGCGACTTCGGCGTCGCGCTGATCGAGGGCATCGATCGCGCAAAGAAGTCGCAGGTCACCAAGTTCGTCGATCGTCACGGCGATCACGCCTGTCAGCACGTTGCATACGACACTCACGACCTCACCAAGTTCCAGACGCACATGCGCGAGCTCGGCGGGTCGGCCCGCGGAGGCACCTTGGTCCGCAACGACGGCTTCGGGATCCTCAAGCAGATGTTCGCTCGCGG
>JBDTWJ010000154.1:0-8325 GCA_040006755.1 Ilumatobacteraceae bacterium | reverse complement strand
TCTCGGCCGACAGCTCCACGATGCGCCCGGCCAGCGCAGCCCCCTCGATCAGCGACGGCGCGTCGAACCATGCCGTCGCAACGCCATCGACCACCCGCCAATCCGTTCCGATCTCTGTCATGCCCGGCACCGTAGTGCTCATACCTGACGATCTCCTTCCGGATAGTGATGATGTCCCGGCCGGGGCATTGAGGTACGCCGTTAATCATGATCACGCTCGGCGTTACCTGATCACGTACTGCCGGGCCGCGTGGCCGACCACATGGGATCATGCAAGCGATGGCCCGGGCATCCACCCATGCGATCCTCGCTTCGAGTTTCACCGTGGGCCCGGTATGCCGACTCAATCGCGATCTCGACGTGTGTGCCGCTTGCGGTGTTCGCGCTTGGAAAGGAACTCGGCAGCCCCTTTTCGCCACGTAGCGTTCTAGGGCTGCCCGGTTCGTCCTGAACCGGCCGGTGCGGACAACCGATTCCACACCAACCTCGACCCAACCATGACCGACCTCCCTCCAGTAGATGCACTCATCGGTTGAGCCCGAGGTCCCCACAGGACCGAATCGGCGCCCGCGTCTCGTTGCGGCCTTGATCATGATGACCAAACACGCGACCCTGCCGCACTGAACGAGGCACTCACGCCGTAGTTGCAGGTTGCAGGGGAGCCCCGTCGAGCGAACATTGAACGCGACGCGCCGTGCAGGGGGCTTGCGCGTGCGGGCCGAGGCCGAAGTACGCGAGCGGACCCGCAGCGGCCGCCATACAGGCCGTGATCACCAGACCAACGCGGACTGCGTGGGTGATGTCGGCCGGATCGGTGGCGGCGGTGAGACCGGACACGACGGGGATCACCGCCAATGCGCTGAGTCCCGCCGCCCTCGCAATCGCGTTGTTCACTCCCGATGCCACGCTGACGTGGTCGGGATTGGCCGCGGCCATCACTGTCGCGGTGAGCGGCGCCACGAACGTGACGAGCCCGAGGCCGAACACGATCGCGCCAGGTAGGACGTCGTGGATCCACGAGGCGTGCTCGCCGATGCGCGCGAGAAGCAGCAGCCCGCAAGCAGCGAGTATCGGTCCAACTGTGAGTTGCAGCCGAGGCCCGATGCGCTGGGCGAGCGCGCCAGATTCGGCGGACAGCACAAGCATCAATCCGGTTGCAGGCAGCAACGCGAGGCCCGCCTCCAACGCCGACCAACCGGCGGCGACCTGAAGCTCGAACGACACGAGGAAGAACGACACGCCCAAAGCTCCGTACAGCAGGAAGGTCTGGAGGTTCACGGCGGTGAACGTGCGATCGCCGAAGAGTGCGGGTGGCACCAACGGATCACGTGTGTGCGTCATACGGCGCACGAACCCCGCCATGGCCATCACCGCGACGACGGACGTCGCCAGCACGCCCGGGTTCGTCCAACCCTTCGGTCCTGCCTCGGTCAGCGTCCACGTGCTCGCCGCGAGACCCACGACGGCGAGTCCTGCGCCGACGAGGTCGAGGCTGCGAGCTGCGTGTGGATCGCGAGTCTCGGGGACAGCAGCGCGAGCGCAGACGATGGCGATCGCGGCAACGGGCACGTTGATCAAGAACGCCCAACGCCATCCGGGTCCGTCGACCAGGCTTCCGCCGACGAACGGCCCGATCGCACCCGCAACACCTCCCAACCCTGACCACGCTCCCACGGCTGCGGCTCGGTCGGATTCGCGGAAGCTGGCCTGCAGGATCGCAAGGCTGCCCGGTGTCAGCAGAGCGCCGCCGACGCCCTGAAGGACGCGAGCGGCGACGAGCACCTCGATGTTCGGCGCGGCTCCGCAGAGCAGCGAGGCCAACGCGAACCACACGGTTCCGATGACGAACACCTTGCGCCGTCCGAACCGGTCACCGAGTGCACCGCCCAGCAGGATCAACGACGACAAGGCAACGAGATAGCCGGTGAGCACCCACTGCAACGCGCTGATCGACGCGTGGAACTCTTCGCCGATGTGAGGCACGGCGACGTTGACGACGGTCGCGTCGAGACTTGCCATCGCGCTGGCGGCGACGGTGGCCACGAGGGCGATCTTTCCCCGCGTCGATTGCAGGACCAGCCCGTGGCTTACGTCGTCGATGGCGCCAATTCCCACGAACGACGAATGTCAGTTGCCGGCGAGCTCGGCTTGGTGCTTTGCAACCATCTCCTCGACGGCCTTCAGGTTCCGGTCGGCCAGTTCGGGGCGAGTCTGCTCGGCGCGAGCCTTGGCGTTCAGGGTGCTGAGCGCCTGGCCCTGGAACTCGGGCATCACGCGTTGGGCGATCAGTTCGTAACTGCGATGTGTCGCCGCCGGATTTGCCCATTCGTGAGCCAACTGCATGTAGCAGCCGAAGCCGCCCGACTGCTTGGTGAGTCGCTCGATCTGTTCGCCCGCCATGTCGGCGGTGCCAATCGAGCCGAGGCCCGACTCGTTGACGAAGTCGATCATCTCGCGCACGTTGTCGCCGGCGACGGCCATCTGAGGAAATGCCGCAACCTTCTGGAAGTAGTTGAACCAATGCTCGATGCCGAACTCGACGTTCTTGTACGCCTGCTCCTTGGTCTCGGCGATGTGCATCATGCCGACGAGACGCCACTGGTCGCGATCGGCCACGGTGTCGAATTTGGCAGCTCGCTCCTCCATGACCCCCCAATGCAGGCCCAGCAGGTCGAACCCCTCCGACTGTGTCGCGCCGATCGACAACAGGCCGATACCGTACCGACCGGCGAGGCGCGGGCCCGACGGCGAGGCAACCGCTGGCACGGCGACATCGAAGAGGGGATTGCTGTACGGGCGCAGATGCAGCCGGGCGTCAACGAGGTTCCATGCCTTGGTCTGACTGCTGACGGGATCGTCGGTGCGCAGCAACTTCATGATGACGTCGACTCCCTCCTCGAGTAGCGGGCGGGTCTCGGTGGGGTCGAGACCAAGCATGATCGCGTCGGTCGGCAGCGACCCAGGCCCGAGGCCGAGCATGAAACGTCCCCGAGTGAGGTGATCCAGCAACACGGCGCGCTCGGCGACCATGTACGGGTTGTGGTAAGCCACGCTGGTGACACCGGTGCCCAGCTTGATCGACCGTGTTCGCTCTGCGGCTGCGGCGATGAAGATCTCGGGGCAGGCGATGATCTCGCTGCCCGCAGAGTGGTGCTCGCCGATCCACGCCTCGTCGTAGCCGAGCTTGTCGAGGTGGACGATCAGGTCGAGGTCGCGCTCCAACGCCAGCGTCGGGTTCTGACCCGCCGGATGAAATGGCGCCATGAAAATTCCGAATCGAAGACGGTCAGACATCGAGGACTCCCGTTCCTAACGAGCCGCGGCGCGACTTGCACCGCCGTTGTGATTCGCCGCAGTTGCCGCCTTCACTTTGCTGACGAGGTTGTTGGGCAGAATCTCGTCGTGGTCGTGCTGGGCGACGAATCGCCCACGACCCGCCGTCAGCGAACGCAGGTCGAGCGCGTAGCGGATGATCTCGGCCGTGGGCACCAGAGCGGAGACTTCCTGCTCCCCGTGCTCACCGGCAGACGTGCCGACGACGCGTCCGCGCCGCGTCGTGAGATCGGCCAGCACATCGCCCTGGTAGCCCGAAGGGATCGTCACCTTCAGCAACGAGATCGGTTCGAGCACGACAGCGCCCGCACGGCCGAGAGCATCCTTGAAACCGCTTGCCGCAGCATTCTTGAACGCCATGTCGGACGAGTCGACGCTGTGATATTTGCCGTCGTAGCACTCGACGCGAACATCGACGACGGGAAAGCCGTGAGCACCACCCATGTGCATCGCTTCCTCGATGCCCTTCTGCACTGCCGGGATGTAGTTGCGCGGGATCGCACCGCCGACGATGGAGTCGACGAACTCGAAGCCGGCGCCACGTTCCAGCGGGCTGACACGCAGGTTGGCGACGGCGTACTGCCCGTGGCCGCCGGACTGCTTCTTGACCTTGCCTTCGGCATCGCCGACGCCAACCACGGTCTCGCGATATGGAACACGAACATCTTCTGTCTCGACATGCACACCGAACTTGCGCGCAAGACGCTCGAGCGCGACAGCGAGGTGCGTGTCTCCCGCGCCACTGAGAACCGTCTGATGCGCGTGATTGCGGTCCACGCTGAGGCACGGATCCTCTGCGAGCAGGCGATGCAGTGCGCCCGACAACTTGTCGTCGTCGGTCTGGGTCAGCGGCTTCAACGCGAGGCCGAACACAGGCGTCGCGTGTTGCTGAGCGATGACGCGGACAGGCATGTTGCGCGGTGCCAGCGTCGTGCCGGTCGAGGTGTTGGTGAGTTTGGCGACGGCCACGATGTCGCCTGCAACGGCACGTGCACATGGGATCTGGTCTTTGCCGCGCATGTGGAACAGACCGTGCAATCGCTCCTCGGCAGATGTTGCGCTGGCGATGAGGCGGTCATCGGTGGAGATGGTGCCCGACACGATCTTGCACAGCGACACCTGGCCGACGAACTGGTCGGCCAATGTCTTGAACACGTAGGCCAGTGGCTGGGCGGTTGCGTCGGCAGGAACCTCGACGCGCTCGCTGCCGGCCATGACAGTCATCGGCCGGTCGGCAGGGGCCGGACCGATCTCGCAGATGAAGTCGGCAAGCCGATCGACGCCGACACTGGTGAGTGCGGATCCGACCAGCACCGGAAACTCGAGGCAGTCGAGCACCTCGTGGGCCAGCGTGCGCTCCAACTCGGCCGTGGTCGGGACGTCGCCGGACAGATAGCGCTCGAGTTGATCGTCGTCGCCCGACACGATCTCCTCGATCAACTCGTCGTGAATTCGATGCTCTTCGTCGATGATGTCGGAGGGCAGGGGAGCGGTGTGGTGCTGTCCATCGCGGTCGTACTCGAAGGCCTGATCGGACAGCACGTCGGCGATGCCGTGCAGCGACTCCTCCTCGCCCAGGGGCAGCTCCAGCGCGACGAAGCCGTGGCCCCACTTCGCCTGCAGCGAGGCGAGCACGTCGTGGAAGTTTGCCCGCGGTTTGTCGTCCTTGTTGACGAAGATCAATCGCGGGATCTTGGCGTCAACACAACGATCCCACGACAGCTCGGTGCCAACCTCGATGCCGTCGACCGCGCTGACGACCACGATGGCGAGGTCGGCCACGCTGAGCGCCGCCAACTCTTCGCCCACGAAGTCGGCGTAGCCTGGCGCGTCGAGCAGATTGATCTTGTACGTCTCGCCGTCGCTGGCCTTCCATTCGAACGGGGCGATGCCGAGCGACAACGACATGCCCCGTTTGACTTCTTCGGGATCTGTGCAGGTCACCGTGGTGCCGTCTTCGACCCGTCCGACGCGGGTCGTGACACCCGCGCGATGCAACAGTGCCTCGACCAACGTGGTCTTGCCGCAGCCACTGTGACCGACAAGCACCACGTTGCGGATGCGCTGTGTTGGGATGACCTCCACCACTTGACCCCCATGTTCGAACTGAGCGGTGTCCGGACTTTACCCACCGCCGGGAAGGTCACGTTACGGCTTGTGCACGAGCGAACGAACAGCTTGAAATTGGACACCGTGAGGTCGTATAAGGTCCGCAATGTTTGACCCACCGGTGAAGAGGAGAACCTGATGGAACTGTCTCGGCGTGAGTTGTTGGTCTTCCTCGGAGTTGTAGGCGCGGCCAGCGCCGTCGACCTCGGCTTACCGGACATCGTGTTGGCGGACGACGACTCGGGCGGCCTGCTGGGTCGTCGCGGTCTGACCCCTGTTCGCCTTCCTCACGATCTGCCGGCGTATGCCAGGCCGAGCTACCTGCCCGGCGTCGGCGTCGGCAACTACTCGGCGTCGTTGCCGACATACACGGTCATCGACGATCTGGTAGTCGGTCCAGAGCTGGAGAGATACGTCATCGTCGGATTCGGTGATCGCGTCTTTCCCAGCGCCGACGACTACTTCGGGTTCAACTGCGACTACACGTCCTTCCGTGCACGCCGCAGCCGGAACGAGGGCTGGTTGTATGTCAACCACGAATACGTGTCGTACCCGATGTCGCTCGGCGCGCCGGGCACCCCAGCAGCCATAGCGTCCGCGGTGCCGAAGCCACTCACGTCGTTCGGACCGAGCGTCGGGTTCGAGATCGACGGTGGCAACCAGTTGCTGCGCTGGGGTGAGTTCATGTACGTCTCGGGTGGCTCGGTCGTGTACCTCCGACGCAATCGACGCACCAAACAGTATGCGCCGGTCAGCGGCCATGGCGACAACCGCCGCTATCACCTGTTGTCCGGAATGGCCATCAACGCCGAGCGAGGCGACGTCCGAACCGATGGCACGCCCTACAACACCCTCACTTCGTGGGGCCCGGCGAGCCATCAGCAGGGCGACGACAACTACCTCATCGGCACAGGTCCTGCGGCCGACGAGGTCTTCAACTTGTCGAGCGATGGACTCGGCAATCGCATCGTCGGATACGGATACAACTGCTCGGGCGGCTTCACCCCGTGGGGCACCATCTTGACCTGTGAGGAGAACTTCCAAGCGGGTGGTCCCTTCTTCCAGGGATGCCAGGAGAACGTCAAGGCCGACGGCACCCAGACCGGCTACGTCGTCGCTACACCGTCGATCATCACAGATGTTCCAAGCGGCGCGACGTTCCTCAATCAGTCGACCGGCGCGTTCTTCGGCCAGGTCGGCGAGAAGTATGGCTGGGTGGTCGAGCTCGACCCGTCGGATCCGACATGGAGAGCACGCAAGCACACCGCGCTCGGTCGCTTCCGTCACGAGAATGTGGCGTTGCGCGCCGACGGCGGGTCGCCTCTCGTTGGCTACATGGGCGACGATCGGCGCGGCGGCCACACGTGGAAGTACGTCTCGAATGGCGTGGTCGGCGCCAATGAGGACCACGATCGCGGCCACGGCCACGGCCACGGTGACGACGACGATCACGACGACCACGACGAGATCGGACGCGACGAAGGGTCGGCGTTGTTTGCTGACGGGGTGTTGCACGTCGCTCGCTTCAACGCCGACGGGACCGGTCAGTGGATTCCGATGACCCTCGACACCCTGGTGGACCCGATCGCGCCGTCCGCGCTCGCCGCCGCCGAGGCAGCTGGCCGTGGCGTTGCGGTCGGCACCATCGTCGCTGCCAAGGTTCGCCTACCCCGACGCGTCGGAATTGCCGGCCAAACGGTGGAGGGAGGTCCATTCGACGCCACCGTCGCGAATGAGGCGACGGTCCTGCCGGCGTACCGCACCCTCGAGGGAACGGTGGCTCAAGCGACGCTCGGCAACTACTACTCGAGCCAGGGAGCGATCGTGACCGATGCATTTCTGGCCGCGGGACTCGCGGGTGGAACCAACACCGCACGCCCCGAAGACCTGGAGATCAATCCCCGACGCCACAACGAGGTCTTCATCGCGTACACCGACGCTGCTCCCGGCGGCGACGGTTACCCCGACTCGAACGTTTTTCACGTCGGCAAGTACGCCGCGAACGTCGACGCCACACAGCAGTCGGGCGGACTGTACAAGATCATCGAAGACACGCACGACGGCACCGGTCTCACCTTCCGCTGGGAGCGGTTCAAGCAGGGCGGCGAGGCGGGGACCGTTGAGGGCGACGGGTTCGCAAACGTCGACAACCTGGCCTTCGACGAGAAGGGCAATCTGTGGGGTGTCACCGACATGAGTACCGAAATGCACAACGGGCTCAGCGTCACCTACACACCCGCGCCCGCGCTTCAACCTGGGTTGCAGCCAATCGATCACACCACGACCACGACGCCTGGCGCCGCCGCACTCACGGGGGTGTTCGGCAACAACTGGCTGTTCGTGGTGCCGATGCGCGGGCCTGATGCCGGCAGCATCATCCCTGTAGCGCACGGGCCGGTGCGCTGCGAGATGACCGGTCCGACGTTCGTCGGCGACACGCTGATCTTGTCGGTCCAGCATCCTGGCGAGGATTCTCCAGTGAACGGCGATCCGGCTGCCGGCGGCGACGCTGCCTCTCTGATCACGAGAGCCATCGAAGTACTGGCGCTCGATGGCACCACGTTCACTCAGCAGCGCACCATCCCGCGCGGCAGCAACTGGCCTTCCGCCCAATCCGCAGTGCCGCCGCGACCGAGCGTCGTCGGTGTTCGGCGCCGCAAGCGCGCTGACAGCTGAGTTAGGGCTGACGAGTGGAGTAACTCGTCGGCGCCGGGCGCAGACCGGGGAACTGACCGAGCCGTTCGAGCGCGGCCACGGTGCTGCGCATCGCGTCGGCCGGGACCGGGTGGCTGATGAGGTATCCCTGCGCCTTGGTGCAACCGAGGTCGCTGAGGACCTGCAACTGATGAACGCTCTCGACGCCTTCGGCCACCATGTCGAGGC
>JBDTWJ010000153.1:0-8474 GCA_040006755.1 Ilumatobacteraceae bacterium | reverse complement strand
ACAAGTTCAGCTACGGCGTGTCGAACCGCGGCGCCAGCATCCGCATCCCGTGGCAGGTTGCCCGCGATGGCAAGGGCTACGCAGAGGACCGCCGCCCCAACGCGAACGCCGATCCATACACGGTCACACGCCTCATCCTCGAGAGTGTTTGCGGCTAGTTGCATCGCGCTATCGAGTTCTTCACCCGTTCGGGCCCCCACGCGGGCTCGAGCGGGTTCGATGTTTTTACGGGGTTAGATTTGCCGAATAGAAAGAACCGCCATGCTCGAACAGCAACGTGACTACGTCCTGCACACCGTCGAGGAACGCGGGGTTCGACTCATTCGCTTGTGGTTCACCGATGTGCTCGGCAGCCTGAAGAGCTTCGCCATCAGCCCGGCCGAGTTGGAGAACGCTCTCGAGGACGGGATGACGTTCGATGGTTCATCGATAGACGGCTTCGGGCGCACGCTCGAGAGCGATGTGCTGGCGATGCCCGATGCCAACACGTTCGAGGTCCTGCCGTGGGGCGACTCCAAGGCAACCGAGGCCCGCGTCTTCTGCGACATCCACAACCTCGACAGCACGCCGTTCGAGGGCGATCCACGCCAGGTGCTGCGGCGCAACCTGCAGGCAGCGCACGAGTTGGGCTACACGTTCTTCGTCGCTCCCGACATGGAGTTCTTCTACTTCTCGCCGCCGGAGAAGGGTCAGCCACCCGTGCCGCTCGACGAGGGCGGTTTCTTCGATCTCACCACCACCGACGTCGCCGGCACGTTGCGCAAGCAGACCATCCGAACGCTCGAGACGATGAGCATCCCAGTGGAGTACAGCTTCCACGAGGATGCTCCGAGCCAGCACGAGATCGATCTGCGGCACACCGACGCGCTGACCATGGCCGACAGCATCATGACGTTCCGCTTGGTGGTGAAAGAGGTCGCCGCCAGTCAGGGCGTGCACGCAACCTTCATGCCCAAGCCGCTCGAAAATGTTCAGGGCAGTGGCATGCACGTGCACCTGTCGTTGTTCGACGGTGACGAGAACGCGTTCTACTCGGAGGACGACAGCTACAACCTGTCGTCCATCGCCAAGCAGTTCATGGCGGGCCTACTGCGGCACGCAGCCGAGATCACCGCCGTCACCAACCAGACGGTCAACAGCTACAAGCGGCTTGTCCCGGGTTTCGAGGCTCCGGTGCACGTCACGTGGGCTCGCAACAATCGCAGCGGCCTGGTCCGGGTACCCATCGCCAAGCGCGGCAATCCCAGCGCAACACGCATCGAGTTCCGTTCGCCGGATCCGGCGTGCAACCCGTACCTGGCCTTCGCCCTCATGCTGGCCGCCGGTATGCGCGGCATCACCGAGGGCTACGAACTGCCACCCGAGGCTGATAGCAACCTTTTCGAGATGAGCGATGCCGAGCTCAACAAGCTCGGCATCGACCTGCTGCCCCAGTCGCTCAGCGATTCGCTGAAGGTCATGGAGCAATCGAGCCTGGTGCAGGAAGCGTTGGGCGAACACATCTTCGAATGGTTCCTACGCAACAAGCGCAGCGAGTGGCGAGCGTACAAGACACATGTCAGTGCGTTCGAACACGACCGCTATTTCAGGACGCTGTAGCTGTGATGGAACAGCTCGTCGTCTACCCCGAACCGCCTCCGCCAGATCTTGCTCGCACGCTCGACCTCGGTGGCTATCGATGGAAGGCCGTCGCCACGCCGGAAAGTGCCGGCAGCCACGAGCCCCGAGACGGCTGGTCAGGTGCGATTGTTGCCTGCGACACCGACCCGGAGGGCGCGTGGGCGATGTGCCGCGCGCTGCGCAAGCGCGACGAACCGACCAAGCTGCTGTTGCTGATCACCGGCGCGCAGCTGGGCGAGCTGGAGCTGCGCGAAGACCTGTACGACGACTTCTGCCTGACGCCGTTCCACCCCGTCGAGGTCGAGGCACGGATGCGACACCTTCTCTTCCAGGGATTCACACAGGCAAAGGCCGAAACCGTCGAGTACAGCGGCCTCGCACTCAACGTCGAGACGTACCAGGCATCGATCGAAGGCCGTCCGCTCGACCTGACGTACATGGAGTACGAGCTGCTGAAGTTCCTCGCCCAGAACCCCGGCAAGGTGTTCACGCGTGAGATCCTGCTGTCGCGTGTGTGGGGGTACGAGTACTACGGCGGGGCGCGCACGGTCGACGTCCACGTGCGCCGGCTGCGCGCCAAGCTCGGCGAAGAGCAGGCCAACCTCATCCAGACGGTGCGCTCGGTCGGCTATCGATTCGGTCAGAGCCGATGGGGTTCGTAGGCAGGGCTAGGCCAGCGCCGCCGACACCAGGTCGGCGAACACCAAGGTGCCCTGCTCGTTCGGATGGATGTGGTCGGTGCGCAGAATCTTCTCTTTCGGATCCGAAGCGAGATCGAACCATGACAGCACGGAAGTGTTGCCCCGCGCCGTAGCACGCTCGCGCAGCACCTCGTTGAACAGCTTCGTGCCGGCAAGCTGGTTGGGGTTGTACACGTCGACCCACACGATTGGGACCTTGGCGTCGGGCATCGACATCATTTGATCGATCAGGTCGGCGTACTCGTCGGCGCTCTTGTACTTGCCGACGTCGTTGGTGCCCATGGCAATCCCCCAGACATCCGGATCGACGCCATCGGAGATCATCGAGAACAATGTCTTGACGCCCGACAGCGGTTCGCGCTTGCCGTCGCCGACCGTGATGCGCCGACTGACCTCAGCCTCGATCTTGATATCGGTGAAACCCTGGTTGCCGAGGACCTCGGTGAGGTGCTTCGACGATGCCTTGGTGATGGAGTCGCCGACCATTGCGAACTTCGTGTGGTTGACCTCTGGAGCGGGAAGGTTCCCGACACGCGGTGGTGCCGCAGGCCGACTGATCGTTCCGTTCTTGTCGGAGGCCGAGGAACGCACGCCACCGTCGCCGCAGGCCGCGATCGCCGCGAACAACCCGGTCGATGCGCCGGCGCGCAGCAACAGGGTTCTCCGACTGATCCGCATGCCTCCAGTCTGGCCGAAAATCCCTCCAAATTGACGTCAACTGCGGATCGCGGAGAGTGCTGTCAGCACGCCGAACACCATGAACAGGCCGCCCGCGGCGCGCTGCACGGTGCGCACGGGGAGCTTGCGTTCGAGCCATCGACCGGCGAGGACGGCCAACACCGCGACCACGAAGTGAGCCACCAACGAGCCCGCCGCGACCGCTGCGGCGTCACCACGCTCGGCAACGATGCCGATGGTTGCCAGCTGCGTGAAATCGCCGAACTCGGCGACTCCGATGATCAGCGCCGAACGGCCGATCACACCCCACGCACTGTGAACGGGCACGTCGCGAACCTCACTGTCATTGTGGCGCTCGCTGCGGAGCAGCAAAGCGCCACCGACGACGAACAGGACCGCGACACCGAACTGTGTCGGCGTGCGCGGCAGACGTCGCAGCGCGTCGCCGACGACGACGGCGAGTACAGAGTGAAATGCCATTGCCAGCGTCACGCCCATGACGACTGCCAACGGACGGCGGTAGCGCGTCGACAGCACAATTGTGGCGAACATCGTCTTGTCCGGCAGCTCGGCCAGGAAGACCACGCCGAACGTAACCAGAAATGCTTGTAACACTTGAGGCATCAGGTACCGAGACGTTGGATGCGCGCCGCATGCTGCGCATGAGTGCGCAAGACATGTGGGAGATCGCCGTGCACGACTGAGCCATCGCGGACGACGAACCGTCCGTTGACGATCGTGTGCCACGCCGAGACCGGGCCGCAACGCAGCCACGCCTCGATCGGGTCGGCGACTGCACCGGAGAACGTTGGCCCTGTCAGCCTCCACACGGCCACATCCGCGACAGCACCCGGCTCGATGATCCCGATCTCGCCTGTGCGGCCGAGACATGCCGCGCCGCCCAACGTGGCACACTCCAACGACATCCGCGCCGTGCCAGCGGGCGCGCCATCGCGGAGCTTGGCGAGCAGCATCGCCTCCCGGGCCTCGAGCCACAGCG
The DNA here is from genome assembly GCA_040006755.1 of Ilumatobacteraceae bacterium. Lineage (GTDB taxonomy): Bacteria > Actinomycetota > Acidimicrobiia > Acidimicrobiales > Ilumatobacteraceae > JAENVT01. The sequence goes on along the minus strand of JBDTWJ010000153.1, from coordinate 4,475 downwards.
ACGCGCAGTCGGCCGAAGACGAACCGTCGACGCCGAGTCCGACCGGCACGCCCGCAGCGCGCAACGGCACCAGGGGCGCAATTCCCGACGACAGGACCAGGTTGCTGCTGGGGCAGTGGGCAACACCTACGCCGGCCGCACCCAGCCTTTTGATCTCGTCGTCGTTGGGCGTCACGCAATGAGCGACCCACGTGCGGTCCTGGCACCATCCGGTTCGCTCGAGGTATTCCATCGGACGGCAACCGAACCGGCTCAATGAGAACGCATCATCCTCCGCGTTCTCCGCAAAATGAGTGTGGAGGCGAACGTCGAGGCGCTCGGCGAGCTCGACCGAGCGCACCATCAGCTCCTCGGTGACCGTGAACGGGCTGCATGGAGCAAGAGCGATGCGCACCATCGCTCCTCGGGACCGATCGTGATGACGGGCTACCGCCTCCTCGCACGCGAGGAGGATTTCGTCGTCGTCGGCGACCACGTCGTCGGGCGGTAGTCCGCCGTCCTTCTTGCTCAACGACATCGAGCCGCGTGTCGGATGAAACCGCATCCCGATCTCGGTGGCGGCGGCGATCTCGGCCGACAGCAGATCTCCGGCACCACGCGGATGCAGATACAGGTGGTCGCTCGATGTCGTGCAGCCACCGAGCGCAAGTTCGGCGAGACCGACGAATGCGCTGGCGTAGACGGCCTCGGTGTCGATCGCTCGCCACAACGGGTACAGCGACTGCAGCCACCCGAACAGCGGCTTGTCGGTCATCGGCGGGTAGGCCCTGGTGAGGTTCTGGAAGATGTGGTGGTGGGTGTTGATGAGGCCCGGGGTCACGAGGCACTCGCCTGCGTCGATCGTCTCCGTCGCGGCCGGTTCAGGATCGCCTGAAGATCCGGTCGCGGTGATGAAACCTCCCTCCATGGCCACCCAGCCACCCGCGAGTTCGCGCCGGCCCGCGTCCATCGTCGCCAGCAACCGTGCGTTGCGGATGAGCAGGTCGGCCACGGTCAGGCCAAGGACTCGACGATGAGACAAAGGTCGTCGATGGACGTGAGCGGGTTGATGACGCACAGTCTCAGCAGCACTTCACCGTTCCATGAGGTGGGCGTGACGAAGGCCAGACCATCGTCGAGCATCCGGTCACTCCAGACCTGGTAGTCGGCTGCGATCCAACCCGTCCGTCGGAACAACAAGATGCTGAGCTCGGGCTCCATGATCAGTTCGAGATAGGGGCTGTCGTCGATCAGCCGCGCACCCTCGCGCGTGACGGTGAGCGCAGTCTCGATCGCCGCGCGGTACGCCTCGGTGCCGTGCGTGGCAAGGCTGAACCACAACGGCAGGCCGCGGGCCCTACGCGAGAGATGGTGGGCGAGGTCGCTGGGGTTCCACTCCTGCTGCCCGGCGACATCGTCGTCACCGTGCAGCACATCGAGATACTCAGCGTGTTGCGTGTGAGCCGCTCGACCGACGTGTGGATCGCGATACAACAGGGCGCAGCAATCGAACGGCGCGAACAACCACTTGTGCGGATCGAGGATGAAGCTGTCAGCCTGCTCGATGCCGCGGTAGCGATCACGCATGCCGGGCACCGCTAGCGCTGCGCCGCCATAGGCGCCGTCGACATGCATCCACACACCGGATTCGGCACAGACCTCGGCCACCCCGGCCAGATCGTCGATTACGCCGGCATTGGTCGTGCCAGCGGTCGCGACGATCGCGAACACGCGTTCCCGATCCTCGTCGGCTAAGCCCGCGAATGTCTCCCGCAGGGCGGTCCCCCACATCCGGCCGTACTCGTCCGCGGGAACCCCGATGACGTCGGCATCGATTGCCCTGGCCGCGGAGCCGACGCTGGAGTGAGCACCTTTGCCGGTCAGCAACAATCCACGCGTTCGGTCGTGAGCGCCCTCTGCCCGATGCCGCCATCTGAACCGTGCCGCGATCAGCGCGCTGAGGTTGCCGGCAGTCCCACCGGTGACGAACACTCCGCCGGCCGTCGCCGGCATACCCGCCAAGTCGGCGATGTAGCGCAACGCCTCGTTCTCTGCGAAGACGGCTCCTCCGCCCTCGAGCCACGATCCGGCGTAGATGCTCGACGCACCGACGACCAGATCGAAGAGGATCGACGCCTCGGTCGGTGCAGCCGGAACGAACGACAAGAAACGAGGATGGTCGATCGAGATGCTCGCCGGACCGAGCACGTCGGCGAAGATGCGCAGAGCCTCGAGGCCGCCGATGCCCGTTGCGGTGATGGTCTGGCCGACCATCGCCCGAAGCTCTGCGGCGGGTCGGGTCTTGTCGAGTGGCGGTGGGTCCAAGCGCATGCGCTCGACCGCGTAGCGCACGACGGCTTGCGTCAACACCTCGATCGATTGGTCATGACGGTGCATGGTCACACGTTGAGGTCGAGCAGCTCGCTGCCCGCGTGGCGAATCTCAGAATCGCGATTCAAAACCACGCCGAACACCACTGCAATGGCCGCACTGCCGATGCACACCAGCAGCGGCAGGAGCAGCAGCACGATCACGATTGCGATTGCGCCAGGCACGGCGTCACCCTACTGGCTTGTACGCCCAGGCCTCAATCTCCACCGCGCCGTTGGCGGGCAACGCGGCAACACCGATGGTGCTGCGCGCCGGTCGATGGTCGCCGAAGCCGGCGATGTACGCCTCGTTGAACGTCGCGAACGTGTCCATGTCGGTGAGGAAGCACAGCGTCTTGGCGATGTCGGACAACGATGCGCCAACGCTGGCCAGTTGATCCCGCAGGTTCTCGACGGCCTTGGCGGTCTGGGCAGCGACGCCGCCTTCGACCAGCGCTCCGTCCTGCAATCCAAGTTGGCCACTGACGATGATCCAATCACCAGCACGAACGACGGGGGTATACGGGCCAAGGGGTTTGCTCATAGGCGCATCGTACGCGCGACTCCTACTTCGAAATCACAACTCCTAGACTCGGGACGATGTCGATGACGCGTCGCCGCCTCCTCGCCGGTGCCGGCGCAGCGCTTGTCGTGGCGGCTTGCGGTGGCGGTTCCAAGCCCTTTGCGATCGCCCAGCGATATCCGAGCGACACCTTCGTGCCCGGCAAGGTGCGATTGCCGATCTCCCTCGCCAAGACCAATCAAGGCGCCTTGCTCACGACGGGCCCAGCGGTTCTCAAAGGCCGCGTGCTGGACAGCAACAACACTGAGATCGCCACGGTCAGCGCGCCAATCCACGCGACCGATCTCGTGATCCCCTATTGGGCGATCAATGTGAGGATCGACCAGCCAGGGGCCTACACCTTGCGGCTCGACGGTGACGACGGGTTCGGAGCCGCGTTCCAGATCACAGCGCCCAACGAGGTGACGGTTCCGTACATCGGGTCATCGTTGCCACCGTTCGATACACCGACGATCGATGACCACCGTGGCGTCGAGCCGTATTGCACATTGACGCCCAGCCCGTGCCCGTTCCACATCCTGACGTTGACCGAGGCGTTGCAGACCGGCAAGCCTGTTGCCTACATGGTCGGCACGCCGGCACATTGCCAGACCGGCACGTGCGCACCGGGGCTGGAATTTCTCATCGGGTCCCAGAGGCGGCTGGGTGATGCCGTCGTAGTGGTTCACGCCGACGTGTATTCCGACGATGCGGCGACCACAGTGGCCCCCGCCGTCGCTGCATACGGCCTGGAGTACGAACCCGTCCTCTATCTGGCCAAGGACGACGTGATCAAGGACCGAATCGACGTGATCTGGGATCAGAGCGAGCTCGACGAGCGGCTCGACGCATTTCTGGCGGCCTAGAGCCGCCGCTCACCTCGGGTCAGCTGAAGCTGGAACCGCAGCCGCATGTGCGGCTGGCGTTGGGGTTGTTGATCGAGAAGCCGGCCTGGTTGAGGCCGTCCTTGTAGTCGAGCGTTGCACCCTCGAGCATCTGCGCTGATTGCGAATCGACGACCACATTGACGGTCGCGCCTGGGTTACCGAACGTTGCTTTCTGATCGTCGGCGGCAACATCGCCATCGAAAAACATCTCGTACGAGAACCCACTGCATCCGCCCGGACGCACGGCCACGCGCAACGCCAGTTCGAGATCACCTTCGGCTTCGAGCAATTCCTTGACCTTGACGGCGGCGGTATCGGTGAGCGTGATCACGGTGTTGGCTCCTCCTTGGGGTTGAACAAACATTGTATCGACCTACAACCGTAGAATTGGGGTTGTGATTCCCAGTCCACCCGATGTAGAAACGGTCACCACGCTGCTGCGTTCGGTGATTGACCCTGAACTGGGTGCAGACATCGTCACCCTTGGCATGGTTCCGTCGGTCACTGTAGCCGACGATGGGGTTGTGACAGTTGGCGTCAAGCTCACGATCGGCGGCTGCCCGTTGCGCGCCCAGATCAAGAAAGATGTCGAGACCAGGGTCGCCGTGCACCCCGGGGTGACAAAGGTCAAGATCGACTGGGGCGAGATGACCAGCGAGGAACGCTCCGAGGTCATGC
>JBDTWJ010000152.1:0-8530 GCA_040006755.1 Ilumatobacteraceae bacterium | reverse complement strand
GAAGCGTGCCGGTGCTCGAGTTTCCAGATCGCATCACTGAGCCACGACGGGAGAGCACCGGTCTCAGAGCGAAGCGCTTCGAACTGCGTCCGGCCAATCGTTGAGCGCACATTCTCGAGGACCTGTCCGTTCACCCCCTCCTTGCCAAGGTACCGAAGCGCTGCAAGCGCAGTGCCCGCTGGTGTGCCGGCCAATGCCAGTTGTCTGTTGGACGAGTGAACCAACTTCACCACCAATCGTCCGATGGAGACTTCTCGTGTCTTTCCGTTAGTTCGGTAGAGAAGCTTCATCGGTGCCTGGGTGGTGAGGCCCAGCTGGCGGGCTGCTTCTGCTCCGTGTAGAGCCACGGTCTCGCCGGTCGATTCGGCTATGGCAGCGATCACCGTTTCGGGACCGGGCGGCACCACTCCCACCAGCCTCGAAACCTTTGGGCGCATGTACACGCCGCGACGAACTCGCGTCAGTACGCCCTCCTTCATGAGACGTACAAGTGCCTGGTCTATCGAGGTCCGCGGCCCTAGCCGCAGGACCCGGGCGGTCGAGAATGGCTCGCCCTCAGGAAGGCGCCCCACCTCCTCTCGAACTGTCTGCATCACATTCATGTCAGAAATGGTACCACTTTTTCTGACATCCACAAGGAGGGGCGTTCCGGTCACCGGAAAGGGCGCCTGACTGCTTCGCCACTCACTGTGGCGAACGGTGACGACCATAACGCTCAAACTCGCCGCCTGAGCGCATGCACCCAGTATTCGGTGACTCTCTGCGCGAGACGGTGTCACTCCTCCAGCGGGGATCATCCCCGCGAGCAGATGACGGACTGGACCGCAGCCGAGGTAGCGCCGTTGGAACTGCATCCTCCAGTCGTGGTGACCGCCGATCGCTGCGAGCACCTGTTCGTAGGGACACCACCGCAACCATCGGTCTGGGTGAGGAGGAGCTCGGCGCGGACCTCGTCGGTCGCTGCTGCTGACGACACTTGTTCACACGGTGGCGCTCAGGGCCCTGAGATCGGCACCGCCTTGACAGATGCAGGTTGCGGCCTGTTGGATCAGCACGTCTCGCCTCGGCCCGGGACTGGCATGAGGGCGCGAAAGGCGCAACGTCAACGAGACGCACGGCCTCCGTCGACAGAGCCCCGGCATACGGTGAGTGCATGTCATCGGACGAAGCCGCTGCGAACGACCACAGCATGACCGACGACCAAATGGTCGAAGCGATCCACTCAAAGTTCCCTAGTCTCGATCGGTGGCGTGATCGCCTGGCCCGCGCTTCGTCGCCTCCCGCGTGGAGCGTCCTCGGCGAGCTAGACGCGACGTGGCCATACCTACCGCGCCAGCACGACGCGCGCGGACGAGCCGCCGATCGCTGTCTGAACCTCGCCGCGGCTGGATGCCGCCGGCGGTCGCGTCAGCACGATCTGTGTATGGATCCAGCCAACTCACCCAACGGACCGGCGCCGACGGCCGATACCACAGCCGGCACAACGAGGAAGGCCGGCGGGGACCTCCCCACCGGCCTTCGTGGTATTTCAACTACTCCGGAACCCGTTATTCAGGGAGTCCCCCTTGGTTGGTTGGTTGGTTGGTTGGTACGTTGGTGGAGCTGGAGGGAATCGAACCCTCGTCCATCAGGCCATGAACGTCCGTGCTACGACCGTTCCCGACTCACTCGCTGACGCAGCGAGACCGGCGGGTCGGCTGACCTCCGCAAGCGGGGGTCCACGCTCGGTCTTTGCCGAGTGTCAGCAGACTTTCCTACAGTCAGCGGTCTTTCTCGCCGTCATCCCCCGCTTCTGTTGCCGGGCTGCGGTGGATCGGCCCCGTGCGCCATTTCTGGTCACGATGTCTCTTCGCTCACCTAAAAATTAGGCGGCGAGAGCGAACTGCTCGTTGGCAATTCTATTTTTTGCCCCGTTTAGCGAGTCTGAGCAACTCGGGTCGCACGCTCGCCCACAGATACTGATGTCGAAACCAGTCAGCCCCGTGTTTGATTGTCCAACCACACTACCTGCATCGACATCAAACCCGATCGACAGAGTGGTTGCGAACACCCCGGATGGCTCGGAAGCACTCGATGAGTCGGTGCTGGGCCAAAGACACTCGTTCAGGTGCCGGGGTAGCCTGACGCGCCATGAGCCTTGGCGACGAGAAGTATCTGGCACTCACCACGTTCAAGCGGGATGGCACGCCGGTGACGACGGCGGTATGGGCAGCGCCGATCGACGGCGACAAGATCGGGTTCTGGACCTCGTCGGGATCGGGGAAGGCCAAGCGTCTCGCTCATACGTCGAAGGTCGTCGTGCAGCCGAGCGACAGCCGCGGCCAGCCGAAGCCGGGCACATCGCCCACCTCGGGCACTGCCGTATTGGTGACCGGTCCGCAGCTCGAGGGCATTCGTTCGAAGATCAGAGCCAAGTACGGCTTCATGTGCAAGATCACCAAGTTCTTGAACCAGGTCGGCGGAATCATCAAGCGCAAGCGAATTCCGTACGGCGACCGCGGCGTCTTGATCACGCCGAGCTGAGCAACCGTACGCACATGACGCGACGGTGGTGCGCGGTCCTCGTCTCCGCATTGCTGGTTCCGGCGTGCTCGTCGGATCCCGACAAGAACTCCTCGGCCACGGCGGTCACCGACGCGCACGCAACGTCGATTGCGACTGACACGAACACCATCGATACGACGGCATCGCCGACAACGACGACACGTCCGTCGAGTTCCACGACGTCCACATCCTCGACGTCGACGTCGACTTCGACTTCGAGTTCGACATCAACGTCTACCTCCAGCGCCGCCGCTCCTGGCGTAGTCACCGAGTCGCGCGTGATCGGCCAGTCGGTGCTTGGCCGCGACATCACCGCATATCGAATGGGCGATCCCGGGGGCCGCCCGGTGTTGTTGATCGGTGTGATTCACGGCGATGAGGCCAAGGGCTACGGGATCACGCGGCTCATCCGCACGATGCCAACCCCACCGGGGGTCGACCTGTGGATCATCGACAGCATCAACCCCGACGGCCAGGCAGCCAACACCCGCTACAACGCCAACGGCGTCGACCTCAATCGCAACGTCTCGTACAACTGGAGCTACATCCCTTTCACGGCCGAAGGCGAGGAGTACTCGGGCGAGGCGCCTGCAGATCAGCCCGAGACCCAAGCGCTCGAGGCGTTCGTCGGCGAGGTCCGTCCGTACATCACTGTCTTCTGGCACCAGGACGCCAACCGGGTGTCGCCGGGTGGCGCGCATCGCGACATTCCGATTCGCTTCGCCGAGATCGTCGGCCTCTCATCCAAGTCGACGCCGTGCACGGGCGGCTGCACCGGCACGGCCACCCAGTACGTCAATCACGCCATCAAGGGCGGGACGGCATTCATCGTTGAACTGCCCGCCAACGAGGAAGTCACCGACGCCATGGTCGAACTCCACGCCAAGGCGACGCTCGAAGTCATCACTCTCTGACCCGAGGTCAGTCGGTTCGACCCTTCGCCTGACGCCCCATCGCGCGCTGCATGTCGCGTTGCGCGTCACGCTCCGCCATCGCGTTGCGCTTGTCGGCCTTGCGGCGACCGCGCGCCAGCGCGAGCTCGACCTTGACCTTGCCGTCCTTGAAGTAGAAGGAGAGTGGAACGAGCGACAGTCGCTCCTGCGCGACTTCTGCGCCGATGCGCTCGATCTCCTTGGCGTGCAGCAGCAGCTTGCGCGGACGGTCGGGATCGTGTGCGCCCACGCCATGAGCGAATTGGTATGGAGGAATGTGAATGCCGTCGAGCCAGATCGCCCCGTTGAGCACGCGTGCGTATGCATCGGCCATCTGCAGGTGGCCCAGGCGAAGGCTCTTCACCTCGCTGCCTTGCAACACGATTCCCGTCTCGATGGTGTCGAGGATCGCATAGTCGTGGCGCGCCTTGCGGTTGCTGGCGATGAGCTTGCGATCGTCCGACACCGGACGGGAAGGCGACATGGGACGTGAGGGTAGCTACCCTTCGGCCGGTGTTCGCCTTCCCCAACCGCGCGTTCGCCGAAATGATCGGTCACGCCTACGACGGCTATCCGCTCGAGGCGTGCGGGCTCTTGGTTGGCCGCGGCGATCGCGTCGAGCGCTTCGTCGCCTGCACAAACGAGGCGCAGTCAGCGCGCATGTACGCGATTCCGCCGAAGGAGTTGCTCCGTGCCGAGCGCGAAGCGGAAGGCGATGGGCTCGAGATCATTGGCGTGTTCCACAGTCACACCCATAGCGAGCCGTATCCCAGCCCAACCGACGTCGAGCAGGCGCCGGACCCCGGCTGGCACTACGTGATCGTCAGCCTGAAACGTGAGGCTCCCGAAACGCGGTCGTTCCGCATCGTCGCCGGAGCCATTTCGGAGGAGCGGGTCGGCGTCGGTTGAGATAGAATCCCGACAGGATTGATCAGGTTGATCGGAATAGAGGATCAACCGTCTGCTGTTGGGGGTGGTGATGGTTCCTTACGAAAGTGTGCTCGACCAGATCGGTAACACTCCGATGGTCGACGTCAGCCGGCTGTCGCCGAATCCCAATGTGCGCATCGTCGCCAAACTCGAGGGTCAGAACCCCTTCGGCTCGGTGAAGGATCGCATTGCCAAGTCGATGATCGAGCAAGCTGAAAAGACCGGCCAACTGCGTCCCGGCCAGACCATCATCGAGCCGTCGAGCGGCAACACGGGCATCGCCCTAGCTGCGATCGCCCAGCTCAAGGGGTATCCGATCAAGATCCTGATGCCCGCCAGCGTGTCGATCGAGCGGCGGCAGATGCTCGAGGTCTTCGGCGCGGAGGTCATCTTGACCCCCGGCGAAGAGGGCAGTAACGGCGCCGTACGCCGAGCCCAGGAGATGGCCGCTGCGAACCCCGAGTGGTGCTTCCTGTATCAGTATGGAAACGACGCCAATCCGATGGCGCACTACGAGGGCACCGGTCCCGAGATCTGGCGCGACTGCCCCGAGATCACCCACTTCGTTGCCGGTCTCGGCACCAGCGGCACGCTGATGGGCACCGGCAGGTATCTGAAAGAGCAGAACCCGGCGATCAAGGTCATTGCCATCGAACCGCCGCTCGGCGAGCGCGTCGAGGGCCTGCGCAACATCGACGACGGCTACATCCCGCCGGTATTCGAGCACTGGTACGGCTTCGAGCTGCTCGATCGCAAGCGCGTGGTACGACCTCGCGAGAGCCTCGAGTGGACTCGCAGGCTCGTGCGGGAATGTGGCGTTTTCGCCGGCATCTCGTCCGGTGCCTCGCTCGCCGGCGCCGCGAAAGTTGCAACCGAGATCGCCGATGGTGTCATCGTGTTCATCGTGTGTGACGGCGGCTGGAAGTACCTGTCGACGGGCGCGTACACCGATGATCTCGACTCGGCCGAGAAGCAGGCCGAACGAATCATATATTTCTAGGTGCTCCCTGGGCACTCGGAGCCCCTCTGTAGGGTGTCGCGAATGAAGTTGACCGGTCTCCGCGCGTGCGCGCTCACCCTGCTGGTGACCGCCGGCCATCTCGTTGTACCGAGTCTCGCTGGTTCGCCCAGCGTCGACGCAGCGCCGTTCATCGGCGGTTCGTCGCGATACCAAGCGGTCGCTCCTGCGCGGCTCGCCGACACTCGACCGGACCAAGGCGCCTACGGCTTCGAGCCCATGTCGGCCCAAGTGGTACGCGTGCAGGTGGCCGGACGCGCAGGCGTGCCCGCCAACGCCACCGCCGCGGTGCTGACAGTCACCGGTGTCAATACGACTGCGCCCGGTTACGTCACCGTCTATCCCGCCGGCACAGATCTTCCCACGGCGTCGAACGTCAACTTCGACGGAGCGGGTCAGGTCATGGCCAACATGGCCACGGTCAAGCTCGGCATCGGCGGTGCCGTCGATGTCTACATGCAACGGCAGATGAACGTCGCTGTCGATGTGTCGGGCGCGTATGTGCCCGTAACGGGGGCCGTGTCGGCGGGTCGATTGGTGACGCTGCCTGACGGGGCATTCCGGGTTCTCGACACACGAAATCGCGCCAATGGCGTGCCCGGCAACACGGCGGAGACCGTCGATGTCAGCGGTGCAGGCGTTCCTTCCGACGCCGTTGCGGTTGTCGTCAATCTCACGGCAACGGTGACCGGTACCGGGTACTGGACGGCGTACCCCGTTGGCCAGTCCCGCCCGACGGCCAGCAACCTCAACATCGACCACCCCGGACAGACACGTGCGGGCCAGGCAATCGTGCTGCTGTCGGGTACCCCGGCGTTCAACGTGTACAGCCAGGGCGGCGGGCACCTCATCGTCGACGTCGCGGGTTGGTTCACCGGTTCAACGGCCAGCGTGACGACCGACGGGCTCTTCCTGCCGTCGAACCCGACTCGTCTCCTCGACTCCCGCAACTCGTACGTCATGCCGACATGGGGTGGCAGCACGCTCGAATTCCCGGTCTACGGTCCCAGCGGTCAAGTCTCCGCGGCCGCCATCAACGTCACCGGAACACAATCGATGCTCGGTGGGTTCGTGACGGCATTCCCAGCTGGCGTCAACCGGCCGCTGGCGTCGAACCTCAACGTCGACACGTGGGATCAGACCATTGCCAACCATACGATCGTCAGGGTTAGCACCCGAGGCGTCAGCCTGTTCACCCAACAGGGCCTTCACCTCATCGCCGATCTCAACGGCTGGTACCTGGGCACGCCCACGCCCGCCGCGTTGGCGCCACCTGTCAACCCGTTGTACGGACCAACGCACGCCCAGTCATTGACCGTCCCGCCGATCCGCATGGCAACGTACGTCGGCACCGGCTCCAACCTCGACGCGGTCGCCAACCTCGGTATCGCTGCGACATGGAACGGCACTGCGCAGTTGGCCATCCCCGGCAACATCGTGCTCTTCGGGCATCGCACCACGCATGGTGCACCGTTCCGGTTCATCAACGAGATTCCGTATGGCGGGCAAGTCAGCCTCATCGGCGACGATGGGCATTCCTACAACTACGTCGTGGTGCGTCAGGACGTGACGATCCCCAACTTCAACGTCATCAACAGCATCGGGCTCAGCTCAGGTCTGTCGACCGTGCAACTCGTGGCGTGTACGCCGCCGGGCTCGGTGCGGTTCCGCCACGTGACCACTGCGCGGCTGGTCAGCGTCACCTGAGTACGGCAGCAAGGTGAGATCGACGGTGCAAGAGTGGCCCGGCCCCGCGGCCGGAGCAGGGACTCGGCACTGGCGAGCGATCTGGGCGCCATTGTCCGACATCGCCCTCAGAGTGAGCGCACGGTCGGCACCCAGATCGGGGGAGTCGGCCGATTGCCGGGGTCATGTTTGATGATCTGGGCGCCAGTCCTACGCCCCACCAGAACCTGGAGGCGACGTTGGCACCCAGATCCAGGGCGGACAGGCGACCAGCGCAATACTGCAGCAGATCGGCGCTCGTTGTTCCGCGTACGGTCGAAGGGCTGCAACAGTGTCAGGGTGAACGTGTTTGCGCAGTGAACGCGCGGGCGACCAGCCGCCGACGGTTCACTCGGAACCGACGACGCAACCGCGGCAAGAACACAGGCGAACTGGGCGTTGCCACCGAGTTGGTTCTGACTCTCATCTCGCTGCTGTCAAGTCATCGTCCAATCACGAGCAGCAGCAAACCCACCACCACGACGATCGCTGCCGCTGTGCGTCTGACTGCCTGACCCTCGCCGAGGTATCGCGCGCCGACAAAGGCGGCGATCACGACGCTCGACTCGCGCAGGCACGTGACGTAGCCAACGGGCGCGCGCTGGAAAGCGATCTGCACCAGCGCGTAGGTGACTCCGGACGCAATGCCCATGACCACGAATCGACGCCAGTGGATCCGCGTTGCGGCCGCCATCTCGCTCGAGCGGCCGGTGGCCAACGCGTACACCGTCAGCGTTACGGTGACGCATGTGAACGACGCGGCGGCGTACAGGGGCGTGTCGACGCTCCGGATGCCTTTCGCGTCCGCCACCGAGTAGACCCCGATCGCCAATGCAACGCCGAGAGCAATGACCACCTGGGCGCCCGCGCCGCGACCGGCAAGGGCAATCAGACCAATCGCGACGACCGCCATGCCGACCACGCCGATCGGGGTGAACGAGTCGCTCAACAGGGCAATGCCACCGAGACCTGCGATCAGCGCGCCGCCACCTCGGGCGATCGGATAGGCCCGCGAAAAATCGCCAACGTTGTACGCCTTCGCCAGTAGAACGCTGTATGGCACATGGGCGAGTGCCGACACCGCCGCCCACACCCAGCCGCGTGCCGGGATACCGCCACCGATGATCAAGAGGATCGCGGCAAGCACGCCAGCGAAGGAGAACTGACCCCACAGTGCGATGAACCGATCGCTGACCGATTGCTTGACCGACAGGTTCCATCCGGCATGGAGCACCGCCGCCACGAGCGCCAGAACGGTTGCGGTCATCATGTGACGGTCGAGCGTAGAAGGCGGGCGTAGAAGCTTGGTACCGACGTAGCCTTGCCGATCGAGATGAGTGGCGACATGCGTGACGAGATGGCCCGACCGATCGGGATGTTC
>JBDTWJ010000151.1:0-8533 GCA_040006755.1 Ilumatobacteraceae bacterium | reverse complement strand
AGGTGGGCGCAAGCACCCGCACCAAGAGTTCATCCAGATCGACACCACCAACATCCTCTTCATCTGCGGCGGCGCATTCGCCGGTCTCGAGCAGATCATCGAGAGCCGGATCGGCCACAAGGGAGTCGGCTTCCACGGCACCGTGCGCAGCAAGGCCGACAAGGACCCTGGCGAGATGTTCACCAAGGTGCTGCCGGAGGATCTGTTGAAGTTCGGATTGATCCCCGAGTTCGTCGGCCGCCTGCCGATGATCGGCGCAGTTCGCAGCCTCGACCGCGACGCATTGATCAAGATCCTCACCGAGCCGAAGAACTCGTTGGTCAAGCAGTACCGCAAGGTGTTCGACTTCGAAGACGTCGAGCTCGACTTCACTCGTGAGGCCCTCGAAGCGATTGCCGACCAAGCGTTGTTGCGCGGCACGGGCGCGCGCGGCTTGCGAGCCATCCTCGAAGAAGTGTTGCTCAACACGATGTACGAGCTCCCCGGTCGCAGCGATGTGGGCACCGTGATGATCGAAGTCGACACCGTGCAGAAGAAGACCAACCCCACGCTCGTCCCTCGTGAGCCGAAGGCCAAGCGCCCTCGCCGCGAGGCCAGCTGACGCGACCTTGAGGCGCACTCGCGCGCTCTACGAACCATGACGTACTCCGAAGCGCTGGCATACCTCGACGCCCACGCCAGCTACGAGAAGACCGGGCGCATCGAGTCGCCGACCATCGAACGCATGAAGACCATCGTCACGGCGATGGGCGACCCGCAGTTTGCCTATCCGGTCATCCATGTCACAGGCACCAACGGCAAGGGTTCGACCTCGCAGATGATCACCAGGCTGTTGATGGCGCACGGGCTGACGGTCGGCACCTACACCAGCCCGCACCTCGAACGACCGAACGAACGGATGAGCCGCGACTGCGAGTTCATCAGCGACGAGGAGTTTGCCGAACAGATCGCGGCAGTCGCCGATCTCGAGGTGCTCACCGGCGTTCGTCCGTCGTACTTCGAAGCCACCACCTCGGCCGCCTTCCGGTGGTTTGCCGATCTTGCGGTCGACGTCGCCGTGATCGAAGTCGGCGTTCTCGGACGATGGGATGCGACCAACGTCTGCGATGCGCAGGTCGCGGTCATCACCAACATCGGTATGGATCACAATGAGTTCGCCGGGCCGACCAAGGGCCACATCGCTGCGGAGAAGGCCGGTGTGATCAAACCAGGAAGCATCGTGGTGGTCGGCGAGACAGATCCGGACTTGTTGCCGTACTTCACCGATGCCGGAGGGGAGTCGGTGCTGGTGCGCGGTGAGCAGTTCGACGTGCTCGAGAATCAGTTGGCGCTCGGCGGACGAATGCTCGACCTACGAACGCCGACGACGATCTACACCGATGTGTTCGTGCCGCTGCACGGCAAGCATCAAGGCGACAACGCCGTCGTCGCGCTCACTGCTGTCGAGGCTTTCTTCGCCAACCCAATCGCCGACGATGTGGTGCGCGAAGGATTCGCAAACGTGCGAATGGCCGGTCGCTTCGAGGTGCTCGGTCATCAGCCACTCGTGATCGTCGACGGCGCGCACAACCCACCGGGTGCCGACTCGTGCGCACAGGTGTTCTTCGAAGACTTCGATCCCGCAGGTAGCAAGATCCTCGTCGCCGGAATCCTGAAGGGACGCGACGCGAAGGAGATGCTGTCGGCCCTGCGCGCCGACGAGTTCGACGCCGTCTATACGTGTACGGCACCCACGCCGCGCGGGATGCCATCGAGCGAACTCGCTGCAGCAGCGAGAGCACTCGGTTGCGATGTCGTCGTCGAGTGCGACACGGTCGACGAGGCATGCGATCGAGCTATCAGGTCGGCACAGCACGACGACGCAGTGTTGGTCACCGGCTCGCTCTACGTCGTCGGGTCCGCCCGGCCACACCTTCGCAAGATCATCTAGCGCCTGTAGCGTCATCGGCCATGTCTGATCGCACCCTGGTCCTGCTCAAGCCCGACACCGTCGAACGAGGCCTCATCGGAGAAGTCCTTCGGCGCTTCGAGGCAAAGGGTCTTGCGGTCGTCGCCCTCGATCTGCGCACGCTCGACGCCGACACGTTGGCGCGTCACTACCAGGAGCACGTGGGCAAGGGCTTCTACGAGGACCTCGTTGCGTTCATGAGTCGGGGGCCTGTCGTCGCGTTGGTGTTGGAGGGGCCCGAGGACACCTGGGAGGTCGTGCGCACGCTCGTGGGCGCAACGAATCCTCGCAAGGCAGACCCGGGCACGATCCGCGGCGACCTCGGCATCTTGTTCACCGAGAACCTCGTGCATGGCAGCGACTCGTCGGAGTCGGCTCAGCGCGAAATCGGCATTTTCTTCCCGAATCTGTAACAAACTGGCGCTCCGCTACACTGGTTCGATATGCGCCGATCAAGGCGCGTACATCAGTTCGTGCACGGTCGACCCGGCGGTGCGGAGGTAAGTGAATGGCCAGGAACAACCCACTCGCGATCGGTCGTGACCTCGCCATCGATTTGGGCACGGCCAACACACTGATCTACTCCCGAGGCCAGGGAATCGTGCTCAACGAGCCGTCGGTGGTGGCCATCGACATCAGCGACGGTCGACCCGTCGCCGTCGGTCTCGAGGCGAAGCGGATGATGGGTCGCACGCCTGGTCGCATCAAGACGATTCGTCCATTGAAAGATGGTGTGATCGCCGACTTCGAGGTCTGCGAGAAGATGCTGCGCTTCTTCATCCAGAAGGTGCACGCCAGCCGATGGAGCAAGCCGCGGATGGTCATCTGTGTGCCGTCGGGAATCACTGGGGTCGAGCAGCGCGCGGTGCAAGACGCTGCCGAGTACGCCGGCGCCCGCAAGCCGGTCCACATCATCGAAGAGCCGATGGCTGCAGCGATCGGCGCAGACATGCCGGTTCACGAACCGAGCGGCAACATGATCGTCGACATCGGCGGCGGCACCACCGAAGTCGCGGTCATCTCGCTCGGCGGAATCGTCACCGCCCAGTCGGTGCGCGTTGCCGGCGACGAGCTCGACGACGCGATCATGCAATACGTCAAGAAAGAGTTCTCGCTGGCCATCGGCGATCGAACCGCCGAAGAGATCAAGATCCACATGGGTTCCGCATGGCCGCTCGACGAGGAGTTGACCGCCGACATCCGCGGCCGCGATCTCATCAGCGGGCTGCCACGCACCGTGCCGCTCACCACCGAGCAAGTGCGCGAAGCCCTCGCCGAGCCGTTGTCTGCCATCGTTGATGCCGTGAAGACCACGCTCGACAAGACCCCTCCCGAACTGGCCGCCGACATCATGGAGCAAGGCATCATGGTCACGGGCGGAGGCGCACTGCTCGCCGGGATCAACCGACGGCTTTCCCACGAGACCGGCATGCCGATCAAGATCGCTCACGACCCGTTGTACAGCGTCGTGATCGGCTCCGGGCGGGCGCTCGAGAACATCGACGCGATGCGCGGGTTGATGTCACTCGGCGGCGACGACTAGACCCAACAGGACACCCGTGCTTTCATCGTTGAGCCGTCGCCGCGTCGTTGTGCTGCTCATTTTGACGTCGTTGCTGCTGATCACACTTGATCGACGCGGCAACAACGTCGTCATCGACAAGTCCCGTCAGGCCTTCTCGGTGATCATCCGTCCGTTCGACGTCGCCGCCAAAGCCGTGTCGGAGCCGATCGCCAACGCGTGGTACGGCATCACCAGGTACGACGACGTCAATGCTGCGAACCAAGCGCTGCGCGACCAGATCGAGCATCAGAAGGGTGCGGAGATCGAAGCGAAGACCGCGATCAACATTGCCAACGACCTGTTGAAGTTGAACCGGCTCACGTCGGTGCGCAACATCAAAGGAGTCGCCGCCCAAGTGATCGGTGAGGCGCCGAGCAACTTCCAGAACACCATCGAGGTCACGGTCGGCAGCCGCGACGGTGTCGCCGTGGGCATGCCCGTCACCGACGGTGCGGGTCTCATCGGCAAGGTCACCAAGGTCTATCCCGACAGCAGCGTGGTGATGCTCATCACCGATCCCCAGTTCACCGTGCAGGGCCAAGTGCTCAGTCGCATCGAGGACGAGGGCGCGTCGTCGACGACCTCATCGACCACAGCCAACACAGCGCTGAGCGGCCGGCCGTTGGACCCGACCACCTCGACCAGCACGACAACGACCACCACGACGCCGTCATCGACCACGACAACCATCGGCGGCGACAACGTCACACCGGGCCAGACGACGACATCGTCGTCGTCCACGACCTCCACGACGACGCCCGGCTTCAGGGTTCGGCGCGAGACGGGCGACATTTCCGGCCAGGGTGCTGACCGGCCACTGCTGTTCAGCCTGATCGACGACACGGCGCTGACCAACGTGAAGGTCGGCGACATCGTCGAAACCGCCGGTGGCACCAAGAGCCTGGCCCCGCAGAGCATTCCGATCGGCACCATCACCGCCGTGACGCGGCGGCTGGGAAGCCGATCGCCGATTGTGGAGGTCGAACCCAACGCCAGCCTGACCCAACTCAACTTCGTCAGCGTGGTGTTGTTCGTTCCCAATCAGGCCGCGATCTGAGTCGTGCGTTCGCTGCCTTTTGCGCTCTTCACCCGACTCATCCCGGTTGCCTTGGTCATCTTGGCCATCCAGCGAACGGTGTGCGCGACGTATCGGGTCGACGGCGTGGCCATCCAGGTCGTGTTGGCTCTCGCCGCCGGAGCGGGCGCGGGTGCCGGTTCCGAACGCGGGGCCTTCGCCGGGTTTGCGTTGGGCATGATGTACGACCTCGGCGTTGGCACGCCGCTGGGGTTGACCGCGCTCGCGTATGGTCTTGCCGGCCTCACCTCGGGTTACGTCGTCAGCATCACCCCCGATCCACAGTGGTGGCTTGGGGCGATCTTCGTGGCGATCGGCTCGGCGGTGGGGGAGGCAGCGATTCCGGTGGTCAAGTTTCTGACCGGCCAGGAAGGATGGCTGACGGATCGAATGTTCGAGGTGGTGCCCGTCGTCACCATTGCTGCGACGCTGCTGAGCCCGCTGTTCGTGCCGCTCGGTCGATGGTGCGCGGGCGCCAAGCGCCGCACTTGGCGGGCGATTCCCGAATGAGGCGGGTGCTCCCCATCCGGACCACGCGCAGAGCACAATGGTGCCATGGCGATCGATAACCGCACCACGCGCCTTGGAATGTTAGCGGTGGTGGCGATGCTGTTGATGGGCTTGCTCGGAACGCGCCTGTGGTTCTTGCAAGGCGTCGAGGCCGCCTCCTTCCAAGCGAAGGTCTCAGCTGCGAAGTTGCGTGAAGTGCTGATCCCGCCGGAGCGTGGCCGCATCTTCGATTCGAAGATGCGGATCATGGCCGACAACCAGCGGATCCTCACGGTGGCCATCGACTGGAGCATCATCAAGAAGCCGAAAATCCGTAACGCTCTCTTCGATCGCCTGTCAGGTCCCTTGAAAGTGCCGGTCATCGATCTGCAGCGCCGGTACGACCCGTGCTTCGACGAGCCGACGATTCCGAAGTGCACCAAAGGTCAGCGGTACAGCACGTTGCTGCCGTTACCGCTGAAGGAGGGCGTCGACGAGGACACCGTTACCTACATCAAAGAGCGCAGCGAAGATTTCCCGGGAATCCAGATCGTCGAGCAGTGGAAGCGCGTCTACCCATACTCGCCACTGGCGAGCCATGTGGTCGGATACCTCGGCCCGATCACCAAGGAGACCAAGAAGCAGTACGAGGACGCCGGCTACAACACCAACGAGCTCGTGGGCGCGTTCGGTGTCGAACTGTCGATGGAGAGCGCGCTCCACGGCTCGTGGGGAAGGCAGGTGTTCGAGGTCGATGCTGCCGGAGGCATCGTGCACGAGTTGCTCGACGAACACGTCGACCCGGTCGCCGGAAAAGACATCCAGCTCACGATCGACCTCGACATGCAGCAGTACGCCGAGCAAGCGCTGGAGACCAAGCTCTTCCAACGACGTCACCTGCCGACCGACATCCTCGGTCAGGATGTCGCGGCCCACAACCCGATCGATCCGAAGAAGCCCGAGGGAATCGAGCGCGTCTATTCGAGCTCGAAGGAGTTCGGCACGCAGGAATGGATCCAGTACAAGGCGCCGGCAGGCTCCGTGGTGATCGAGAACAACTCCAATGGCCAGATCATCGCGATGGCCAGCTACCCGAGATTCGACAATCGGTGGATGGGTAACATCAGTGGCGACAAGTTCGACCAACTGTTCGGCGAGAAGGTCGACCCCGCAACCGGCAAGGCCGATCCCGACAAGTCGGTGCTCGTCAACCGCGCCGTGCAGGGCCGCTACAACCTCGGTTCCAGCTTCAAGCCGTTCGTTGCCTGGTCGGCGATGCACAGCGGCATCATCGGGCCCCACGAGCCGTACCTCGACCAAGGGATATACAAGCTGGAGTCGATTCCCGACGACGTGTGCGCCAGCGGTGTGCGCTGCGAATTCAAGAACGCGAGCAACATTCGCACGAACAAGCCGTCGTCGTACGGGCCGGTCGCCGTTGCCGATGCGCTCGCCGTCAGCAGTGACGCGTTCTTCTATCGGCTCGGCGAGAAGTTCTGGGAGATGGACGAGCACAACGCGTCGATCGATCCAACGTTGAAGGGAAAGTCGACGCTGAAGGACGATCTCGAGCGGTTCGGGTTCGGCAACGAGACCGGCGTCCAGCTTCCGTTCGAATGGGCCGGTCGAATCCCCGACGACGCAATCAAGGCTCAGCTCGTGAAGGATGATGTGCTCGGCGCGAACGAAGCACCTCGCCTTCTCGTCGGCGACAACGTGCAGGTGGCAATCGGCCAAGGTCTGATGGCAGCGACGCCGTTGCAACTGGCCAACGCATACTCGACCATCGCCAATGGGGGTTTCCAGTATGTGCCGACCGTCGTGAAGACCATCTTCGATCCCTTGGTACCCGACCTGAGCCCCGGCGTTGCCGACATCTCGCAAGCCGTCGTGTACAAGTCGTTCGAAACCCCGAAGTACAAGGATCAGCTGGAGATGCCGCCAGAGATCATCGAACCGATCATCGACGGCTTGACTCGTGTCACCAACGCCCACCGCGTCAGCGAGCCGGGGGTGCGGTACCCGCAGAGTTTCTACCACACCACTACGGGTGAAAAGCTGTTCGAGAGCTACCCGATGGATGTGCTGCCGATCGCCGGCAAGACGGGCACGGCACAGGGTTTCAAGAGCTATCCGTGGAACGACTCGTCGGCGTTCGGGGCGTTCAGTCTCGACAAGGCTCAGCCGTTCACCGTGGTCGCGTATCTGGAGAAGGCGGGCTTCGGATCAAAGGCCGCTGCGCCGGTCGTGAAGTGCATCTTCACTGCCCTTGCCGGTCGAACCGTGATGGATCCCGTGCAGCCGAGCGATCCTCTCGATCTCAATTCACTGCAGCCGGCACCCCCAACGCAGCTCGCCGACAGCTCGTGCATGCCTGCGGCTGTCGAAGCGCGGGACTGACTCATGGCGCTCAGCATGCTCTCGCGCAAGCCGGACTCCGGCCTGGGCAACATCAAGGCAAGTCCCGGGTCGCCGAGCCGTAACATCGACTGGGTCCTGCTCTTCGCCCAGAGCATCTTGTCGATCATCGGGCTGTTCACGATCTACTCGGCGTCGTACAGCAAGTTCCCCAATCCGTACCTGTACGTCACCCGACAGGAGGTCTTCCTGATCGGCGCGGTGATCTCGATGGTCGTCGTGATGGCGTTCGACTACGACTGGTGGCGAGAGCGGGCGCGATTCCTGTACGGCACCACGGTGATGTTGCTGGTGCTGGTCATTCTCGTCGGCGCGATCAGCGGAGGCGCCCGGTTGAGCTTCGACCTCGGTCCGCTGAAGGTCCAGCCGGCGGAGTTCGCCAAGTTCACCGCCTTGCTTGCCCTCGCCGCGTTCTTGGCCGAGGATCGCACCGACACCTTGAACTACCCGCGATTCATCAAGGGCCTGATCCTGGTGGGCGTGCCGACGATGTTGGTCATCGTTCAACCCGACCTGGGCACGGCGTCGGTGCTGATCGCGATGATGATGGGTGTCTTGCTGATCGCGGGCGCTAAGGCGAAATACATCCTGCTGATCACCTTCTTGTCGGCCGCCACCGTTGGCGCCGCCGTTTTGAGCGGCGTGGTGAACGACTATCAGATCAAGCGAATCGGCGTGTTCTTCAACCAGGACTCGAAAGACATCGCCCTCCGCGACCTCGTCTTCCAGGGGCGCAACTCGCTCCGAGCCATCGCAACCGGGGGGATCGACGGCAAGGGTTGGCTGCAAGGGCAGATCACCAACACCAAGGACATCCCCGTGCAGTGGGCAGATTTTCCATTCTCCGCGATCGGCGAGCAGTTCGGGCTGATCGGTTGTGGCGTCGTCATCGGCCTGTTCGGCATCGTGCTGCTACGTATCTGGCGGATCGCCGGCCTGTCGCGCGACATGCTGGGCACATACATCTGCGCCGGGGTGTTCACGATGGTGCTGTGGCAGATGTTCCAGAACATGGCCATGAGCATCGGACTGATGCCGA
>JBDTWJ010000150.1:0-8539 GCA_040006755.1 Ilumatobacteraceae bacterium | reverse complement strand
TCGGGCGGCTGGATCTCACGCGTGCCGACCATCCCCACCGGATAGATCGGGCAGCCGATTTTCAGAGCCAGCCGTGCTGCACCGGTGCGACCCTTGTGCAAAATTCCGTCTCGGCTGCGAGTGCCCTCGGGGAAGATGCCGAAGAGTTCACCGCGACGCAGCACTGCCTCGGCAGTGTCCAGTGCAGCTTGGCTCTTGTCGCCGCCTGCGCGATCGATCGGAATCATCCCCATCAACGGGAACAGGTGCTTGGTCTTCCAGGAGTCCATGTACTCGGCCTTGCCGACGAAACTGATGTTGCGTGGGACGTGCAGCATCAAAAACGCACTGTCGAGAAAGCTCACGTGATTGGGGCACAGAATCGCCGGGCCGCCGGTGGGCAGCCGCTCCAAACCAACGAGCTCGAACTTCCACAGCCGAATCGCGATCGGGCGAACGACACGGCGAACCCGCTGTTGCGCCTTGCCGGCCCCGTCGCAGTTCACGTTCACATGATAGAGCGTCCATTCCTACCGTTGTTCCCGTGAGGCGAACTGGTGATGAAGGTGTGGCGGTGTCAGAGGTCGACGCCGAGCAGCGCTGCTGCATCGCCGACACCGTGGCCCGAGGCGGCAGCCGCGTCGATGTATACCAACGCGCCGGGCGAGTCGAGGTCATCGTCCAATGCGGTGCGGACCTCGTCGATCACTGCGCTGCCAGCACCAGCGTCGACCCACCGGGCCAGCCGTTCCGCGTTCCGCGGCATGAGACCGTCGTCCCACTCCCACTCGCGCCGGTAGTGGTGTTCGATGATGGCCAATCGGATCGCCCGCGGATCCCACTCCTTGCGCAGGGCGTCGACGAAGACGAGATTCCCGAGGCTCTTTGACATCTTGTGGCCGTCCATATACACCATGGCCGTGTGCATCCAATGGCGCACGAACGGGTCGCCAGTGGCCGCCTCGCTCTGGGCCCGCTCGCTCTCGTGGTGGGGGAAGATCAGGTCTGTCCCGCCGCCGTGCAGATCGATGGTCGTGCCGAGTTCGCGCAGCGCGAGCGCCGAGCATTCGATGTGCCAACCCGGCCGGCCCGGACCCCACATGGTGTCCCAGCTCGGCTCGTCCGCGGCCGATGGGTGCCACAGCACGAAGTCGAGCGGGTGCCGCTTGTGGGGGTCATCGATGTTGCCTCCACGCTCGCTCGCGAATTCGACCATCTGCTCGGTCGTGTAGTTCCCGATCGAACCGAATGACGGGAACTTCGACACATCGAAGTACACACTGCCGCCGGCCTGATACGCGAACCCGCGATCGAGGACCATGCCGATGAATCCACGGATGTCGGGTATCGCCGACGACGCACGTGGCGTCGACGACACCGGCAAGGCATTCAACGCCTCCATGTCGCGTTCGAAGCGAGCCTCTTCGCCTGCCGCAAGGTCGAGGTAGTGCACGCCGAGTTGCCGCGCTTTGGCGAACAACGGATCATCGACGTCCGTGACGTTGCGCACACACTTCACGGTGTGGCCCATGTCGATCAATCGTCGCTGCAGCACGTCGTAGAAGATGAACGTCGAGGCATGCCCCAGATGTGTTGCGTCGTACGGCGTGATACCGCACGTATACATCGACACCTGATCGCTCGGTTCGAATGGTACGACGGCACGCCGGGCCGTGTCGTAAAGACGCATGGTCAGCCCAACGCCCTCGGATCATTTCGGATTCCGGTGAGCTTTGGCGCGACGCGGGTCTTGTAGCGCACGTTGAGCTGCAGCAGGACCGCCGTGAACGCTTCGATGGCCGTTGCGTTGGACAGTTCGCCGGCGTCGAGCGGACGACAACCTGGGATCTTCGAAACGATCTCGCTGACAGTCTCGACCGCACCAGGATCATCGCCGCAGATCAATACATCGCTGTCGATCGGCTGACCGAGATGGCCGAGCTCGGTCGCCGGCAGATGGTGGAACGCGGCGACGACGTGGCAACCCGGAACCGCTGCCTGCACGTGTGCGGCAACGCTGCCACGAGGTGGCACCAGCGGTTGGAACTCGTGGCCCACGCGCACCAGAGCGTTGGCCATGCTGATGACGACCTTGCCGGCCAATGCGGCTGCGTTCTCCTGTGCGGTGGTAGCTGCAGAGTCCCATGGGGTCGCGATCACAACGACGTCGCAGTCAGCCGCGCCCGGGTTGTCGCCGTACGCGAGCAGCGGTTCGAGGTCTGGCCATTTGGCGACGAGGCCATCGCGTGCCTCCATGGCCCGATACTTCGAGCGCGAACCGATCACGACCGAATAGCCGATGGACGCCAGGCGACCGGCAAGCGCACGGCCCGCCGGTCCGGTTCCACCGATGATGCCAATTCGCATCGTGGCAGCCTTGCACAACGCAGCCCCGATCCACTTAGGTCAACGAACCGACGTGACTACGATCACTGGCATGGGTCTGCTCGACGGAAAGAACATCGTGATCACAGGCGTCCTCACCGATGCATCACTGGCTTTCGGCGTGGCCAAGCTCGCACAAGAGGAAGGTGCCAGCATTGTGCTGACCGGCGCTGGTCGCGCGTTGAGCCTGACCGAGCGCGTAGCTCGCAAGCTACCCGACGCCGTTGACGTGTTCGAGTTGGATGTCACGGTCGCCGAGCACCTCGACAACGTGCGCACCGCCCTCGACGAGAAGTGGGGCAGGGTCGATGGCGTGCTGCACTCGATCGGCTTTGCTCCCGAAGCGTGTCTTGGCGACGATTTCATGGCTCCGTCGTGGGGAGATGTTTCCATCGCGCTGCACATCAGCGCGTATTCGTTCAAGGCTCTCGCCGATGCGTTCGCGCCCTTGATGACCAACGGTGGATCGTTCGTCGGGCTCGACTTCGACAACTCCGTGGCGTGGCCCGCATACAACTGGATGGGTGTCTCGAAGTCGGCGCTCGAGAGCATCAGTCGATATCTCGCAGTTGCTCTCGGGGGTCGCGGCATTCGGTCCAACCTCGTGGCGGCCGGCCCTGTCAAGACGATGGCAGCCAAGAGCATTCCAGGCTTCAAGAAGTTCGAAGACGTCTGGGATGATCGGGCGCCTCTCGGTTGGGATGTCACCGACTCGTCAGCTGTTGCCAAGGCGTGCATCGTCTTGCTCAGCGACTGGTTCCCCGCGACGACTGGCGAGATCATCCACGTCGACGGCGGGTACCACGCCACCGGCGCATAGCGCCGGCAGCGTTGCGTGATTCAGCCCGACCCGGCGGTGCTGATCCAACCGTTGACGTCGACGATCACGTCGGTAGGCACATTGCTGTACAAGCAGATCGTCCCCGTCGCAGACACTGGTGCGATCACCGCGTTCGCGACTGTCGTTCCGGCGTTGAAGTTCAGACTCGACACTTGTTCCATGGCGCCACAAGCGAAGACCGTCAGGAAGCCGCTTGCATCCGGGTTTGTCGCCGTCACGTTCAACGAGACCGCACCGACCCCGAAGGCCGGGACACGGCCGACGAGATCAGTGACCCGCACCTCGAGGACGTTGGCCCCGCCGATCTTTGCCTTCGGCACGACACGCAACGCATTCGGGCTGTTGTCGGGTCGGGTGTCGAGAACTCGCGACGGGTCGACGGCGGTGAAATCAGAGCCGGCCATCAGCCAGCCGTTGACGTCGACGATCAGGTCAGTCGCGGCCTGTGAGTAGAAGCAGACGGTTCCGGTGGCCGATACCGGGGTGATCACGGCGTTGGCGACCGTTTGGCCGGCAACGTAGTTGATGCTCGATACCAGCGTTCGGGACCCGCAAGGAAAGACAGTGATGAATCCCGTAGCTTCGGGATTGGTGACGATGACGTTCAACGACACAGCGCCGACACCATCGCCCGGGATGTAGCCCGCGAGGTCCGTGAGACGGACCTCGATCATGCTGTCGGCAGCGACCTTGGTCTTCGGCACGGTCCGCAACGCAGCGGGACTGTTGCCCGGACGTGTGTCGAAGACACGCTTCGGTCCAACAGGCGTGTAAGCGGCACCCGTCGCGAACCAGCCATTGACATCGACGATGATGTCGGTCGGCGTGTTGGAATAGAAGCACACCATGCCCGATGCCGACACAGGAGCGACGACCGCGTTCGCGACCGTGACTCCCGCTGCGAAGTTCACGCTGGACACGAGCTCACGAGCTCCGCAGCCATAGACAGTGATGAAACCGTCGACCATCGAGCCCGTCGACGTGACGTTGAGCGAAACCGCTCCGACGCCTGCGGCTGGAACGATCGTCGCGAGGTCGGTCATCTGGACCTGGAGTTCGTAGCCGCCGCCTACCTGCTGCTTGGCGACCGTTCGCAATGCAAGCGGGCTCTGTCCCGGACGGGTGTCGAACACACGGCTCGGTCCAACCGAGCTGAAGTCCGGCAGCATCGTCGGGAGATCCGCCACGTTGATGACCTGGGTAGCAGTGCCGAGGTTGCCGGCGGCATCAGTGATCGTCACGACGACGGTGTGGGCACCGGGTAGTAGTGGGATCAGTGGGGTCACCGACCATGTGCCGTCGGCACCGACAGTTGTCGTCAACGTCTGTCCGGCGACCGTAACGGTCACTGTCGCGCCCGGCGTCGCGCCGCTTCCCGTGATGGTCGGAGTCGTGTCGGTCGTGACGATCAGTCCTCCGCCCGGGAGAATCACAACCGGTGCGGCCGTGTCAATTGTCAACAACTGACTTGCCGAGCCTAGGTTTCCATCGGTGGACACAGACACGTTGACGGTGTAGACCCCGTCAGGAATGTGCACAGCCGTGACGGACCAGATGCCCGACGTGGCTACGACTGGCATTACTTGTCCATTCACGCTCACCGTGATCGTTCGTCCATCCGCGGCGTCGGTAACTCCCGAGATCGTCGGAGTGTCATCGTTTGTCACGCGAGTCAGCCCACCCGTGATGGTGATGAGCGTCGGTGCGTTGGAGTTGACCGTCAACGTTTGAATGGCTGCCCCGACGTTGCCGTCAGCGTCGGTGACAGTGGCCGTCACCGAGTATGCAGCGTTGCCTGTGTTCCCGGACGTGACGTTCCACGATCCACCAGGTTGGACAGTGGCGTTCAACGTCTGTACGCCCATGGTCACGACGACGACTGAGCCGGTCGACGCAGTGCTCGTGCCGCTGATGGTCGGAGTGGCGTCGGTCGTCGACGCAACTGCACCACCGGTGATTGTGATCGTCGGCGAGATTGCATTGATCGTCAACGATTGGGTTCCGCTTCCGACGTTGCCTGCCGCATCGGTGACGCTGGCCGCGACGACTCGGATGAGGTTGTTGATGTGTGCGGCAGTCACAGTCCATGTCCCCGCGCCTGTGGTCGTTGTCGACAGAGTCTGACCGTCAACGGTGACCACTACCACGGAGCCGGCGGGTGCGCCGGAAGCTGTTCCAGAGATTGTCGGAGTTGCGTCGCCGGTCGATCGTGATGCTCCACCATCGATCGTCACCGTCGGAGCGATGATGTCAATCGTGAGTGTTTGCGTGTACGTCCCCACGTTGCTCGCAGCATCCGACACGCTGGCGACAATGGTGTACGTGCCAGGAACGAGCGCCGATGGCGTCGCGTTCCAGCTGCCGTCGTCTTGGACCGACGCTGTCATCGCTGATCCGCCATTGATGGTCACCGTGACGAGGACGCCCTGCACCGCATCGGTGGTGCCGGCAATGGTCGGGGTCACATCGTTCGTCGCGTACACGCTGCCGTGGTTGATCGCGATCACCGGGAGTGTCGAGTCGACGGTCAATGTCTGTGTGACAACCGTTGCGTTGCCAGCGGCATCAGTGCCGGTCACCGAAATGTAGTGATCGCCGCCGCCGAGGGGTGCGCGCAAGGTTGGATAAGCGACGGTCCATCCGCTGCCGACGATTACGACCCCCGCGACGACCTGACCGTCGATCGAGACAGCGATCGTTCCATCAGAAGTCGTGCCAGCCAACGCCGGCGTCGTATCACTCGTGAGTGCTGTCGCTCCCCCGGTGATCGTGACAACTGGTGCAGTCACATCGATCGTCAACGTCTGTGTCGCGCTTCCGGGGTTTCCAGCTTCGTCGTGAACCAACACGTTTACGGTGGTTGCACCGCTAGCGAGCGTCGTTGGTGTCACGTTCCAGCCGCCGCCACCCTGGACCAGTCCGGTCAAGGTCTGTCCGGCAATAGTGACGGTGACAAGGGATCCGGCAATGACATCCGTGCTTCCTGACAATGTCGGTGTCGTATCGTTCGTCACGACCGATGCACCACCCACAATAGAGACGACGGGCAGAACGGTGTCGATTGTCAGCAACTGGGCTGCTGAACCTTGGTTCCCGACGGCGTCGCTCGCTGCGGCGCTGACGGAATAGGTGTTGTTGGCCAATATCGCCGCGGTGACGGCCCACGTGCCGTCGACCTGTACGGTCGCCGCCAGCACTTGAGTGCCGACTGTGACGCTGACCGCGAGCGGCGGCACATTGACAGTGACGGTACCCGTGATAGTTGGGGTGTCGTCGGCCACCGACGCAGCAGGCCCTCCGTTGATCGTGACCGCTGGAGTCACCGAGTAGAACTGGTTGCTGTTCGTGGTTATTGCGCCGGTCTTGGCGAGAGCGCGGCCA
Organism: Ilumatobacteraceae bacterium; assembly: GCA_040006755.1. GTDB lineage: Bacteria > Actinomycetota > Acidimicrobiia > Acidimicrobiales > Ilumatobacteraceae > JAENVT01. Next base: position 1,953 of record JBDTWJ010000150.1, on the reverse strand, counting down.
TTGAACAATGAATTCGCGCCAACGGCGATCGCCGTCGCGGTCATCATTGTCCCCGCGAACTCCGCATTCGCTCCGATCGCGCCCGCACCATTGACCTGCCAAAACACGTTCTTGGCTTGAGCGTTATTGGTCAACACCACGTGCGTGTTGGCGGCCATAGTGAGCGCGCCCTCCACTTGAAAGATGAATACAGCGTTGGGATCTCCCCCGCCGCTAAGTGTGACTGTGCCGCCAGACAGGTTTACCGCGGCTGTGCTCGTGTGAACGCCCGGCAATAAGGTCAGCCCCATCAGATCGCCTGCGAGTGCCACAGTCGACGTGCGGCCAACAGCGTCCGCATATGCAACGAAAAGATCAGTACGGGCGTCGGCGACCGCGGCAGCAGCTACCGCATATTTGATACCCCTCACTTCGCCAGGCGGGAAGCCGGTGATGGCGCCGGCGGCGGCGACCACACCCAGATCTCCGCGGACCACAGTGATCGGTCCCGTTGCGGTGTTCCCGACTGAATCGCCAGCAAGGATCGCAAACGAACTAGAGCGACCGAGATCCACTGCAGCAAGTGGCGGCGTTGCATGCGCCGCCGAAGGCGGAACGATGACCGATAGCGCGGCCATCGCGACAAGCGCGATTGACGTCGACGCCAGCCCGATTCGCCGTACACGAAATTCCCCAACTAGTGCCACTTGTCGCTCCCTGTCCCTAAGCGCCCGCCCGGTGAATGCGCAATGCCTCCAATGGGATCCTGCGCTATGTGGCGACGTCACCACTCAAAGTATGGATCGTGATTCATGTTGTGAAGGGTCCTTGGGCCCCCGAAGGCGGGTCTTTTGGCCCGCCGACACCGGCGACCCTGTGGAGTCTGGCGATTGGGTGAGTTGCGAATGGCGTAGATGCGGGTGATGCGCCGGTCGCTAGGTGTGGCTCATGGCGGCGTGTCCAGGCCGGCAGATTTCGAGCCACGGCCGCCCGCACCCAAGATCTGACGGTCACTGGGACGGAGCCGGTTGTCACCGAAAGGGTGTTGTTGCGCGAGTTGCATATCACCGCGGCATGGAGGTCTGACGACCGGCGTAGCGATTGAGGGTCAGTCCGCTGCGGTCGCAGCCGCGTTTGAGAACTGGATCATGCTTCGGCGTACGGCGGTGACGTCTGATGCGGTGATCTTGTAGCCGGTCGGTACGTGCAGGGCGAGCTTTCCAGGTGAGGTGCCTGAGCGAATCAGTCGGTTGAGTGCGTCGGCGACTCGTGTCGGGTCTGTGGTGAGTGTGCCGACGAGGTGCAGTCGGTGGTGCCGATGGCGCACGGTTGCTGGCGTTGGGTCAGTGAAGTTGGCCTTCCACGATGCTGGAGTGAACACCGTTGCGACGCCATCAAGTGTGTGCCAACCCACCACGACCGACAGTGATCGGCCGCTGCGGCGGCCTGCAAAGCTGAGGAGCGCCATTGGGGTGATCACGCGGGCGACCGGGGTTCGAAGAATGGCTTTCAGGAAAATGTTGCTGAGCGCGACAAGGAGCGGTGGTGGTTTGCGGTCTTGAACGTCGCCTTGCATTGGCGTGCTCGGAGTCATCAACGAACGACCTGGTTGCGAACGGCTTCATCAACTGTCGACCCGGCACCGTCGACCGGCTCGAGGTAGAACCGTGCCGAGTGTGCGACGTCGTCACGGACACAGAACACGATGACGCCCCTCATGTGGTGGGAGGTCCCGTCCCGTCGGGTTCCGGTCATCTCCCATTCGCTCCAGATCGTCTCGCCATCGACACAGACGTCGACGATACGCGTTGCTATGTCTGGGACGAATCCGAAGATCTGCGTCCAGTTCTGGCGAACCTGCTCACGTCCGCGGAAACCTCGCGACGGATGCGTCGGTGTCTCGTTCACATAGTCCTCGGCGAAGCACGCGACGAGCGCGTCGAGATCGTGGGCGTTGGTTGCCTGGACCAATCG
>JBDTWJ010000149.1:0-8887 GCA_040006755.1 Ilumatobacteraceae bacterium | reverse complement strand
GTGCGCTTCTGCTCGAGGATGTGGGCGCTCCACCCGGCAGTCCGGGCGCAGGCGAACATCGCCGTGAACATGTGCGCGGGCACCTCGGCGTAGTCGAGCACGACTGCCGACCAGAATTCGACGTTGGTTGCCAACACCCGGTCGGGATACCGAGCCTTCAGCTCGGCGAGTGCTGCCTGCTCGAGTGCATCGGCGACCTCGACACGCGGCGACTTCAACCCCTTCGCGGTTCGCCGCAACACCCTCGCCCGAGGATCTTCGGCGCGATAGACACGATGGCCGAACCCCATCAGGCGGTCACCCTTGTCCAACGCTCGCTTCACCCAGCGGTCGGCGTCGCCTTCCTTCTCGACCTCCTCGAGCATCTGCAGGACACGTGCAGGTGCGCCACCGTGAAGTGGGCCGGACAGTGCGCCCACAGCTCCGGACAATGCGGCAGCAACGTCGGCGCCTGTGGAGGCGATGACACGAGCGGTGAACGTCGAGGCATTCATGCCGTGTTCGGCTGCAGAGATCCAGTACGCGTCGACGGCCTTCACGTGGTCGGGATCGGGGTCGCCTCGCCAACGACGCATGAACCGTTCGGTGATGGTCGCCGCGCCGTCGATGTGCTTCTGCGGCACCATCGCCAGGCCCAGTCCCCGCGCCGACTGGGCAACGAACGACAGTGCCATCACCGACGCGCGAGCGAGGTCGTCGCGCACCTGCGTATCGTCGATGTCGAGCAGTTGGTCGAGGCCCCAGAACGGCGCCAACATCGCCAGCGCGCTCTGTACATCGACTCGAATGTCGCCTGAGTGCACCGGGATGGGGAAGGGCTCGGCAGGCGGCAGGCCAGGATCGAACGAGCCGTCCACCAGCAGGCCCCAGACTCGGCCGTAGTCGTAATGGCCGACGAGGTCTTCGATGTCGACGCCGCGATAGCGCAGCGCGCCGCCCTCGCGATCGGGCTCGGCGATCTGGGTCTCGAAGGCAATGACTCCTTCCAAGCCGTGTTGCACTACTTGGTCACCCATTAGCCGTACCCCCGTCAATGATCAGGTGTGCTTGATGAGCTTCAGCTTGTCACGCACTTCTTGGGGGCCGAGAATTCTCACGTTCATGCTCTCGAGCAACTGCTTGGCGCGAGCGACGAGCTCGGCGTTGGTCGCCTTGTGCCCGGGTCCGAGGTAGAGGTTGTCCTCGAGGCCGACGCGCACGTTGCCGCCAGCCAGCGCAGCCATCGCGACGAACGGGATCTGCATGCGACCGATCGAGAACCCGGAGAACACGCAATCGTTGGGCAGGTTGTTGACGAGCGCGAGGAACGTGTTGGGGTCATCGGGCGCGCCATAGGCGATCCCCATGCACAACTGGATCATGACTGGGTTGTCGAGTAGTCCGTCGCGGATGAGCTCTTTGACCTGCACGAGATGCCCGGTGTCGAACACCTCCAACTCGGGCCGAACACCGAGCGCTTGCACCTGTCGGGCCATGGAGCGAAGCACGCTGGGTGTGTTGACCATGATGTAGTCGCCACCGGACGCGAAGTTCATCGTGCCGCAATCCAGCGTGCAGATCTCGGGCATCAGGGTGCGCACATGGTCGAGGCGCTCGGTCGCGCCGGCCATGTCGGTGCCGTCGGGGTTGATCGGCAGGACCTGCTCGTCGCCCCCCAAAACGAGATCACCGCCCATACCGGCGGTGAGGTTGATGACCACGTCGACGTCGGCGGCGCGGACGCGCTCGACTGCCTCTGCGTACAGCTCGGTCGCTCGGGCGCCCTTGCCCGTCTGCGGGTCACGAACGTGGATGTGGACCACCGCTGCACCTGCCTTGGCGGCGTCGATCGCCGACGTGGCGATCTGTTCGGGCGTCACCGGCACGTGCGGGCTCCTGCCGACGCTGTCACCTGCGCCGGTGATTGCACACGTGATGAATACTTCCCAGTTCATCGCTGCCCCCTTGTTTCAGGCGTCAACACCTGATTGTCTGAACGGACGGTCAATTAACTCTAACCCGAAGAAGTGAGGAGCAATGAACGAACTGTCAGGCATGCGCGCGTTGGTGACGGGAGGCGGATCGGGCATCGGCGCCGCCATCGCTGCACGGCTGAAACAAGGTGGTGCCCGCGTTCTGGTGGTCGACATCGATCCCCTCACCTCGCCCGACGTCGTGGCAGATGTTGCCGATACCGCGTCGGTCGATGACCTGTTCGCGCAGGTGTTGGCACGCCTCGGGGGCCTCGACGTGTTGGTCAACAACGTCGGCGTTGCGGGGCCGACCGCTGCGGTCGAGGACATGGATCCCGAGGCATTCGATCGCTGTGTGCAGGTCAACCTCGGCTCGATCTTCCGCTGCACCCACAAGGCTGTGCCTCTCCTTCGCGAGCGCCCCGGATCAATCCTCAACATCTCGTCGTCGGCGGGCGTCTTCGGCTACCCATTGAGGTCGCCCTATGCCGCGGCCAAGTGGGCAGTGGTCGGCTTGACGAAGACCTGGGCCATGGAGCTCGGTTCGTCCGGCGTGCGCGTGAACGCCATCTGCCCGGGCTCCGTCGGAGGTTCTCGCATGGACGGCGTGATCGAGCGCGAGGCTGCTGCGCTCGGTGTCGAGCCATCGTCCGTCAGGACTGCATACGAGAGCCAGGTGTCGATGGGTTCGTTCGTCGACGCCGCTGACATCGCCGAGGCGGTCGCGTTCTTGTCGTCACCAGCTGCCAGATATATCTCTGGACAGGTGCTCGGCGTCGACGGGCACACCGAGACGCTGCGCACGAGCTCTTCATCGTGAGTTGAATATCCTTGCGCCAGGCTGGGATATAGTCGGCGCTAGTCGCGTCGCATATCCGGGGGGCGCGCACCCGATACAACGGGACAAGGGGGAAGAGCAATGGCGATTGATCCTGTACATGGTCTAGTACCTGAAAGATTCAACCGACGACAGCTGATTCTGGGCAGCGGCACCGCGGTGGCAGTTGCCGCCGCACTCGCAGCTTGCGGCAGCGACAGCCCGAGCACGGCTCCCGCTGGCACAGATGAAGCACCTGCCAGCGGCGCACCAACGGCCAGCGACGCACCAACGGCCAGCAGCGACGTCACCCCTGCCACCGAGGCAGCATCGGCACAAGCAGGCGGCATCCTGCGCGTCGGCACGCTGGGCGGCGCCAATGATTTGCTCGACGGGCAGCACATCGTCGGCAAGTCCGACATCATGCGACAAGTCACTGGTTGGGAGCCGCTGATGAGCTTCAGCCCCGATTTCGTGCCGGAGTACGTCAATGGCATTGCCAAGGATGTGACCGCCAAGGCGGCCGACAACTACGTGATCACGTTGAAGGATGGGGTCAAGTTCCAGAACGGCAACGACGTCACGGCGGACGATGTCGTGTACTCATTCGAACGGCTGCTCGACCCCGACCTTGCTGTGTTCGGCGGCTCGAACATGCGCACGTGGCTCGACAAGTCGGGCATCACCAAGGTCGACGATCGCACTGTCGAGTTCAAGCTGAAGCAGGCCGTGTCCAACTTCAAGGAGGCGATCTGTGCGTACACCTGCGGAATCGTGCCGGTGGGGTACGAGCGCTTCAGCGGCGATCCGACCAATCAGATTGGCACAGGGCCTTACATGCTCAAGGAGTTCGAGGTCGGCAAGCAGTCGATCCACGTCAAGAACCCGTATTACTGGGATGCCGGAAAGCCGTACTTCGACGAGGTGCACATCATCGACTTCGCCGACTCCGACGCGATGATCAACGCCCTGCTGGCTGATCAGATCGACATCGCTGCTGACATCCCTCCGGCAACAGTCGAGACGGTGATGGGCAATGGTGCGTACAAGGTGCTGAACTCGGCTGGTGGCAGTTGGCTGACGATCTTCATGGCTGTCGACCAGGAGCCGTTCACCGACGTGCGCGTCCGCCAGGCGATGCGCCTGATCGTCGATCGTGACGCGATGGTCGAGCAGGTCCAGGCCGGCTACGGCAGCGTCGCCAACGACCTCTTCTCCCCGCTCGACTCCGCGTACATCGGCGACGAGTTGCCGCAGCGCAAGCAAGACCTCGATGCGGCCAAGGCTCTGCTGGCCGAGGCCGGCAAGAGCGACCTGACCATCGACCTGTTCGCTCCCAACGACACCGCCGGCCTACCGGAAATGGCGCAGCTGTTCGCCGAGCAGGCCAAGGGCGCCGGCGTCACCATCAACGCCCAGGTTCTTGATGGCGGCACGTACTGGGGCGACGAGTACTTGAAGCGCACGTTCGGCACCGACTTCTGGGGAACACGTAATTTTTTGCTCCAAGTCGCCGCTAGCGAACTCAAGGACACCGCGCCGTATCCCGACACGCACTGGCCGCCGGCAGAATCGACGTTCATCGAGGACTACAACTCCGCAGTCGCTGAAACCGACGATACCAATCGCAAGGTCATCACCGACAAGATGCAGACGGAGCTTTACGAAGAGGGTGGGCTCATCATCCCCTTCTTCCAGAACCTGCTCGATGGCTACAACGCGAAGGTCGTCGGCTTGGTCGAACGACCGAACACGTTGAACCTCGACCACTATGGCCGAGGCTGGAAGAACCTGTACTTCGCCGAGTAGTACCTCACTGATGTCAAAAAACCGCGGTGTGCTCTTGTTTATTGCGCGCCGATTGGCGCTGGGCATCTTCACGATGTTCGTGGTGTCGCTGGTGGTGTTCACCGCGACGCAGTTGCTGCCGAGTGATCCGGCTCAGGCGATCCTCGGCCGCAACGCCACTGCGACGAGCATCGCCGCGCTACGCGAGAAGCTCGGTCTTCAGCACACGGCCTTCTACCAGTACACGCACTGGCTCAAAGGGATTGTCAGCGGGGATCCCGGCGTTTCGTTCAACGCCCAGCAACCGATTCTCGACTACATCGGCGACCGCGTCGTCAACTCGCTGTTCCTGTTGGTGCTGGCATCGGTGATCTCGATCCCGTTGTCGCTGTGGCTCGGCGGTTACACCGCCCGCAAGCGAGACTCCACGTTCGACAACGTCACGTCCAACTCGATGCTGGCGTTGGCTTCGTTGCCAGAGTTCGTCGTCGGGATCATCCTCGTTCTGTTGTTCAGCGTGCGTGTCTGGCACGTGCTGCCGGCGGTGAGCACGATCGGTATCGGCCAGGGACCATGGTCCGACATGAAGGGGATGATCCTCCCAACCGCCACGTTGGTCATCGGGGCAGTGCCCTACATCTCGCGAATCGTTCGCGCCTCGATGATCGAGGTCCTGGAGAGTGACTACGTCGAGATGGCCCGATTGAAGGGGGCACCGGAGAAGGTCGTGCTGTGGCGTCATGCGCTGCCCAACGCGCTCGGCCCGGTGTTCCAGGTGATCGCCCTCAACATCGCCTACTTCGCTGCAGGCGTGATCGTCGTCGAGGCCCTCTTCAACTATCCGGGCATAGGCCTCACGTTGCGAGACTCAGTGAGAGTCCGCGACATCCCTGTCATCCAGTTCTTGGTAATGGTCCTCGCCGCGGTCTACGTGATGACGAACCTGGCCGCCGACGTTGCCACCGTGCTGGTCACGCCGCGATTGCGAACGAGGATGCAATGAAGGCCATCAATGACGCCATCGCACCCGAGGTGGAATCCCGACGACCGCCCGGCGTCATGAGCGTCGCTCTGGGAATGTGGAGGACGCGCATCGGCCTGCTGATCGTCGGCATCCTGTGCGTCATCGCTTTGTTCGGTCGGTACATCTCACCGTACGGGGAAGCCGACGCCGTCGGCCTGCCCTTCAAACCATCGGACGAGACCCGGTTGCACAGTTGGCTCGGGTCCGCCAACGTCGGCCACGACGTGTGGTCGCGATTCCTGTACGGCGGCAGACCGATCCTGATCTCCGCCGTCCTCGCCACGGCCCTGGCGCTGGTGTTTGGCACCACGATCGGTCTGATCGCGGCTTACAACCGCCGCAAGCTCGACGATGTGCTGATGCGGGCAATGGATGTGGTTCTGGCCCTTCCACAGATCATCACGGCCTTGATAGTGATCTCGATGTTCGGCGCGACTACGACCCTCATCATCCTCACCGTAGGCATCTCGACAGTGCCACGCATCGCCCGTGTCGTTCGCGGCGCGGCAGTCTCCGTCGTCGAGCGAGATTTCGTCGCTGCCGCCGAATCACTCGGTGAATCGCGGTTCCGAATCCTCCAATCGGAGTTGCTGCCCAACGTGTCCGGGCCGCTGCTCGTCGAAGCCAACTTGCGTCTGACGTTCTCGATCGGACTCATCGCCGGCATCGCATTCCTCGGCTTCACCGCAGATCCCGGCGCGGCCAACTGGGGCTTGATGATCAACGAGAATCGTAAAGGGCTGCTCCCCAATCACTGGGGCGTGACGCTGCCCGTCATCGCCATTGCCTTGTTGACCATCGGCACTGGCCTCATTGGCGATGGCCTGTCGCGTGCAGCAGCAGGCATCGACCGGTCGAAGGGCGACGCTTGATGGACGTTGCGGTATCGATCTCAAACCTGCGAATCGAAGTGGCGTACGGAGGAGCCGACATCGTCGATGGGATCAACCTGACAATCGCGCCGGGGGAGGTGCTCGGTCTCGTCGGCGAGTCGGGCTCCGGCAAGACCACCGTCGGGCTCGCCGTGCTTGGCCATGCCCGGCGCGGGGTGAAGCTGGCCGGCGGAGAGGTGACCATCGGCGATGCATCGATGCTCTCCCTCGGCGATGTTGCGCTTCGACACGCTCGCGGCAAGCTCGTTTCCTACGTACCGCAGGACCCGTCGACCGCACTGAACCCGGCATTGCGGATCCACAAGCAACTGATCGAAGTCCTCGAGTTCCACAACTTCGGCGGCAGCGACGCGGCGCGCAAAGCCAGAGTCATCGAAGTAATGAGCGAGGTGTTGCTGCCCAGTACGCCCGAGTTCCTACGCCGTTACCCGCATCAACTCTCGGGCGGTCAGCAACAGCGAGTCGGGCTGGCCATGGCCTTTGCCTGCCGGCCGTCGGTGATCGTGCTCGACGAGCCGACGACCGGTCTCGACGTCAGCACCCAGGCCCACGTGCTGACAACGATTCGCGAGCTGTGCCACGCCCACAGGGTGGCCGCGCTGTATGTCACGCACGACCTCGCCGTCGTCGCCAACCTCGCCGACAAGGTGGCCGTGATGTATGCCGGGCGGATCGTCGAGCAGGGGCCGGCGCAGGAGTTGTTCGACGACCCAGCCCATCCGTACACGCGGCATCTCATTGCTGCAGCACCCGACATGTCGACCGATCACGAGATGGTCGGCCTCAGTGGCCGCGCTCCGGCACCCGGCAGGCGTCCGGTCGGGTGCGCCTTCGCCTTGCGTTGCGAACTGGCGGTCGATGCCTGTCGCGCCGAGTTCCCGGCCGAGACCGAGGTTGCTCCCGGTCGGCTCGTGCGGTGCATCCGGCCCTTCGAGGTGCCGCAGCGCACGCAGCACATGTCCGCGCATTCGGCGCCGATCGCCGCTTCGGCGACGCACGCCCTGCTGGTCCGCGATGTGTGTGCGTCGTACACCCGCCACCAGGTGGTGCACAACATCGACTTGCACGTCGACCGCGGCGAGTGCCTGGCACTGGTGGGTGAGTCGGGCAGTGGCAAGACGACGCTGTCCCGATCGATTGGTGGCCTGCACCGCGAGTGGACCGGCGAGATCCTGCTCGGGTCCGAGCGCCTGGCTCAATCGGCGCGCGATCGCACGACTGCCCAACGATTGCGGATCCAGTACGTCTTCCAGAACCCGTACAGCTCACTGCAGCCCAGACGAACAGTCGGCGAGTCCGTCGCCCGTCCATTGATCATCGGCGGCTCCTCGAAGACCGACGCGGCCCGCAAGGTCGGCGAGATGTTGGAGCGCGTCGCCTTGACCGCGAGCTACGCCAACCGGTTCCCCGATCAGTTGTCGGGCGGCGAACGCCAGCGCGTCGCGATCGCCCGCGCGCTGGTCAGCCGGCCGGAAGTCCTCGTCTGCGACGAAGTCACGTCTGCGCTCGACGTCCTGGTTCAGGCGTCGATCGTCGAGTTGTTGGGCGAACTGCGGCGCGACCTCGGCCTGGCGATGCTGTTCGTCACCCACAACCTCCCGCTGGTCGCTTCGATCGCCGATCAGGTTGCCGTGCTGGCGGACGGAAAGATCGTCGAGTCGGGCCCGACCGAGCGCGTGCTGCGGTTCCCCGAAGCCGAGTACACCAAGCGGCTGATCGCCGATACCCCGCAGATCTCGGAGCTACCCGAGCGTTAGCCGGTGGTCGTCGAGCTGCCACCTCGTCAGCGGCGGAGCGGAGCCCGTTCGGATCAAGTCTGGCAGGTCGAGGTCAGGTAACTTCGCCCCATGGCCGCGAACGAACCAGGCACCAAAGTCGACATCAAGCCCCGCAGCCGCGACGTCACCGACGGGATGACGAAGGCACCGGCCCGCGCCATGCTGCGCGCTGTCGGCATGACCGACGACGACTGGGACAAGCCGCAGATCGCCATTGCTTCGGCGTGGAACGACGTGACCCCATGCAACATGACGCTGCGCAAGCTGGCGGAGCACACGAAGGTGGGGATTCGCGAAGCCGGCGGGTTCGCGATGGAGTTCGGCACCATCACTGTCAGCGATGGCATCAGCATGGGTCACGAAGGAATGAGAGCGTCGCTGGTCAGTCGCGAGGTCATCACCGACTCCGTGGAATGCGTGATGCACGCTGAGCGTCTCGATGGGTTCGTGGGCCTCGCAGGTTGCGACAAGAGCATCCCCGCGATGCTGATGGCTGCGGCAAGGCTCGACCTGCCGAGCGTCTTCGTCTACAACGGCTCGATCCTTCCGGGCGAACACAACGGCGTGGCGCTCGACATCACCAGCGTCTTCGAGGCCGTCGGCGCGTGTGCGCTCGGCAAGATCACCGAGGAAGA